>CAZVKY010000029.1:0-19734 GCA_964627915.1 uncultured Thermoplasmatales archaeon
AAAGACAAAGCGTATATAACAACAGATGAATACCTTTCAGAAAACATGGTGAAATTATTCATTGGATTTGTGATGATTAACTATGGCTGATAAGTCAAAACAACAGACCTTGTTCAAACGAATGAAAAAAAATCAATTGTTAGATTTCCTAATCTTTTATGGTTCACAAAAAAAATGGGTGCTAGAAACGCTTCGATTTAACTATTTTTTATATACAAAGAAAAAAAAATACCAATCAGACAAATCAGTAGTAATTTTAGGTGGATGTCCTAGAAGTGGAACAACGCTTCTTCGATCATTACTAGGTATGCATCCAGCTATTTCTTCACCAAAACAAGAATATAATCTACTCGCCTTCAATGATAATTATGATTTATTGAAAAAAGCATTTCAATTCTCAGAAAAAGAAATCGATACACTCTTAGAAATAAATGATCATATTCGTTATTCAGAAAAAATAATTGATCTCTACCAACATAAAACCAATAGCAATCTTGTGGCTCTTAAACATCCGTACCATATTGCAATCATTGATGAAATCTTCCGCTTTTTTCCACATGCATTTTTTATTCATATCATCCGTGATGGAAGAGATGTATCCTGTTCCCTTAGAACTCATCCGAAACGTATGATACAAAACGGAGAAATCATTCCCTTAAACACCCGAAATCCTTTCAAATGGTGTGTTCATCGATGGATAAGCAGTATCAATCAAGGAAAAAAATGGCGGCATTCACCACACTATCTTGAAATACATTATGAGGACCTAGTGTATCATCCTCTGGAGACCATGCAGAAGATTTTTGATTTTTTACAACTAAACATGATTGAAAAAAAGAAATTATTAGAATTTTATAAATATGAACAATCAACAGCACATCCTCAAAACATAGAAGTAGGAACTCAATTATATCAGAAATCAATCGGCCGATGGAAAAAAGATATGACCGAAAAAGAAAAAAAACAGTTTAAAAAACTCGCTGGGAAACTTCTCATCGAACTAGGATATGAAAAAAACACAGATTGGTAAAAATTATTTTTTACAGTTTGTTCTTTATTTTGAATACTTATTAAGAAAAACAGTAATCTTTTTAGCATTCAGATGAAACTTCTTTGCCATTAACGAAATCATCTGAATATCTTCCTTTTTCACACTCTTTGAGATTAACAATGAAAGAAAAACAAACACATAAAACAACAGCAGAATGATTGGTAGAATCCAGAGTGAAACTATGAAGATGCTATTGAGCAAAAGAATGCTTGCTGTTGAAAAAACAATGGATAGAAACAAGGGAATAATCATGGATGTATCCAATGGATGAGCCTGATGAATACGGTAAAGATAAACACATTTTATGAGATTAACAGAGACTATTGAGATAGTAGATGCAATAGCTGCACCCTCAATTCCATAACGAGGGATAAGCAATAAATTCAAACTTACATTGATTACTGCCGTGGCAAAGGATGCATAAAGAATTGCTTTTGATTTTCCAAGAGCGAGAAGATACGCACCATTTGGTCCTGTTAGATTATGAAGCACTGCTCCAATGGATAGGATTTGAAGAGTAACCGCAGCTAAAACATAAGAATCACCAAAGAAGAATAAAAGTAGTTTTTCTGGGAAGAAAAAAAACAATAAAAACAGGGGGAGGGTGAGAAAACAAAGCCATCTAGTGATTACAATGTAGCTCTGACGCATGTTATTATGCTTATTTGAGCCATACATAGATGAAACAACAGGGGTATACATCATTAACAATGCACTCAGCGGAAAGGTGAGAAAAAGAGAAAGAGGACGTGCTGCATTATATAAGCCAACTAAAGCAGCAGTTTGTAACCCACCGATCATAAGGGTATCTGTCCAACGGATGATTCGTTGTAAAATAGCAGTGCCAACTAATGGAAGAGAAAAAAGAAGAAGATTTTTCGTAGTGCTTTTCTTTAGATTACTGATTTTGACTGGAGGAATATTCGAGGATTTTTTCACATAGAAAAAAAGAAACAATAAAGAAAGAGCTGTTGCAAGAAAATAAGCATAAAAAACAGTGACAAATGCATAATCAGTTAAAAACAATGGAATGAGAAAAACAGCGAAAAGAATACTTAACGACACATGTTGAAAATAGACCAATGGTTTGATATTATGATATCCTCTAAAAACCGAGGAAACAATCGTGATTAAATTAAACAATGGAAGTGTAAATGAAAAAATTTTTAATGGTAAGGACAACGCAGTAATATGAAAAACAACAGTTGCAATATAATCTGAAAGAACAAATAAGCCAATACCTGCAATGATACTAGTAAAAAAAGTGATAATTACGGAGTTAATGATCAGACCGGGTAATGCATCACTGTTTTTCTTACCCTGATAAAAAGCAATGTTTCTAGTGATCCCTCGGTCAAGACCCACGCAACTGATCACTGCAAGAATACTCAAAATAGAAAAAGCTAGAGAAAAAATACCAAAATTTGTTTGCCCCCAATACCTGGCGATAATAATATTGCTGATGAGTAAAAATAAAGAATAACATAAAAAACCAAGAAATACGGTTCCAGATCCTTTTGCAATCTGAGATAAAGACGAGATAAATGTTGCTTGCTCAGGATTCGTTGTATTCACGACACATCACTTCTATTGTTTTCTTTTTTTTCTCTTTAAGATATCATGGATTTTTTTTGCAGCAATTTTTTCTCCAGTAGGTGCCGGTAATTTTGCTGAAAGATCTTTTGCTGCTTTTTCATAGAATGAATAATTTGAAAAAATGTTTTCAATTGCTGATAGAAACACTTGTTTATCATAAGATTGCTTAGATAGCATGCAGCCAACTCCATGGCCCACCATTTTTTCTAAATGAAGATGCTGTTCAAACTGCATCGGAAACCCAATGATTGGTTTACCTGCATAGGCAGCAGTGTACACCGTTCCCTGGCCTCCATGGATGATGGAAAGATCAACCAGTTGGTGAAGCTTAGCTAAGGATGGAACAAATTTTTTAAGAAGGATGCGTTCGGAAACCATTGGTAGATGATTATCATCTAGGATATTTCCATAAACTACAACAACTTGATGCTGGGTTTCATTAAGAGCATGGATCAGATCTAAAAATAATTGTTTATCCCCGCTGCTCCCCATGGTCAATAGTATTTTTTTTCGACTGGTTTGAAGATGCTGAGAAATCTCATCAGAGATTTTTTTCTCTTGATTTAATGGAAAAATATTGTTAAACAATTCCTCTAACAGAATAATACCAACATAAGCATCATCAGAAAAGAGTTGTTGATGGGGAAAAATATTGATGAATTCAAGAAAATTAGTAACTATTGTAAAATCTCCATGGATGAGATCAAACATATTATGAAACAAGGGGAGATTATGTTCTTTTGCGATACTATTAAAGGGTTTTCTAATATGCCGGCCACCTTTATAAAAAAGATAATTAAATAAGGGAACCTTTATTTTTTGAGGTAGAAATCTAGTAAATGCTGTTTCATATGAATCTGGAATGGAATAATGAAATCTACCTGGTCCAGGGCTGACATCTATATGAAAGATTTTTGCTATTTTTGCGGAAAGAGAACAAGGGAAATTGACAAAGGAGACTAATAACTGAATATCATTTTTTTTAAACGCAGCTACTTCATTATTAATTACTTCTCTTAGAAATGAAGTATGATATGGAATCCCTGATTTTTCTTTTCTATTTACCTGGATGATATTTGAAATAATATCTGAAGTATACAATGGATCAATAGTGATAACATCAAATCCAAATTTTTTTTCAAGATACTCATAAGCACCACCATGACTAAAAAAAACAGGGTTAACACCATGTTTTTTTAATTCCAGGGCAACAAGAATTGCTCTTCCCACCTCAGCAAGATTATAGGAAAGAGGAAAAAAACCAATATGTGCTCCTGAACTATCTGTCATAGATTGAAACCTCAACCATGTTCATAACTTCATCTGATAATCTCCATAAATCAATAGTCATTTTTAACCTTAGTCATTTAAACAAAACAAATCAAAATAACCCTTTTTCTATTTGAAAAAAACCCAAAAGTAGTTTAAGCGTTCAACTGTTTGATCATCAAAAAAGAACGTGTTTCTGGAGCTGATACCGCTGGATCAACAATTATATCAATCAGAAAAAAACACATTAAACATTGGCATAGTAGAAGTTCGTAGACATCCAGCAGTGCTTTACACCTTCTGTAAAATATGTAACACATCAAATACAAGGATAACTGTTTTCACTACACCTGATCTCTTTGCTCGGTTGAAAACATGGCTTAATGAGACAGAGCAATTCACCTTTATTATCAAAAAGAATAACCAATCCCTCCGATCCTTTTTACAAGAAGCTGAATCATATTGTGAAACACAACTTGATGCCGTGTTTGTCAATACCATCCATGAAACCTGGTATGATCTTTTTCATTTCTCAAGATTCAATCCAAATATTCCAAAAATACTCACTGTTCATCATGTAAATGCTTGGTTTAACCCTAACAATCATACTGGACAAATAAATCCCCTCCGTTGCCTAATAAATAGGATCATGAAACCAAGCATGGAAAAAATCATCCAACACTATGATGCAATCAATGTCATTTATCCACCCTTGAAAGATTATATCAGAAATGAAACCCCCTATCAAAAACCAGTATTCACTCTTCCATCAGCCGTCTTCGAAGAAAAAAATTTAAAGAAAAAAGAGAACGATTCTTCTAAAACATTAACCCTTACTATTCCAGGTCTTGTCCAAAAACATCGGAAGGATTTCAATACTGCTCTCATGGCGTTACAATCCATACCAAAAACATATTTAGAAAAGATGAAGTTGATTCTACTTGGGACCGCATTTGATACTCATGGAAAAAAAATCATTAAAAAGTTCCAAGATCTGGGAACGTATGGTTTAACAGTTGAAACCTTTGATGAATTCATTGATGATGAAACATTTTACACTACCATTCAACAAAGCGATATCCTCTTTCTACCCATAAAAATTCATACCCAATCGGATAATAAGATACCTGAAATCTATGGAAAATCAGTTGGTAGTGGCGTAATCTATGATGCCATAAAATATGCAAAACCAGTGATACTACCCAAATCCTTTGTCTTGTTTTCTCAATTTAAGAAGGCCAGTATGAGTTATGATTCACTAGAATCATTACAAAAAATTATAATAGAATCCCTAGAAAACCCAGCTATGATTCGAAAAAAACAGCAAGAAGCATTGACTTCGGCAAAAGGATTTTCACTACAAAAATTTCAACAATACTTTGAAAGCACTATTATCCCATGGATACAAACACAAAACCATACTTCCTGATGCATAAAAGATAAGATACGTTATTTCCCTGATTGCAAATGCTTATGTAACATTTTGATTTTTTGTTTTTCAGCAGAGGTTAATCCATCTTTTGATTCATTCTTATTCCAATTGATTTTTTTCAATTGAGGTGATGAACGAAACACGGTTTCCTTAACGCTTCCATCAACAAGAGAAGGTGGTGTAAAACCAAAAGAAGCAAACACCTGAGGCAACACATCAAACACAGATAACCCGTCAACTACCTCACCCTGTTTAATATTAGGTCCATACCCAAAAAAGATCCCATGCTGCGCATGATCACCTGACCGACCAGAAGAATCAGTTGAGAATAACACTGGAAACTTTTCTAGCTTTCGAACATATTTTGCTGTCTGTTTCCCAGGAAACCGAAGACTTTCACTTGCAGTGTAATGAGGGGTAAGACTGAGCACTAAATCAAGAGGATCAGTTGCCTTTTCTCCATAGACTTCCGTTCCACGATACACATGATCAACATAGCTTTCACCAGTATCGGGATCAGTCAAAGATGAAAAAAGAGAAATGATTTCATCTCGAACGGTTTCATAATCGTTTTTTTCAACGATTCCCTCCTCATACCGTTGTTTTAAATTAATTTGAATACCGCGTCCCTCAGCTGTGGAAAAAGCTTTTGTTTCAGTGAAATCAAACACTTTATTTTTAGCTGCTGAGGAAAACAATATTTTTTTAACCAGTGGTGAATGTTTAATGAAATCAGCAGGTATTCTTTTTAAAAACACTCTACCCATTTTATAAAATAAGTTCCAAGAGAGCTGAGAAACCTGATTAGAGGGAACATGAGCAGGTTTTAAAAAACCTGTTTTATACAATACGTTATCTGGATGAAGAATTTTTTTGATTTGTTCAAACCCATGATCTGACACAATGAAAAAGGTTGCATCAGGTGCTGCATCTAACAACTGTTTTATTAACTCATCAACTTTTTGATAAATGGTTAAGACATGATCCAACTGATCAAAAAGAAAATGTTGAGCAGTATCCGTTGCTCTGAACACCACCATAGTAAAATCCCAGTCCATCTCCTTCATCAATGAACATGTGATTTTTCCTCTTGATTCAAGTTGATTGAGTAAAATCGAAACCAGTTTCGATGGTTTTGTTTCCGCGAGTCTTGAACGAGAAAAATCTTCTAACCAAATAGATTCCAAAGGATATTCACCTAAGTCATCCTTGGTTAATCTGTTTTTTAAATCAGCGGGATAT
This sequence comes from uncultured Thermoplasmatales archaeon, assembly GCA_964627915.1. Lineage (GTDB taxonomy): Archaea > Thermoplasmatota > E2 > DHVEG-1 > DHVEG-1 > EX4572-165. The sequence continues at coordinate 6,591 of CAZVKY010000029.1, forward strand.
GTATATCTGGAATCAGGTGAAGGAGTCAATAAACCTGTGATCATAACACCATTGATTTTTTCTGGGGGGTAACTACCGGGTACATTGACAATGATGTTATTGAGATTCATTGTTGAAAAATACTTCCAAAACGCAGGGGTTTTCCGGTTTTTAGAAGTAATCAAATGAGGATTCACATCAGTTAATGTTTCAAACCCATAGATACCATGTTTTCCTGGGTTACAACCGGTGACAATGGATGCCCAGGAAGGAGCACTAAATGGTGGAATAGTTGATCGTAGTTTTCCCCACACGCCTTTTTTTCGAAGCATCTGAAAAGTGGGAAGTTTACCAGCATCCATCCATTTTTCTAGGAGTTGAGGGGTGGCACCATCAACACCGATAACAACAACTTTTGATGACATACAAAGACCGGAATTATTTTTTTCTAAATGACATACTATGTTCTTATAAATAGTCTTTTCTCCCTATAGATTGTATTGTGAAAACTGGTTATAGCAAAAAACTAAGAAATAAAACAAGATATGCTTCATGAATAAAAAAAGGTTTGTCTATGAATCAACATAATCCGAAGGATAATTCCCTTCTCTCAAAACTCGCTGATGTTTCGTTTCAACCCGTTTTTATTATGGGCATGCAACGATCCGGGACAAGTATTCTTTATAAACTTTTACAAGAAACCGGTTTTTTTACGGTTACCACGGCATATGATATCATTTACTATGATGAACTCCTTTATAATCATCAAAAAAAACGAGATCAACAGATTAAAAACGATCTCACTGAGATTTTACAATCTGGAAAAAAACAAACTCGAGGTATTGATGAACTTTCAGTTACTGCAAATTTTCCTGAAGAATATGGTTTTTTACTCTCTCGGAAAACAAAGATTCATCATTTAAATCCTATTACGGTTTCTCTTTTTTCTCTTCTCTGTCAGAAAGTAACGTTTCTTTCAAACAATAATAATTCGCTCCTTTTAAAGAACCCCTTTGATTTCGCTCATTTTTTATTTATTAAAAAGCAGTTTCCAACAGCAAAATTTGTTTTCATCCATCGTAACCCATTAAATACATTAAGTTCTCAACTCAAAGCGATGCATACCCTCTTTACCAAGAAAAGTAGATACATGGCTCTGTTGTCCCCATGGTATAAAAAAACATATAACAATCCATTCCTTAGATTCTATTATCGACTCGTTTGTTCACCTAGTAATCCCTTAAGAGTCCACCAGCTTATCAACACCTTGTCAACAAATGCAAATACATTTTTACAAGATATTAATAGTCTTCAAAGGAAAACTGACTATGTTTCTATCCGATATGAGGATCTTTGCAGTCATCCTCAAAAAACGATGGAAAACATATTGGAATTTCTTGGTTATAACTCTTCGATGGGAATTGATTTTTCATCTTATATTAAACCTCGGCATCTTTCACCCAGAAAAGAAATCATCAAACAAAAAAAGAAAATTAAAAAAGAACTAAAAGAGTATCTTGCCTATAATGATTATATCATAAATGATATATCATCAATGCAATGATTTTTCATAAAGTATTTTTTTTAATTTTGAAACAAGGTTAAATCAATTCGATCCCAATCATCAAAATCATTTCGCCCACGGCTTCCATCAGAGTAATCAACCATACGATAAACATACGCATAATTCATCACGCTTTTGTAATTATGCCATTTCCAAAAATGAAGATGCCATGGTTTTTTACCAATTTGATCATCACAACCGGGTGTATTAGAATGGAAAATCCCAAGGGTATGCCCTGTTTCATGCATGATTGCACCAGCATACACCGTTGCATGGATTTCATCCATATTCATATTCTTCCAATAAAAACGAAACAGGATTGGAAGACGTGTGGGAATCTGCTCATGTGGTCTCATAGAGATCTGACAGCAATCTAATTGATCATCCCCTCTGAAAACAAAACCAGGATACCGGTCTGAATGATAGGGTAAAAGCGTGTAATGAAACACTCCTTTTCGCCAGTAATCTTTATCCCCATTGAGGAAGTAATCATGATAAATCTGCTTTAACTCCTGATCTGAAGTATCCTCATCAAAAGGAATATCGGTCTGCCCTCCACCAAAACAACCATCATCAATGTGGAGTACAATGTTTTGCCGCCGATATGCTGTTTTCAATAGATCTTTTGAAAGTTCTGGGAGATGAGTTCCTTCACCATTTGGTCCAATCTCCATTTGATCGATTTCCATGAAAATATCCTTTCTGAATGGATTTGAACCCCACTGCCAGGTGAGATATTCTTCTACATTATCCAGTCCATCCTGATCAATGTCCATGTTTTGATGATCCTCCCACTCAAAGGGATCATAAATCCAGTAATCATCATGTCTCCAAAATGAATAAATATGACCAAATTTCCATTCCCATTCGATAGGCACTCCATCATTATCATCATCTCGACCACGGTCATCTACTTTTGGATTGGTCCCATACACATTTTTTTCAGTCCAATAGGGGATGCCATCATGATCATAATCAGTTTGATAAATATCAAACCAAAGCTCAACATCTCGTTCTTCTTCATAGGCACTGCCATCATCACAGCCATTCAATCGACCGTAACCACTAACATCGGCACTCACCTGCGTATCATAATTGAAATCGTCACCTCGCCAATGGCCGGTTTTAATATCATATATGATATCAACATCAAAACTATCCCTGATTCGCTCGGAATCAAAATGGACACTGCTGATATCACAGCGTTTATCCAAACCAATATTTTTATCCCAAAGTTCTATTTTAATATTAACAAATTGTTCATCATCAGGCACATTTAATGTTGCTGAAAATGGGCAATCCTCAATGTAACGAGTGTTCTTCCATACTGGACTAGTGAACTGTTCATCATTGATGGTAACCTTAACATAAAAATCTGGGTTAGAAAATGAATCTATGTTTTGCTCAAGATTAATCATCCGATTGTTTTTTTCAAGTGATCTGATTTTTTGGATGTCAACCGTGACCGAAATATCAACCAATGGATCATAGTCAGAAATAGTCGAAGAAGTAGCCTTGTTATCTTTATGCTCTTCTTCAAATATATCAGCCTTTACTTCAGATTGAAGATTAATTTCAGCATTCACAAAAGCAGGTATGATAAACAATCCCAGACACAAAATGATACTCATTATTTTTCGGTTCATATTAAATCGTTGCCCCCTATCATTGGCAAAACAGGAAAACTCAACCGTTTTCCTTTTCAGTATTTCCATCATATATATTAAAGCATCGATTATATAAACATTCGGTACTTACTTAATAATTAATAAGTGTTAATTTATCCAATTTTAAGAGATAATAAATATATAAAATACTCTCTTTTTGATATAATAAAAATATAAAAAAATATTTTATTATTTCTTATTATTCAATAATAAACCTTTTTTGAAAACCATTACAATAACTAACAATGCAATGATAAGCACTAAGGCTACAATCACAATGATCTGCTGCAAACTCAACAACGGAATCTTGCGAGCATGAGAATGCTCAGTCACCCCAAAAGGCATATGTCCATCAAAACTTACATCCTCATCAAATAAAAGAGGCCTCACATCATCAAACTCCCAATGATTCTTCGCATCCAAATCATACTGTGCCTCAGGAATCCAAATATGTAACTTAGGATCAGAAAAAAGAACCACATTTTCAGCACTATCCCACCACCAATCCACTGGTTCATCATCCTCAAACAAATATTTTATCCCAATCTTAGTTCTGCCCTCCGCATAGGACTCACCAATACTTTTTCCCAATGCAAAATCACGAGGGGCCTCTTGAAACGCAACACCACCCCAATAAGACGTAGGCCAAGGATCTAACTCCTGCATCACCGAACCATGACGAATAAAAGAAATATGAAGGAATTTACAGGCAATCAAACAAGAATCCGCATGAAAACTCATGGAATGAAGATTATCCAATAACTCATGGTAATCCTTCCCATGATGCTCATAATGAAACTTAGTAATCATCGCGGTAATACTATAAGGACCAACAAGACCATCAAAATAATCATTCCGATTGTTTTGAAACACTGGAATATTTGCCGGAACCAAATCAAGACCAGTTTTAAGCAATCCTCCATTCAACGGACCATCAGGATTAGCAAGACCAAGCCAACCAAGCACCAAACCAATCTCTGCATTCAACGTTGCAGTATCCGGTTCCTCAGTACTTCCCCAAAGCTGATCATACCCACGCCAGGGATTGGTCTCAACCAAGGGATACAAACCCAACGGAATACCAATTGCTGCCTGCAACAACTTTGAACCAGTCACATCAGCAACAGAAGAGGGATCATACCAAGAGAGCTGACCACCATTCGCACTATCACCATGAAGTACCATATACCAACTAATAACACCCTGATTCAAATTATCCATGGTCACCTCAAAATTCGTCGAATAACAATTCTCATACCCTGCTTTAGAAGCATAAAACGGTGTAATATCCGTTGCTGAAATATCAGGTTGATAGGCACCAGGAACACCCTCATGAATCATCCGCGTACCCTGATCAATCTCCTGATATGAAATAGACTCACCAGGAATTGTTCCCAACCGTGTTTGATATTTTGTCCCCCAATACTTACTAGCCCTTTCATTAAAACGATACCCATAACAACCATAGGTATGAAGCACAGGATAACGAAACTCTTCAACAGCGGACGGTTTAATAATTTTTAAATTACTACCTAATGGTTGATTGAACAAACGCGTAAAAATACCTTGTAATGGACGAAGTGGGGGAGTGGTAGGTTGTTTTCTCACACTTTTACTGCCATTTTCCAATGCAACCTCACCCTGTAACGCCGGATTAGAAAAAATCAAAGCTGGATAAAACATATTCCTGTTAATGATTTGTGCGGCATCAACCGGTGTTCCAATAATCGTTCCTGGTGTTGCCACACCAGCAAACATCCGAGTCCAAGAAGGAGCCATATCATATTGACCACCCACCGTTAAAATAGTCTCATTTCCCTCTTGATCAAATCCATACTCATCTAAAAAATCATAAACAGTTCTCCCCGTTAACACCATAGGAGCAACCGGAAGTGAGGTATAGCCATTTCCATTATCACTCCAAAATTCATTATGCCATGTCGCCCCAGCGGACAACCGAGGATGATTCTCCACCAATAACAACGGACTGCCATGATGTGCAGCAGCATAAGTAGCAGGACCAAGATAAAAAGCTTTCTTAAATTCACCTGCGGGTTTTATCTCCCGAGCTTTTGTAGTGTAATGCCAATAACTCCAAGGATCAATAGTAGAAAAGATCACATCATGTTCACCGGTTTTCTCCATAATTGATGAATAACAGCTCTTATGATCTGTAACATGTTCCTTGATATCAAAAACATCTTTTAATTCTGAAGAAACACTGCTTTGAAGATGACTTCCAAGATCCATCACATAAACATCTTCTACTCCAAGCTTAAGCAATGACTGTTTCGTCTCATCAGAAAACTGATGAGGTTCAATAAAAAACAAAGGACAATTCAATACTGACGCTAGAATTGCTCCTTCGGAAGCAGAAGTAAGTGAATCAGCGCTTTCTTTTGAAATATTCTGACCCCAAGAATAAGAAACACTGAAATCAACAGGAGAACTTATATCATCCAGGGAATACACAATCACTGAATACTTGTTGTTATCAAAACACTCACCCATACGCTGAAGATGAATCTGCTGATAAGACCGATCCCTCACCCGCATAGATTCAATTTCCTCACCACAGGGACCAATCAAAGACAAGCCTAATGAGATATCATTGTTCTCCCAAGTTAAATTAAATGAAGCATCCTTACAACCAAATGGAGGAGTCTCTGGAATATCTAAGGTAACACCAGGATATTTTGTAATCTCACAATTATACTCAGTGATGGGTCGACCTAACACATTCAACAAGGCATCAAGGGTATCCCCAAACACCAAAAATTTTCCATCACTTCTACCAGGTAGAAGATAATGATTAAAACTCTCATCATCGCCCCCCTCTGTTGGCATATTGGTGACACCAACCCGCCAGGTTCCTGGTTTCAACACATAGGAAAAACATTCCTCATGAGGGCCTTTGGTAATGGTCATATCAGATGAAGCACTAGTCTGCAACCAATCATTATCAAACTGACAATACAATTGGAGATCAGGATCAACGGATGGAAGCGTGATAATCGGTGGAAAACCAGGGATGAGCTCCATAATCTTTGATTGCATAGTGATAGCGGGAAACCATAAATCAGCTTCAATATACTTATAAGAATCCTCAACCGTGAAACGCTTGAACTCTGGAGAAACACCATCACTACGAGGAACCGTAAATTTTTCTTTGCCAACAGTACCACTAATTTTTCCAGTTATACTTCCCCCTGAGATATTTGTTCGTTGATTCTCAAAATCCTTTTCAATCACACTGACAACCGCTTGTTTAGAATAGGACCATTCACTCAATGCAATTTTTCGAGCTATTTCAAATGGATCCTGACTTTCAATAGCATTATATTCGCGTGCAGTCCATGATGATTCTAACATATTTTTATCGACATTAATCAAGGTGAATTGATCAAGCATGCCACCACTATAATCCATCCAATCCTCCATAAAATAATGAATACCGTCATAATCATTTAAAAACAAATATTTATCCTCATCAGGATAACTATTATCTGGTTGAAAAAACAACAATGGATTCGAAAATACTGTATCACCACTATTAAATATATTAGCTGGAACAGATGCTAAATACGCATAATCATCAACATAACTATTCTTATCAAACTGAACCAATGTTGCTTTCTTAAGATACTCAGTTTGCTTCCAGGTTATTCCTTTTTCAAACGCCTGCGTATAAGAATCTACACCATCAGAACTCACCATTACTTGCATATTAGCAAAAATAATTATAAATACAAAGAAAAAAGCAAATAACATCGTATGATTTTTATTTTTCATGATCATGTGTGCTTTCCTCCGGTAATAGAATACGGGTCCCCAACCGGATTAATAGGTCCAATATCTACATACATTTCTAATGTATATAAGATTTATTATAAAATAAATACCTGTCCTATTTAAACCCTATCCTTCAGTGGTATCCAAAACGAACAAGATTTTTTTTTATTTTTGCATTCACTACTGTTTTTTCGATGACATTCAAATCATGTTTCCATCGATTCACACTTGAAGAAAAAATAGGTCTACTAGGAGAATGACGATCAGGTTGTTTTTCATCTTTTTGAATTGTATCTGTTTTTTTACTATAATTAAACCAGAAATCATGATGATGCTGTTGATGATGCAATAAATCCTCTGTCCACGGTTCATCTAAAAAATCCATCATTTTTTTTGTTTCCTTCCTAGGAAATCGAACCAAATCTTCATATTTAACTTCAAAATACCGATCTTGTGAAAACTGTTTTCGAAATGAAAACGTCAAATCCGCACTTTTATTCCATTGTTTCACACCATTAATAATGGCTAGTCTTCCCCAACGTTTTTTAAAAGAAGTGACCACGTCTCTACCATCTCTAATCACATTAATAAATTGACAATCAGGAAACAAGGTATCAATAAAAGGAACATGAAAGATGTTCTCCGGTGTTTTTTCTGCCCATCTTTTTTTGTTTTTATCTGCAACATATTGATTAAGAAAGACCGTGTACATTTTAGCAACTGTTTGATTGAACTCATCTTTGGAAACACCATATGGTTTCAATTGTTTCCAGTGAGAAATAATTTGTTGCTGACAGGTTTGCAAGGCATTGATAACATGCATCTCTGGACCACAACAAATATGTGGATGAGAATCAAGAATCACACGAACTAATGTAGTCCCTGAGCGAGGGCAACCAATAATAAAAATTGGTTTTTGATTTTTTTGCATGAGAGTACCAACCAAATCCTATTTCATTTAGGAATAGAAAAAAATATTTTTCTTATCCCTGATTGATGCTAAATATTCCTCTGCTATTAAATCCTTCTGAAAAACAATGAACTAAGCAACGGTTGAAACATGTTATTTCTATAATTTTAGTTCTTGTTGAGTAATCCTTTGGTAAGAAATTCATCAATTAACAATGCTGCATTTTTATGACCGTTTGCGGAAGGAAGCAATGAAGCAATCTTTTGCGCCTGATCGTAATACACTTCATAATCTGAAAAGATTTTTTCTACAAGGGATATAATTTTTCGTTCCGTAAGATTCCTTTTTGATACGATTAATGCTGATCCATGTTTCACCAGCATCTCCAAATTCAGATGTTGTTCAAATTGCATTGGAAATCCGATGACTGGTCTGCCACTGTATGCAGCAGTAAGCACCGTTCCTTCACCACCATGAGTTACTGCTAGATCCACCATTTTATTGATGCGAGCAATAGATAAAACAAATTTTTTAAGCAAAATATTATCCTTTGTTACCGGCAGATTGTTTTCATCTAAAATATTTGAATAAATACCAACAACTTGATACTCTGTTTCTTCTAATGCATGGATTATTTTAAGAAACAACTCTTTGGTACCTGAACTTCCCAATGTTACAAGAATACTCCGCTTCTTTGATTGGATATGTAGTTCAATTTCTTTTTGTTCCTGCTTGCTTTTTGCATCATCTGATGATTGAAACAATGGTTCCAAACTGATGGGTCCGATAAACCATTCATCTGCAGAATCATCGATATTTTTTTCTCCAATTAATTCAACACTATTGGTATAAAATGTATAATCACCATGATTGATATCTGAAGTATATCGAGGTGGAGAAACATGAAACTGCTTTGCTACTTTTGCAAATGATTTCACATACATCTTCGATCGAGGAGCATACCAATTCAAAAAGATAAGTTTCAATCTTTCTGGTAGAAGCCAAGATAAAAAAAACTCCGCATCCTCTGGAAATGTAGAAAAACAAGCAACAACCTTTGGTGTAACAAAAATAAGAGGGATTCTTGCAACTGGTGCAGATATTCGACAAGGCCAATTATTGGTTGATACGATGAGATCGACACCAGCTTTTAGAAAAGCTTCTTTCTCTTCTTCAACATGAATACGTAAATTTTCAGTTGTAAACGGATTTTTCAATGTTTCCAACCGTGAGGATTTCCAGAGCAAATCGATAAACTCATCAGAATAACTCGGTGGCACATGAATAATATCAGCATTTAACTGTTTGACAAGGTACTCATATTTTCCTCCATGACTAAAAAAAACAATGTTATACCCTTGTTTCTGCACTTCTTTGGCAATAAGAACAGCTCTCCCCGTTTCTGCTAGATTATAAAACAAAGGAAAAAACCCGATGAGCTTTTCTGAGGAGGAATTACTTTTTTCTACCATAGCATACATCCAAGAAATACTATTAATGGTATCTTGATGGAAATATTCCTTTATCATCTTTACTATTCAAATTAACCCTGAAAAAAAATGAAATCTTAAGAGTTGTACAATAACCTATAAATATAATACTATAAGTATAGATATATAAAGAAAAAAAACAGCTGCTGATCTTTATGCAAAAGACGTATAGCCTGCTTACCATCATGTTATTATGTTCTACATCCATACTAGTAGCTGTTGCTATACATAAACCTGTTATCGCAGAAGAAATACCCTGGTGGAATGAAACCTTTGATTTCCGTCAACAAATCAAGCTTCCCACTTCCCTTCTCTCAGCTTCATCAGAACATGATCCCATTGATATCACGATAAACTTCACTAATCAATGCTGGGCTGAACATAATCAGCATCACTCTATACGAATCATCCATCAAACAAACACGAGCTCACAGGAATTAGAATCACAGATCTATCAACTTAATTACTCAGAAAAACCATATCTAGATTCATGTAGCATCGTCTTTCTTCTCCCAAAAAATCTCAGTAACAAAGAAAATATTTTTGTCTATTATGATAATCAAGAAACCACCCAACCAAACTACCCCGATCGAGTCGCAATAACTGAAGATCAATTTCAATATGAACCAGTCAATGGATATCGATTTGAAACATGGTACTATGCCATCACTCAAACAGATGATCTCATCTATACCATTGCTCAAGAAGGAAACTTCATGGGTAATCCCATAGCGCAACAAATCACAAAAATGAAACCAAATACCCTATCATTTTCACCACAACAAACAGAACAAACAGCATCCTTTTCCCTATCCTACTGGTACAAAAATGATGATGCATGGACTAAGATGACCACTGCACAAAAACTCCAATCAACAGAAATCATTGTTGATGGCAATCTCATGATACAATGTGGTATCGTAAGCAGATCCGCAGATGATATCTTTCAAACCACAGCAATATACACCTACTATTATTCTCCACATCAAAAAACACGGTTACTCGTTGATGTCACCCATGAACTCACCGATAATGCTGCTCCCTCAGCAGATGCAATCGATGTGTTTTTCGCATCACTTACTAGTGGTGGACTCTCCTCAACAACATATAATGATCTAAATTTTGGAACTATTCCCTCATCACTTTATATTTATACCAATGACAATCAAACCGTTGAATATGCACTCACCACTAACCCAGATAGCGCCTGGGAGCCAATACTCGGAAGAAAAGCAAACATAGAACTCGGCAGCCCTGGTTGGTGCTGCCTTGATTCAGGCACAGATCAACCAGCACATGCTATCATTTTCTCATCAAATTCAATACTCAAAACCGGTGCAGATGAACAAGATGGAGTGGAAATCCAAGCATATGAAGAAAAACTCAATGATCAACCCGGTGTAAGCAGTACCTCCGCCTACATTTATTTCAGTAGAAATACCTATGATCCCTCATCTGGAAGAGATACAACATTACCAAACAACTACAAAATTAGTTTCTCAGCTGAATTCTTTTCCACACAAACCGGTGGATACCAAACAATAAAACCCGAGGCAACCTATTTTTCAGCCCTTTCAAAACTAACGACAATAAAAAATACTACTATCTCTGGGAATGGCTCACAAAAAGGAGATCTCAGCCTCACCGTTAATACCTTGTTAACACCTGGATTAACACTTGAATATCTTAGTTCAAAAATAGCCTTTACCGGATCAAGTATCATTGCAGAACTCTATCAAAATGAAACACAATATGCAAGTAACATCTGCAGCCGGATTGAAACCACAAATACAAGCTCGATAAACTGGAAAAACAGTTCAATCTTTCTTAACACTCAGTTTAATCATCTTCCCAAGAAACCATATGTCATCAAAATCTTTCTGACCAATTCTCTAATATCAAAAACAAAACGATTCATTGGTGTTGCAACAGTTGATCTCACCAAGAATGACACCATACAAATCCTCTGCAGACAACAAGGAACAATACAACTCAGCATAAATGATCAACAAAACAATGGTCTATCAAATGCAAGCGGAAAACTCATCCTTAATCAACTGATAATAAACCAAGAAACAACCGATCAAAACGGTCACATCACCCTTCATGCACCCTGCAGCTTATTTGACCATCAATACACCTTGCAAACCACATATAATGGATTTTTAGTCGATAAAACACCAATAAACCTTGGTTACCATCGAAGTATTCTTCCCCTTACCATAACCCAATCAATCCCAGTATATGATACACAAATTAACATAAAACAAGCAGATGGACATCAATATACTAAGCCAGCGGCCCTCAGCCTAACCAGCCAAGAAATGACCAATCCAACAACCCTTATCCCAACCACCATAGAAAATGGAATATACACATTTGAAAACATCCCCGCTGCAACATATCAAATACAATTGCAATACGGTTCATTTTTCATCCAAAAACCAATTCTCATCGAAAATGATACCATCCATATCATCCAACTCACTGAACTCTCACTGTATATCAAAGACACCTGGAATCTTACTCCCGCAGTTCCTCTCGATATTTTCCTTACAAATGAAAAATACCTCAAAGGAACATATCTTACTCCAGATGTAACTGATAATGGACTCTTTATTTTCCCAGATCTCTATCCTGCAAAATACAACATAAGCATCGGCTACAAATCATTTACTCGATCAGCAACTTATGATTCAACTGAAAACATATCCATCAATGACACCATCAACTTTCAAGCTTCATATAATCTAAGCATGACCATCTATGATTCCCATGGACTACCACTCAAAGATACCATGGTAAGCCTTCAAAGAGAGAATCAGAAAAAAAATGTTCACACAAATCATAAAGGAAAAGCAACGATCAAACTCGCCCCAGCAACCTATAATCTATATCTTACAGAGAACAAGGCAACACGAAATGTCACTATCACCAATCATAAATCAATCTCTGTGGTCAGCTCAAATGCACCACTTTATCCAGTATTGATCTGGATCATTAGTGGTATAAGTATTCTATTCGCTGGACTCTTAATTCTATGGAAAAAACAACGCCTTCACCTTTTTGTTCTTATTGTCATTATCGCTGCTCTTTTTAGCTTCATCGTGTTTCCCTGGTGGAGTTATACTGGAACAAATGAAAACGTTGAACAATCAACTAATGTCTACCTGCTCACTCATTCTTTTGTCTCCCACACCGAAACGTCCACCGTACAAGCAGGAGAAATCATCAATCCTACCGAAGAGGTAATTTCTCTTACCGTTTACACCGAAATCCTAGCGCTTGTTGGGAGTATCCTGCTCATTATCACTGCACTCCTTCATTTCCTTCAATGGAAAAAAACAACCCTTCTCGTCCTTCTTCTTTCCATCCTGCTCCTCGCTAGTTCACTCATCTTATTTTACACAACCATGAACACCTACACAGAAACAAGCGTCGGATCCATAATAGGATTGGGTACTTTCAATAGTAATATACCCGGTGAGGAAACATCAATCACTCTTGAATCCAGTTGGGGATTAGGTATAGGATTCTACGGTGTACTAGGAATAACAGCTATTCTAATCGTTTTCTTTTTTAGATTGCTTTATAATATGGGATATCTTGGTTTTATTCGCCGACATTCCGAAGGAAAATCAAAAAGATGAATATTCTATTATCTCATGACGAAACATCTGTATTGTACGTTCAATACTGTTTCTTTTTGGTTTTTCTAAGATAAAACCCGATACAAACAAAA
>CAZVKY010000030.1:0-8071 GCA_964627915.1 uncultured Thermoplasmatales archaeon
TTTTTAACAGATTATTTTTGTTATACGCCATATCTTCTTTTTCGTTGTTGATAGGTTTCTACTGCTTTTAAGAAATCTTTTTTTTGAAATGCTGGCCAGTAGACATCTGAAAAATAGAGTTCAGAGTATGCCATTTGCCAAAGCAGAAAATTGGAAAGACGTTCCTCCCCACTGGTTCTGAGGATGAGATCGGGATCAGGTATCCCATCGGTGTAAAGATATGATGAGACTTTTTGTTCATCAATTTCTTCTAAGGAAAGTTTGTCTTCTTTGACATCCTCAGCGATATGACTTATAGCATTCACGATTTCCTCTCTACCTCCATATGCTAATGCAATGCTAAGGGTATGATCATCATATCTTTTGGTTTCTTGCATGAGATTTTCTGCTTTTGTTTGAACATCTTCCGGCAGAGTTTCAAGATTGCCAATGACTTTGATCTTTACCTTGTTTTTATGAATACGGGAATCAGTCACTGCTTTATCCAGTTCCTGTCTACACAGATTCATAAGATCATCAACTTCTTCAGCGGTTCTATTGAAGTTTTGTGTGGAAAAAGCATAGAGAGTTAGATTTTTTATACCAAGTTCAAGACACCAATTAAGAGTGTCTTGTATTTTATCCCGTCCGAAGAAATGACCTGCATTTGATTGTATACCAATGTTTTTTGCGAATCGTCGATTTCCATCCATGATAACAGCGATATGTTTTGGGAGAGGATATTGTTTGATCTTCTCGATTCGTTTGAGATTTTTAAATTTATTTATTTTATCTTTGAGAAATGAATACGGTTTTGAACGATAAATCACTGCTGAAACAGAATGAGCGACATCACTATGAACTGCATACTCCTCTATTCTGTGAAGTTGTTTTCGGGCTAGTTTTTTGAGAAGTGATGAGTTCGATGGAATAGTGATATTCCCCCTAGTTTTAACATTAGATATGATTTCATATTTAAATACATTGACCCTTATACGTATTGTGTAAAAAAGTATGTAACATTTTAAAATCAACAGTTATCTGAAATCAGGAGTAAAAGGAAAACAATCAATTGAACTAGCGGAAAAATCATATATTTTTTGATAAATCATGATTACAATTGAAAATGATGTAATGACCTGGGGAGAAAGGTTTTTGGATAAAAAAACTGAAAATAAGGGCAAAAACACTCCAAAGTTTTTATATAAGAAAAAACTATTCCTGGGCCCTACAATAATAAAGGTGATATCCTGGGAAATATACGACCAACATTTATTAAGACGATTGCACGGGACCTGATTGAGAAGTATCCAGATCAATTTATGGCTGATGATTTTCAGCATAATAAGAAAAAAGTTGAAGAGGTTACTACGGTAGGCAGTAATTTACTTCGAAATCGTATTGCTGGATACATCACAAGAAAACTTGCAGCGACAAAAAAGCTTCATAGTGAACCAATTTCTGAGTAAGTAACTAGCTTTTATCTCAGAGTAGATTGTTATGCAGGCGGGTGAATCCATAGAAGCAATACAACATGCTTTGGACAAACTTCGCCAGGGAGAATTTGTTCTTATTCATGATGCAGATGATCGTGAAAATGAAACAGATTTTGTCATTGCTGCTGAATTCGTTAAAGATGATTCTATTAGATTTATTCGAAAAAACGGTGGCGGCCTTATCTTTTTGATGATTTCTCATGAGATTGCAGAAGGTTTCCAACTCCCTTTTTTATCAGATCTTTTCGCAGATGTGCAACAAGAGTATCCGGTCTTAAAACATCTTATCGCTGATGATATTCCATATGATACAAAATCATCGTTTTCCTTGTATATCAATCATCGAAATACCTTCACGGGTATTACAGATAAGGATAGAAGTCTTACTATTTCTTCATTTGCTGAGTTATCAAAAAAACTTTCTACATTTTCAACTGATGAGGCATTACAAGCGTTTGGAAAACAGTTTCGTTCACCGGGTCATGTGCCTATTTGTGTTGCCAGTGAAAAACCGTTAACCAGCCGGTTTGGTCATACGGAGCTTTCAACCGCCTTACTAAGGATGGCAGGGTTACATCCAGTGGCCAGTGGCTGTGAGATCATGGGTGATGATGGAAACGCATTATCCAAGGAGAAAGCTCAAAAACTGGCTGAGAAACATGGTTTTGTGTTTATTGAAGGAGAAGATATCATTCAGAGTTGGAATCAATGGTCAAAGTGATGGCTTCAGGGACATTTGATTTACTTCATATGGGACATATCTATTATTTAAAAGAAGCAAAGAAACTTGGTGATGAATTAGTCGTGGTTGTTGCTTGTGATGCAACGGTTCGAAAGATGAAACATGAACCAGTCACCCCTGAAAAAATGAGAGTGAACATCATCAAGGAGTTACAGGTCGTTGATCAGGTTTTTCTGGGAAAAGAAGATGATATGTTTGAAATCGTTGAAAAGATTCAACCTGATATCATTGCTATTGGTTATGATCAGATCCATGATAAAGGAAAACTCAAAGAGGAGCTTAAAAAAAGAGGGATTGAAGCAGAAATCGTTCGGTTGAAAAAATGTGCAGGTGTGGAAGATTTAAATGGCACACGCCGCATTATTGCAAAAATCATTAGTGCGTATGAGTTTCAGAAAAAAATGGATGGTATTGAGAAATCATGAAACGAATCGGGATTGCTGATACTACCTTTGCTCGTGTGGATATGGGCAAGTCCGCTATTGATGAATTAAAAGCGCAAAACCCTCATATTAAGATCATACGGTATACGGTTCCAGGTATCAAAGATTTACCCGTGGCTTGTAAAAAACTTTTTGAAGAACAAGATTGTGAGCTGGTGATGGCTTTAGGCATGCCCGGTAAACAACCTATTGATAAACAATGTGCTCATGAAGCTAGCACTGGTTTAATTCAAGTTCAACTCTTATGTAACAAACATGTGATTGAGGTGTTTGTGCATGAGGATGAAGGAGCAGATGAAAATGAGCTGGAGTGGCTTGCTACTCAACGCAGCCGTGAACATGCGATTAATGTTGTTGATTTATTATTTCATCCAGATAAATTAATGAAACAGGCTGGCAGCGGTCTTCGAGAAGGATTTTCCGATGCAGGCCCAGTAAAAAGATAAGGAGAAAAAGAGTATGCCAACAAAGAAAAAAATTAACATTGGAGCAGTGGTCTCTGAGTTTCATTATGATATTACCATGATGATGCTGGAACGAGCACGGGAACATGCCCAGTTTCTGGGAGCTGAAATCAATCAAATCGTAAAGGTTCCAGGAGTTTTTGATATGGGTCTTGCTATCAAAAAACTGCTTGAACGAAAGAATATTGATGGGGTAGTAGCACTAGGCGCGGTAATTGAAGGGGAAACCGAGCATGATGAACTGGTGATTAGTCATGCAGCTCGAAAGATTGCTGATTTATCCATTGAATTCAATAAACCCGTTGGTCTTGGAATATCTGGTCCGGGGATGACTCGCTTGCAAGCTGAATCAAGAATTGAACGATCAAAGGCAGCAGTTGAAACCGTGGTAAAACTCCACCGGCGGCTTCGATTATAAAAATCTTTTATTTTTCTTTTTTTTCTTGATACATTTTAAAAATAGATGGAAGATGAATAGTATATGATCCATCTTTTTGAATGATGATGGGTTCATTTTCTAGTAATGCTTTTACATCAATGTTATATTGACCTGGTGGTTGTATATCAATGGTCTCTGGTCTTTTTAAAGAAGTGCTTTGTTTGATGAGTTCCTCTAATCGTTTTTTCCGGTAGCTTTCACTGAGTAGATCATTGTTATCCTCTTGCTTTGTTGTTTGTGTTTTTTGTTGTTGTTTGTATTGTTTTTCTGGAAGATGTGAAGCTAGTGCTTTTCTCACATCCTTTGGTTTCATGGTAATCCAGTTACCAGTTTGATCAATGAGATCTGATTGATGTTTCCCGAGAAGATCAACGAGTTGTTCATTGATGTCTTTTCCGACTTCTTTTTGGATTTGTTCTCGTTGATCCTCGTTTAGTTCTTCTTTTGTATAAAAGAATCTGTTTCCTCCGCAGTTCGGACAACCTTTTAATAATTCTGAGGATCCATCTTCAAAAAGAGTGCCACATTTCAAACATTGATGGGGCATACCTCTATGCTCCCTTCCCAGGTATGATTTTGGTCTCAATCATATTATTATCTTTTTTCACTGTTTGAAGCAGATGCGCAGGACCAATGACGGTCATCCGTGGTTTTTTGAGGATGCCGAATATTTTTTGCACAAAACTTGGTTTGTCTTCACCGTATCCTTCCATTTCTATTCCAATAAAAGTGTCTTGTTCGATTTCCTTCATGGTACGTTCGATGAGTTCTGTTTGTTCAAAAGAGGTAAGACCATGTTCCAAAACAAGGACTTTTCCGTGTTGTATTTCATCAAGGATGAATTGGAGTTTTTCTTGAGAGTTAAGTTGTTCTAATTTCTGCCGGGAAACAAGGTTAACAGCAATACTTTTTTCCTTCTTTTTTGCCATAAATCGTTACCTCCGCCTCCCTCTTCGTTTCTTTCTAAAATGAGAAACCATCCGGCTATACAAATCATCCGAGTTATACCCCGTAAGAGCACTAATTGGAATCACAGGATGTTGAGGAAATGCTGCTTTCAAGGTGGCAGGACTGGAGTCTTCTGCATCAATTTTATTTGCAGCGATGAGAACTGGAAGTTTTCTTGCCTCCAGATTACCTAAGATGGTTACATTAACCTGGGTAAAGGGGTCCTGAGTGGAATCCATTACTAGAAGCACTCCATCCACATCTTCCAGCCATCTAATGGACTCAATTACTCCTTCGGTTGCTTCTTTAGCTCGATGTTTCGCATCGTTTTTATCAAGTCCATAGGTATTCATGAATTCTTTGTAATCAACTTTGGTTGAAATCCCGGGTGTATCAACAATGTCCATATACAGAGAGGATCCACCATTTTCTATTTTCACATCTTTTTTCCATTTTGCCATCCGGGTTTCATGGGGAACTTCTGAAACACTCCCCATAATCTCACCAGTCCAATCCTTTAATATTCTATTTGCTAGTGTTGTTTTTCCCACATTTGGCGGACCATATATCCCAATTTTTGCATGTTTTTTGCCAAAAATTCTCCGAAGTATTGATGATAAATTTTTTTTACCGAATAAACCCATCCACGATCTCCTCCTATTTGAGGAATTGAAATTCAAGGAAAAGTATGGCAATGGTAGTTTATTAGTTTAGCGGTGTAATATTTCAACCAATCCATTTTAATGATTTATCTCCCGTAAATTAACACAATAAAATTGAATGGAAATCATTTCAAAAAAGCACCAATTTGAGCCTGCTATTTTAGTAATAAAAATGACTTTTTTATCGTATTCTAGCAAATTATAACAATACTTAAATAGCAACAGCATTATTCTCTCATAACTAAAATCATATACTGGGAGGTTATGACGATGAGTGAGGAAAATATAGTGGCCGGTCAAACCGGTGAAATCAACTCCCTGGAGGAGAAGCTTCGCCAAGCTGTTGATGAGATTGATCATATCAAGAATTCATTTACTGAAAGCACACAGAATCTATCAAAGATTAAAAGCATGTTAGATGTCGGTGCAATTCAAGAGATTTCATCAACCATTGAAAAATATGAAGGTCAACTTTCTGAGATTGAACAGCAACGTGAAGAAGCCTTTCAAGGAGCAAAAAAATACAGTGAAGAACTTGAAAAAGAAAAAGAACGGTTAATCAAACTGTGGGATGCCTACAAGAAACAGGAAGAAGAATTATCCAAGGCTGAAGGAAAACTACAGGAATTTGAGAATCGTGCGAAAAAAGCTGAAGAGGAAAAACAACGATTAGAAACCGATTATACTGATAGAATCAATACGCTTACTCAGAAAGTAGAAGAAAACAATGAACAGATGCAAAAACTTGAAGAATATGAAAACCGCATCAATGAGTTTACCACTATTCGAAATGATCTTCAGGAACAAAATCAGACACTAAAAAGAGAAGTTCAACAGCAAAAGGAAATGACGCAAAAGCTTCAGCAACAAGTTGAAAAAGCAAAAGAGTTTGAGAAATACGCCGAATATAAGGATAGATTTCAAGAAATCAATCAGCAATATGAAAAAGAAAAAGAGCGGTTGACGAAACTCTATCATCTTTATGAGGAAACTGAAAGTGAATGTAATCGTTTGAAGAAGCAAAATGCGCAATGGCAGAGTTGGTTTGATTCCAATAAACAGATCTTTGATAAACTCTTTTCTAATAAACCACCCGCTGGATCAGCGAATCAACCAAAACAAAATCCGACTTCAAAACCTCATACGACAACACCGCAACCGCAACAGACTCAAACCTCAAACGCTGATGATACTACAAATAATGATAAGAAAAAACGGGGTTTTTTTAAGAAATAAAAAAATCCTTTCTTTTTTTATTTTTTTAATGAAAGTGAAATAATCATCCGATTTTTTTAAAGTAATCTTTTAGAAAAACATCATTATTTTTTCCGTCGATATTTCATCATGGCGATATCTGCAGCTAGCGTTACCACATCAAGGGTTGGTGCCACTGGTGGTGCATAAGCTGTTTCCAAGGTTCGAAAGGTTGAGATATCAAGATTTCCAAGTATAGCTGCTGCATAGGTGTTAATTCGTTGAGCTGCGTTTTCTCCTACCGCTTGTGCTGCAACGATGGCACCAGTTGATACATCAACCTTTGTTTTCATCGTTATTGGTTTTCCCCCTGGAAAATAAGGTGGAAGTGAGGATCCATGATGTTTTCCGGATACGATTGATTTTTTTTCTAAAAAGCATGCGGCTGGGCCGACAGAGGCGATTTCTATACCAAAAATATCAGATGTACAGGTTAACAACGCTCCCTTTGGAAGGACGTAGGATCCACCTGCAGCATTTGTACCAGCAGCTATTCCCTGGCGAACAGCGATGCTTCCTAGGCCTACAAGAAATGGTTTACCGGTTACATAGTCTTTATACTCAGTGCAATCACCAACGGCATAGATGTTTTTTTTAGAAGTCAATGAGGTATCATCAACCTTGATTCCTTGTGTTTCACCGATATCGCAGCCTGCTTGTTCAGCAATATCTGTTACTGGTTTTGTTCCTGTTGCGATAATGAGAAGATCTGTGTTGATATTCTGGGTATTTTTCGTTTCTTTTTCTTGGATGATTACTTCTGAAATGTTGTTCTGTTTTGTTTTGATTTCTGTAGCAAAATGATTAGTGTGAAGCGTGATTTTTTCTGAGAGTTTTTCAAAAATACTTGATGTCATATCAGCATCCAGTGTATTTTGTAGAATGTGAGGAAGTGCTTCTACAACAGTTACCTTCATTTTTTTTCGATGAAGACAATCAGCCATTTCTAAACCGATTAGACCTGCACCAACAACAGTTGCTCGTTTATTTTGCTGAGCATGCTTTGCGATTTCTTTTGCATCATCAATGGTGCGTAGGGTGAAGACACCATCAACAAATGAATCATGTTCTGTCGTAATGTTTTGAATTGGTGGAATAGCTGGTTTTGCACCTGTGGCAATGATTAATGAGGTATATGATTGAGTGAAACTCTCATCATTTTGGTTTTTAACTGTTATTTGCTGTTTGTTCGTATCAATTCCAGTAACTATTGTATTGAGATGAAGTGATATTCGTGCTTTTTTAAACCATTCCTCTGAAAACTCAATAAGGTCTTCAAAATGAGGGATGTCTTTTGAGATCGCATAGGGTAGTCCACATTTGGAATATTCTGGATAGGGACCTTGTTCATAAATGGTAATTGATGCTTTTCGGTCTGTTTTTCGTGCAAATTGGGCTGCTGTTGCCCCGCCTGCACCACAGCCAATGATGACAATATTTCGTTTTTCACTCACAAAAAATCCCAATGGGCAAAATCAATCATGTTCTTTTAATGGTTATGGTATAATCTATGTTTAAAAAAATGAATATGAAAAAAGAGGGAAAGATTATTCTTTTTTTGTTTCCTCTTCTGACTCAGGTTCAACTTCTGTTTCTTGATCAACAGTATCAGATTGTTGTTTCACTGGTTCATCAGGTTCTTCT
>CAZVKY010000030.1:8171-19502 GCA_964627915.1 uncultured Thermoplasmatales archaeon
TTCTTCTTTCTTAGCAGGGGTGGTTTCTTCTTGCTCAGGTTTTTCTTCTTCGATTGGTTCTGGCTCCTCAGTTTCCGACTCGGGTTCTTCTTCGTTCTTTTTTTCAGGTGGTTCTTCTTCAGTTATTTCTTCTTCCTCAACAGGTTCTTCCTGTGATGCTTCCTCTTCATCGGTTTCAATTAGTTCTTCTTCCTCTTCAGATGAGGCTTCCTCTTTAGTTTCTGGTTCCACTGATTCCTTGATTTGTTCTTCTTCTGCTTTTTCTTCAACTGGTTCTTCTTTTTTGGGTTCATCGATTTGAATTCGTGGCTGATGCAGAACCTGTGTTTTGTATATCTCTATTCGTTTCACTGGATAAAGTTTCTTAGAGGCTTGATAAATGTCTTTACCTAATTTACCATCGATGATGGTTTTAATGAATTCAGAAAGCGTGCTTGCTTTTGCTTGTTTTACAATAGTTTTGCGCATAGCATCTCGTATTATTTTCTTCTGAGAACTTTGAATGCGGCGATCAGTTGTTGCAAATGGTTTGATTCGGATTTTTGCTCCATCTCTTGTAGTAATATCATAGACTGCTTCGACTTTTGAACGTTTTCTCCGCACCATTCTTCGTAAATAATCAGATGTGAGGGTATGGCCAACATATTGGGTATAGGCCGTGGTGTCCTCAACATTATGGATTTTGAATAGGAGTTTGTAATGTGATTTTCTAAAATCATTAGTTAAATCTTGAAGGGAAACCTCAGTTACTCTATCAAGAAGTTTATTTGGTTCATCAGAAAGCGTTTCTGCAATTGTTACCTGATCAAAGGATGCTGGTGCGACCACGTTGTACCAACTTTTCGCTTTCCATTTGTCTTTCATTCTTCGTGCCGCTGCTCTTGAACGTGCTTTTGCCATAGGTACCACATTTTTGCAAAGTTATTTATATAAGATATGATGGTTTTCTCGGTAATACATTCAATATACTTAAACCTATGCTGGAGGAAATCATCAAAAAGGAACCTGTTGAGAAAAAAAATTGGGAATACTAAAAAAACACTCTGTTGATTTCTGTAAAAAAGGTGTAAAATTTATATATTGGTTCTCTGTATTTTTGGGTAGTATATAACGAAAATATAGCGTGATGGAGTTGAATAATATGGATCCATTTAGAAGAAATCGAGATCGACGGAAAAAAGATCCATTTGATTTTTTTGGATTTGATGATGATTTCGAACGAATGTTTCGAGAAATGGAACGGATGATGCATCGGGCATTTCGATTTCCTTTTGATAAGATGGAACCAGGGAAATCATTTGTTCATGGGTTTAGTGTCCGTGTTGGCCCTGATGGAAAACCACGGATTCAAGAATTTGGTAATCATCAAGTGAAATCTGATAAGGGAAAAGCAGCTATTTCTGAGGAACGTGAACCATTAACTGATGTTATCGAAGGAGACAAGGAGGTAACGGTCACCGTTGAACTTCCTGGTGTGGAAAAACAGGATATTGATTTAAAGGCAACTGAAGAGGATCTTGAAATTAGTGTTGATACACCTCATCATAAATATCATAAGATTGTTGATTTTCCTGCTGAAGTAAAACCAAAGACCACTAAGGCCACTTATAAAAATGGTGTTCTTGATGTAGTGATACATCGTAAAAAAATGGAAAACAAAGATGATAAGGGGTTTCATGTGAGTATCGAATAAGAAAAAAAATTCTTTTCGTCTCATTTTTTTTTAAAATGCATCTACAATCTTAATTTTTTTATTTTTTAGATAGGTTCGAATGAACTGTCTATATTGATTATATATTTGTTTTTGATTGTTTAGATAGGTTTCTAAATCGTTTAAAAAAACCGGGTTTTTTCGCCCATATTGCTGTATGTTTTCATGTGTTCCTGGTTTCATCCGGAAGTAATCAATCATTATTGTTGAGATTGATAGATCAATAAAGGTATCAAGCATGTTTTTGAGTTCAATTTCGGTCATTGGATAGAGTGGCCCCATGAAAACACTTTTTTTTACGGTGGTATCAGAAAATGTTTTGAAAACCTGTAATCGTTTTTTAATCGGCGATGAATAAGGTTCTAAAATTATTCTTTTGTGTTCATCAAATGTTCCGATACTCATCATTATTTCAGCTTGTGAAAACTGTTCAATGAGGGCTTTATCACGATTAATGAGTGATGATTTTGTTTGAATGGAAATAGGAAAATCTTTTTTGAGAAGTTGTTCTAAGCAGTATCGGGTGAGTTGATAGTTTTTTTCCACTGGTTGATATGGATCAGTTATCGTTGAAATTCCAACGACTGCTTTCTTTTTTTTGGGAAGTTCTTTTGAGAGAACTAGTGGAATATTTCGTTTTATAGAAAGAGAGTTTTCCCATTGTTTTTGTGAAAGATGACAGACTGAGGGAACGTAACAATAAGCGCATTGATGGCTGCATCCTTCATAGGGATTCAACGTATAGGTTAAACCAGGGAGTTTTGAATGTGATAACGCAGTTTTAGTAGTTTTTTCAGTGATTTTCATTGTTTAAAGACCTATGAAATCATCTAATTTTTTTTGGAATAAACGATTTTTTAATAAGGCACTGTTTTTAATCCATCGTTGTAAGGATATATCCATTTTTTGAGCGATGAACTGTAATGCGTCATCTAAGGTATCGAATTTTCGAAATGGTTTTTGAAGGGTTTTTCTCACACTTTCTCGTACATTCCATACTCCTATTGGCATGATATAACCGGGATGAGCTTCTCTTAAAATCAATGCTGCTGCTTGTCTTCGTTGTTTATGAAGGGTTTCATTAACAGCTAATCTAGCAGCATAATAACAACCACCGATGTCAGCATAAGTGGTTCGACCATCATGAAATTCATAGCTATTATACATGGATATGTTTTTAC
The DNA here is from genome assembly GCA_964627915.1 of uncultured Thermoplasmatales archaeon. Classification (GTDB taxonomy): domain Archaea; phylum Thermoplasmatota; class E2; order DHVEG-1; family DHVEG-1; genus EX4572-165. Next base: position 11,064 of record CAZVKY010000030.1, read on the forward strand.
TATATTGATTCCAGGTGGTATTGGGATACCATGCTTCAATGAGTTCATATTGCCATTCGGATGGCATCATCAGAATAATCCATCGGTTATCAAATTGATTATGATAGTATACTCTGAATTCATTGATCCAGGGAAACTGGCGGGTTTGTTTCATCATGGTTTTGCTAATAGTGGAATCAACAGCAGTGATACTCCATCTTGTTGGAACGAAACGTCGATATTTTCCGATGCCAAAGGCACCGACACTGAATGCTTTTTGAATTTTTGAGATTTGCACGCCATCCTGAAAAAGATGGTATACTGCTTCAGCTGATTTTAGATCCGTGTCATAATATGCTTTTTCTATGTGTTGTTCATATCTTGGGTTGGAGATATCAAATTTTTTGATAGGTGCAGATGGTCCATGTGGTTGTGATTCGGTATAAAAGCGAAGTGTTCCCCGTGGTTTTTTATGAAATAATGCTTCTGTGAATACACTGTTTTTTGACAAGGCAAGTTCTCGAGTAAATGATACGATTTTATTTGAGTTTTCTACGTCATAGATGTTTACTGGATGTTTTCCTCTTATAAGCATTGATCTAAAATCAACGATGTCGTCAATTTTTTTATTTAACCATTGTTCAGGAGTATCAATATGGGATGTATCGCCCATAACTGGTGGTATCATTGGGCCAATGGATACTTTGGGATAACCAATTCGGCCAATGAAAACACTCGGAGGTGAGGACCCATTGATGCGAGTGCTGTTAACCAGGTTTTTTACTTTTTGATGGGAATGAAATTTAACAAGGACTGGGCAGCGTGATCGACCGCAGAGCATTTTTGTTCCTCTGCAGAGAACACAGAGCGGTGAAGAAGTATTTGATTTGTTTTGAACTGGTTTTGAAAACGGTTTTGTTTGCTGCACGTTTTTTTATCATTGATTACATTATTAAATAGGTTTGGTGAGGTCCATTGAATCTAAACATGGCATTTGAGATTTCAAATGAGTTTTAGAATTTTTTGAGGAATAATTCTTATGTATGATGAAAATGATAACCCTGTTTTATGGCACAAAAAAGGTCTTCATCTCGAAAACGATCGAATCCTCGAACTCAGAAGAAAAAGCCTGATTCAAATAAGACCATGATGATTGCTTTGGTTGTTATCGTTATTGCGGTTGTGGGGATTGCTGCTGGTTTGTTATTAATGAATCAGGGTCCTGCGGATTCAGATGATACAAATGGAAATCAGAATGATAATTCAGTTGAGAATCCAACTGCTATTATCGATACTTCCATGGGAAGTATTACCATTGAGTTGTTCAAAGATAAAGTGTCAATAACAGCTCAAAATTTTATTGACCATGCTAATAATGGTTATTATGATAATCTAATTTTCCATAGAGTCATCCCAGATTTTATGATACAAGGTGGAGATCCAAACGGTGACGGATCTGGAGGCCATGCTGCAGAATATCATGACGGGTATGGGAATGAAAATAACCCTGAATCTTGGGTGATTCCCGATGAATTTCACCAGGATCTAAGTAATGTTAGAGGTACCATTTCAATGGCCAATAGTGGTCCAGACACGGGTGGTTCCCAATTCTTCATTAGCGTAAAAGATAATTCCTACCTCGATTATAAACATGCTGTGTTTGGTCAAGTAATAGAAGGAATGGAAGTTGTGGACCAAATCTCAGAAGTTAACACAGATGGCAATAATAAACCACTCAATCAGGTGAAAATAAACAGCATCACAATTGAAGAGTAAAAAAGTATAATGTAAAATTCATTTTTGGATGGTGAGAAAAAGTATGAATCGGAAAAAAGCAAAATTTGTGACATCAATGGGTAATTTTACGGTTGAATTATTTAATGATAAAGCTCCCTTGACTGTGGGAAATTTTATCAAATTGGTTGATGAAGGATTTTATAATGGTTTGATTTTTCATCGGGTGATTCCACGATTTATGGTTCAAGCGGGTTGTCCTCATGGAACAGGGAGAGGTGGTCCGGGTTATACGATTAAGGATGAATTTCATCCGGATTTAAAACATGATGAAAAAGGAATGCTTTCCATGGCTAATGCTGGCCCAAATACTGGAGGATCACAGTTTTTCATCACTGTTGCTGAAACACCATGGCTTGATAAGAAACATGCTATTTTTGGTAAAGTCATTGAAAATTATGATGTGGTTAAGAAAATCAGTGAAGTAAAAACCGGAAGAAATGATAAACCAAAAAAGGATGTAATGATTAATAAAATCATTATTAGTGGATAGGTGAATGAAAAGATGAGTGTTTTATCTGATACTGATATCATGAAGTATATGAAGGAGGAAAAACTTGGACTTGAACCATTTATTTCAAAGAATCTAACTCCAAATGGCTATGATTTATCCATTGAAGAAGTCTATATGAAAAAAAATGATGAGAATGTTACTGATGGATTAGCTGTTGTACCAGCAATGACCTGGTTTGCGATTAGCACTAAGGAATTCGTAAAGATGGGTGCTGAGATCACGGCACAGTTATGGATTAGGTCAAGTTACGCTCGTAAAGGAGTGATGGCAAGTTTTGGTAAGGTTGATGCGGGGTTTCATGGAACGTTGACTATTAGTTGTTTTAATGCTTCGGATCAGGATCTTGAAATTCCTATTGGTGATCGTTTTTGTCAGATTGTTTTTGAAAAAATGGAAAGTATTCCCTCTGAACTATATGATAAAAAATCAGGGAATTACCATAAACAGAGAGGTATAAAATTAGAGGCTTCTTCAAAATAACCTGAAGAATTGGTTTTTTCAAAAAACTTTTTTCTATAATACTTTTCGAGCAAAGGTTAGATAGCCAGTATGCCCGAGCATATGAAAACTTGGTCGTGTTCCTCGGGGTCCTACAATCATTTCTCTTTCTATGGTTTCGATGGTTTTCACTGAGATAAATGATTGTTTTTGAATGGCGTTAACGGTTTGTTCTACTTGTGAAATCAATGGTGAATAGGTGCATAAATAGCCACCCGGGCAGAGTGCATCATATGCATGAGAGACTGCTTCCCAGGGGTTTGGAATATCGAGGATAACTGCATCTATATTTGTTTCATCGATTCCAGTGGTGATATCTTTATGTTTGACGGTGACCTGTTGATCAAGATGTGTTTTTTTAAGGTTTTTTAGTGCATGATCAATGAATTCCTTTCGATTATCATAAGAAAAAATCTTTCCAGTTTTTCCTACGATGGAAGCAAGAACCGTAGTCAGTGATCCGGAACCGATTCCTGCTTCTACTATTTTTTTTCCCGGTGTTATGGAGCAGTGAATGATGATTTGTGCTGCATCTTTTGGAAGAATGATTTGTGCTTTTCGTTTTAATGCTTTTAGGATGTCAGGTAGCGTAGGTTCTAAAATATAGAATTGTTTGTTTCCGATTTCAATTTGTGATCCATAGGTTTTATTTACCATATCTTTTGGGTTGATAACACCGATTCCCCGGTATAGATCTGTAGAAGCTGTGGTATCAATGATGTATGCTTTTTGTTTGGTATCTAGAAGAATGAGGATATCACCGGTTTCTACCTGTTTTTTCATATATGTTTCCACCGTTGTGTATCAATGATTGCCCCGAAGCTGAGTGGTTCTAATTCAAGTTGATCAAGCCATTGCGGTTTACAGTGACATTCAAGAGATGAAACATCAGTGATTCGTTGAGTAAGTGAAAAATCCTTAATTGCGTTCAAAAAATCTTGGTCACATTGTTTACAATTATGAGCTCCACGTGGTTTTCCACCACCGGCGACATCACATTGTAACCGTAAATCGGGATGATTTTCTTTACATGTTTTAAGTATTTCAATAACGCTCCAGAGCCAAGCTGGTCGGTATTGCTGTCGTTTCCATAAATATTCAACCAAAGTATGACGTTGCACATTAGTTGGATTTAGAGAAATAATATCGGTCAGTTCTGCTACGGCATCAATGGTTTGTATGCTATCCTTGATGGCTTCTTGTTCTGTGAGAAATGGTGGTTTGACCAAAACATAGGTTTTAAGTGAAAAATCATGGTTTTTTAATCGCTTTGCTGCAGTTTCATAATCCGTGTAACTGAATCCTTTGTTGATACAGTGTTTTCGTATGTATTCATTTGCTGTTTCAAGGCCGATACCTACTTCAAAAGTACCGGAGTGTAGATGATTTTTTATGTCATTTAGTTTTTGTTCTGTGACATAATTTGGGCGGGATTCTACACTTATTTTTTTTGTATGAACAGATAATTGATTGATGATTTCATATTGTACTGTTTTTGAGAGTTCTGAATCATCTAGAAAGCTTCCTGAGGTAAAAATTTTGACTAATGGTTCATTGTTGTATTGATCCATGGCCGTTTGAAACTGGTTAAGTAATTCTGCTTCGGTAACCGTGTGCCATGCACTATCATTAAAGTAACCGCACATGCTGCATCCGGAGTGAAATGCCCAGCTGCAACCTGGGGTATAAAGGATGATGACAAATGCATCAATGATTTCTCCGTTGAGCACATCTTTTTCCGACCAAAAGCTCACTGGCCTGGAACAGTTTCGTTTTTTCGGATGAAATGATTGTTTGAGATCTTTACAGAACGATGCAAGTTGGTTCATAATCATTACTTATGGTGTTTCCTTTTGTATTTGAAGATGAAAACCACGCCGATGAGGGAAACCAAAAAGATAATGATTTCAAATCCTGGAACTTGCACGGTTTGTGGTTTTGGTAACTTGACTTCTGGTGGTGTCTCGGTGCCAATTTCGGATGCATCACTGACATTAAAATAATAGGTTGAGGTATCAATGATGGTATTGTTGAATTCTTTGGGAAGATTTTTGAAATAATGAATCGTTTTTGCATATGCATTTACGGTGACCTGTGTGTTTTTCTGCCAGCCTTCAATCCGAGGAGAAGTAGTGTAAAAACCGGTATTATCCTCATCCTTGGTGGCATTGATCTTTTGATTATTTATGGTATAGTAGAACCAGTCTACATCTGCTTTGACATCAAAGACGATATCATCAGCATAACTCACAAAGGGACCAGGTGGCGTACTTACCCCTGATGGTTTCGGGACTTTGATGACATTGTCATCGAAGCTGAAACTACCATTTTGCTGTGTGGTAAAGCCACTGTTGTCCTCAGCAGTAATCATAAAATCGAAATCACCTATGGTTTGATTATCGCTTTGATATTCATATAATAAAATTGATTCATCTAAGGTAATTGTTTCATCTAGTATTGTTGATTGATTATGAATAATGAGTAAGGTTGCTTGATTGTTGTTTATTCCTGCATTATCAGTGATATGAGCAACGATTTTTACGCTTCCACCAGGTTCCTGCATATCAGGGAGACTTACTACTTCGATATGTGGGGATTCTGCATCATAAAACGGTGGGTTAATAAGGACAATGAGCAGGAAGAGCCAGGTAAGAAAATAGATGGCATACGCTGAAAACATGCCTTTGCGATCTGAGGGATCCATGGTGATATTTAGTTTTGCAAAGAGATACCGGAGCCATGATGTGTTAAAGACACCAAATAAAAAAACAAGCATCCATTGAAAGGGACTGTCCTGGAGAAGCGCCCAGAATCCAAAGGTGATAACTGCGATTAACAGACCGAAGAGAAAGGACACAAAGGTCATTCGTATTTTTTCTTTTTCTTTTTGGACGAATTCCTTTTCATCAAATTTTGGAAGTTTAAAATCTTCTTCAGCTTGTTCATCTTTTTCTTTTCTACGTTTGGCCATTGGGGGGTGGATTGCGTTATTATTTAAAGGTTTTTCTCATTGTTTTTCTTCTTCTTTCCGTTGTTTTTTTGATGCTTTTACTTCTGCCTTTATCCTTTTTTTCTCAAGTTTTAATCGTTCTTTTTCAAGATCTGATTGTATTTTTTCTTTTGTTATTGCTTCAGATGGAAAGATGTTATTTGTTTTCTCTTCTGTGGTTGAAAGCCCTGATCGATATCGGTAGGTAAAAAGCAAGGCAACAAGGATATACAAAACGAGTAATATACCAATGGTAAGAAAGAGGGTATCATTGATTTGATTCTCAGTGGTTTCAAAAAAGACTCGTATGGCAAGAAGGATTGCTAACAGGATTGATCCAGCCCAGGCATGATGTTTTGCCATAGCATATTTTGTTTTTTCTAAATCAGCTGAGAAGGTTTTCATAAAAATTCTATTCCTTCTTTTTTTTATTTTTTTATTGTTGAGATGACTTTTCTTTTTTAATAATTTTTTCTGCGATAGAGACACAGGCAAGATAATCATCAAGGGTTTGAAGCAGTGATGAAAGTGATGAACTATTCATATGAGCATTGAGAATGTTGTTTTGTATGTTTGAATTAACATAGATATCATCATCAACACTGAGTGCATGTTGAATGATTTCTGCTTCTTTTTTGCTTGTATATTCTAGTGAGATATCACAGGTAATTTGCATTAGCTATCACCAGATATTTTCAGTTGTTTTGAGAGGATTTCATCAGTTTTTGTTAAAAAGGTTTCAAGAGATTCACGGGGAAGGGTTGCTCCGGCAGCGATTTTATGACCTCCACCATTTCCATTGAGTTGTTTGCTTATTTGTTCCATAGCGGATCCTAAATCCAGGCCTTTTTTTACGAGTTGTTGATTGCCTCTGCAGGAAATATGAAGTTCATCTGGTTTTTTAACAATAGAGAGTAATGGTTTTTTGTTGTCCAGTAAAAAATTAGTTGCAATACCTCCGACTACACCGCCCTGTGATGAGTTTTTACTGTAGAAATATCGGTATGATTGTTTTTCTTCAACACCTTTGTTTTCGATGATGAAAAGTTCCTCAAGGATTTGTTCTTTGTATGCTTTTTCTTCTGATCGTGCTTTTTGGTATGCTTGCGTATCACCAAGACAGAGTGCTAATCCGATGTCTCGGTTTCCTCCTTTCCCGCAGGAATCAAGTAGATCAGCGAATTGTTCCATTTCTCCATGGGTTTGTACAGAGTAATACCGGGGGCGGATAACAGTTTCTAGAATGTTTGATTCACATCCTTTTTCAAGTAAGATGAGAAGAAGGGCCGATTGTAATGTTTCTTGTTGTTTTTCAGTTAAATCGTGATATGATTGATGAGGTTCAATGGAGAGTGTTGAAAGAAAGGTTTCTATTCCTTTTTTGTTTCCGGATAGCCCTGCATAAAAGGGCTCTATTGAATAAAACAATGAATCTAGCAGTGTTTCTCCACTGAGTTTAATGGCTTGTTTCTCTTGGACGATATCATTTGTTAACGCATCATTGATGATGGTGTTGTTGTATCCTGAAAAACCTCCGATGTATTGTTTGTCACCTGTGGCACCAGCTAGGGCAAAACTTGAAAGATCACGGTTTTTGTTATTGAGTTCTTTAGCCACGGCATAGGCCATACTTGCTCCTGATGCATCATAATTTCCATTGATGTCAAACAGATTTGCATTGATTTGAAGTATATGATCTGCTGTTTTTTCTTTGATGATCTGGTGATGATCGATGATAAGGATCTGAGATGAAAAGGTTTCTAGGATAGGGAGTTGTCCGCTTCCCATATCGGTGAAAATGATGAATTCATTGTTTTCTTTTTTTACTTTTTCTAAACCTTCGGTAAATGGATTTCTCATGAGAGTTACATGAAAATCATATCCTTCTCGTCGTAATGAAAGACAAATGATTGCTGCTGCGGTTATCCCATCTGCATCATAATGAGAGATAACACGAAAACGAGTATTTGGTGCTTGTTGTGTTATGAGTTCTGCACCTTTTTTTGCTCTGTTTTGAAGTGTTGTTGACATATGAATTGAAAAACGAAAAGAGGTATGAGGATAAAAAAGATATCCTTGAAAAAGAATCCATCGATGATTATTCAAACATTAATCGAGCTTGTTTTGGACTATATTTCCATCCTTTTGGAAGTTTATTCCGTGAATGATAATATTTTACTAGTCTACGGATTTTTGATTCCGTGAGCTGCATATTTCTTTTGTTTTGAACATCCTTTTTGTTGATTTCGAGATGATCTCGAATCTGCAATGCCCGTGAGATAAGATTTCTTAAGTCCTCGGGGATTTCAGTAAGCATATTGTTTTCATCAAGAATGCGGCAGAGTTTTTTCCCTGTTGCAAGTTTGATGTTTGGAACGGCATATTGATCACGAAGCATACTGCCAATTTGAGCACTGGAATTTCCTGATTTAGCGAGTTCAAGAATTCGAGATTCGATTTCCCGTGGTTTTAATGAACTCCAGGTTGGATGTTCTGTGCGGTCAACCATATGTGTTGATCCGGCTTTTCCTTTTCTTCTTGCATGCATTCGTGCCATAATGATTGTACTCCAATAGTAGTCCTCGTATAGAGTAGTTTCCGTATATGATTATAGTATTTAAATTTAAAGGAGTATAGATTTAATAAAACCTGTTAGGAACAGCAG
>CAZVKY010000031.1:0-11125 GCA_964627915.1 uncultured Thermoplasmatales archaeon
AGGTTATTGAGTTGTTAGAAATGCCTATTACCAAAGAATTGGGACTTTAGAGTGGTAAAAAAGAGAATTGAATCTGCTTTTTTGTCTCTTTAGCTTTTCCAAAGTTAAGTATATCTTTTGATGATGGTGAAATAAATAATAGTGAAAATACCAATTGAAATACCGATGGCATAGAAAACTGAAAGATTGAAGATGAGTGGGAGAAAAATAATACTACTTAGAATGAGAAGGAAAAAAAAAGAAAAATCAATCCGCGAAATGGCGGTCGTTTTGAAAAATTCCAGAAAGAAGCCATACGGTCCATTGATTCCTTGGAAGGTGGTTTTTTAGGTTCATTTTTCGGTGTTCAATTCAGTTATTTTTTTATATGTTTTCTTCTGAAACTAGTTTTTGAAATGACTTGTCTTTTGTTTTTATATGGGGGAAATGTTTCATTAAAAATAAGGATTATATTTATAAATTGTAACGCTATTCAAATAAGTGGTGAAGAAAGATGAATTGGAAGGATAGAACAGCCTATGCATTTATCAAAACAAAGCAGGGAAACGCTCATCAGGTATGGGAACGATTTCAAAACTGGGATAATGTCATTGGAACATGGATTGTCACCGGTGAATATGATGTTGTTGCCTGGTTTGATGCAAAAGATTGGGACACCATTCATGATTGCATTGCGACCATTAAACAATGGGATGAAGTTGAGGATACTAATACCCATATGGTTCATCAAGGGTATAAAACGAATCGTTGGTGGTGGGAAAAACCCGTTGGTGCCTGGGTGCTTATGAAAGAAAATCAATTAGATGAAAGTGTTAACAGAGTTCCTCAATGGGATTGGATTACTAGTGGTGCAAGTATTCCAGGTGATTGGGATTACATGGCCTGGGTTGAAGGAGAAAACTGGGATGATGTATGGAATCATTTGATGGATGTGAAAACTGGTGACTGGCGAACAGCAGCATTAGTTCCCATTAAATCTTGGTGGAATCAAAATTTCAAAGATAAATGGTGGCAGGAAAACAATCCGTCCTCACAAGTTGGAATGGAAACAACGGAAAACCAGCAGTTTTATTAAAACCAAATATGCAAAAAGATGAACTCATCCAGATGCATAGTTTACTTTTGCACATCAGAAGCTATTTAGAGGAAACCATAGATTCTGATGGTGCTTCTTTTTTTCAAACCTATGATCAATTAGAGGTGCAACCACAGCAGGTGTTTAAATCAAAAAATGATCAGTTGCTCGCCGTTTTTGAGTTATGTCGAGGAATTGAACATCTGCTGAATGAAGAGGAAACCGTCATATCCCAACAAATGATTCGTAATTTAGATCTTATTTGTAAAAGGCTTCGTGATGAGTAAAATCGATTGTAATAATAGAATTTTAACAACGGTGATAAGTGCAGCTCTATCTATTGTTGTATTGAACATGTTCATAGAAAACGTTGTTTTGACAAATAATTGACGTTACCTTTACTTAAGATAGTTATCAAAACGGTGGATGATGAGGGGCTTCTCCCCCGTATATCGATCTCCCTTCCTTTTGAATAAAACCCCTAACTATTTGATATGACCTACTTATATTTTAATATATCGATATTAAAAGAAACAAATGTAATAAAAATAAAGAAATTTTTTTATTTATTACGATATATGAGTTTAATCTTCCTCAATTTCAGTTATATCTTCTTTTTTGAACAGATATGTCTCTAATTCCTCATGAAACGCTGGATCAACTCTTCGTAACCACTCAATAAGCATAGCGGCATGTTCTTTTTCCTCATCTCTGTTATGAGCAAGTATCTTTTTCAATGATTCATCAGTAGTAGCATCAATTCGTTCTTGATACCAATTAACAGCCTCAAGCTCTTCGATAAGTGATTGTCTTGCACGATCTGAATCAAGGGTTTTTTCACTCATTTTTTTTCTTTCTTCATACTGTATCATAGAAATCAATAGATACCAATATAGTCACATAATAAAAAAGATTCGAATTCCTCTGTTCCCACCTAGGAAGCAAAGCTTTATAAGCATATACATAGGTGATAGGAACTGATGGGACACAGATAGTTATGATAATTATATCATGAATTATAACCATGAACATAATCTATGGGTTTCTAGTCCTTCATCGACCAAAAAATTATGAGAAAAAGATACCATGAAAACAGAAAATACTAATCATATGATTGATTACTTAGAAATTAAAATTCAAAAAATGCAAAAAACCGCAGAAGGTCTTCAAAAAAGAATTAAAAAAGAATCACAAGTATTAACTACTGATCAAATCAAGGGATTACAAGCTCTTGAGAAATCAACAGTGAATGCAATCAAACAGGACAAAAAATATCTTCACCATTTGAAAACCAAAGAAAAAGAAGATACCTAAATCAATTTTTTCATATCTTGCTTAACTTAAAAAAATGAGGATACTCTCCAATAGAATTATCAAACATTAACATCTAAGATTGCTTATCCTGCCGTCATCGTAACTTAACGATTTTACTTTTTCATTGGAAAGCTTAAAAAAGAGAAATGGTATTCTGAAAGATTATAAGGGATTGGTGGTGAATTCAACCTGTTTAAACTTCGCAGAAGATTTACATTTTTCATTATTGCAATTCTCGCAGTTATCATCACTGGTATGGCTGGGTATTACTATCTCAAAATGTTAGATGGTCTTCAGCCAACGCTTATTGATGCCTTTAGCTGGACCATTGTCACGCTTTCAACTCTTGGCTCGTATGGTCCAGATACAATCCTTGAAAGCAGTATGGGAAAGCTATTTACCTCTATGATTGTTATTTTAGGGATATCCGTTTTTTTCATTGGTGCACCTCTTGTTATGGTTCCTTGGGTTGAAAGGAAAGTAAAAAGCATGTTGAAACCAAAACCGCTGTCACTTCCTAAAGAAAACCATGTGATCATCTGTGGATATAATGAATTGATCGAAGAGGTAATTGATTCCTTAAAATTACATGGTTTCTCCTATATTGTGATTGAAAAAGATTCCTCTGTGATTGAAGAATGTCGAGAAAAACAAATACCCTATATCGAGGGTGATCCTACTGATGATGATATTCTTTTTTACGCAGGGATTAAAAGTTGTATTTCACTCATTTCTGCATTAGACGATGAATCCAATGCCTTTGTCTGTCTTACTGCGAAAGGAATTAAGGATGATCTTCGTATCATTGCTATCGCTCAGAAAAAAAGTAATGTGAAAACATTGTATGCAGCTGGTGCAAGCCGGGTGATCAATTCAAAAGTGATTACGGGAAGTATCCTTGGGAGACGTGCTTGTCATGATTATATGATAGAGGTCTCCGGAAAATTCGCTAAGTTTGGTGATTTAGAAATCAGACAATACGCTATTTCTTCCTCCTCTATCATTACTGATATGTCCATTGATGATTTACGGATTCGATCTCGAACTGGTGTGATTATTATTGGATTATGGAAAGAGGGAAATCTTATTATTAATCCCGATCCAGAGCAACAATTAGTCGAGGGAACAACAGTGCTTGCTATGGGAACGGAACGACAACTGGATTCATTCTATAAATTGATAGGTGAAGGATAATGGCTGATGTAATTATCTGTGGTTATGGAACAGTGGGAAAACGGATTGCTTTTGCATTAAATAAACATCAAATTAATTTTATCACCATCGATAAAAAACAAGGGTTGTCTGATGGAATCGCTGATCATATTATTGCTGATGCCACCTCTGAAGAAATACTGATTCAAGCAGGGGTGAAAACCGCAAAAACAGTGATTGCGGTTACTGATAGTGATATGACCAATGCTTTTATTTCGTTGCTAGTGAAACATTTAAACAAAGACGTTACAGTGCTTTCTATGGCTCATGATGTTGAAAATGTGAACAAACTGGATAAGGCAGGTGTTGACTATATTTTTTCCATGGCAAAAGTAGGGAGATTTATCGCAAAAAATACCATTGAACCCTATGTTGCAGATTTTCTGGAGATGATTAATTTAAGTGAGGACCTTGAGATTCTACCAGTCCATGTCAGTGATCAATCCCGTATTGTCAATAAAACCATAAAAAGAGCTAAAATCCGTCGGAAAACTGGTGCTCAAATTATTGCTATTAGAAGAGAAAATAAAACTATTTATTCGCCCTCTGAAAAAGAGGTCATTCTTGCTGATGACTATTTATTGGGACTCGGTAGTGGAGAGCAGATTCGTGAATTACATAATCTATCTAGACCTGAAAAAACCATTGAAACAACATAATTTTTACTAAAGAGTTGACAGATGACATTCCTTTGCATATAGTATTCAAAACCTGTTTGCTTATACAATAAATAAATTTTTGATACCAATAAGAGCCATATCAATACCAATAGCACCAACAAAGAAACCAGTGATTCGTAAAAGAATTCCCATGCTTTTATCAAAGGCTACACGTAATCGTTTCTGCATAATATGGTCTCTTATTGTTTTCAAACCAAGGATGATGAGAAAATTAATGATAAGAATAAGGGGGAGGATGATCATGTTAATCGTTATAGTGTTATCTTCAGCAGCGATGATGGCAAGGGATATGGTGCCAGCTCCAACCATAAATGGCATGGCTATTTCTGCGGCAAGATCATCCAGGTTTCCTCTGAGCTGAATTAATGCTTTTTTCCCTTGGACAATGTAAAAATAGGCAAAGGAAAAGATGACGATACCACCGAAGATTCGAAAGGAATTAAACTCAATTTGGAAAAGGAAATTAAAAATAAGATCTCCTGTTAAAATGAAAAAAAGGATGATAGCATAAGAGATAATGCTTGCTTTAGTAAGAACAAATAAAAAATCTTCATTTTTAAGTTCTTTCATGACTGGATTAAGATAAAGAAATAACGCAAAGGGATTCATCATCACGATGAATGAAAGAATTGTTTTAAGCATAATAATCAAAAAATGAGCAGTGAAGAAAGCCTATAAAAAGCTGATGGAATAAATTGATGATGTTACCTAAGAAAGAAGGGGAGAGTCACATTTTTTTGTTAACTTTTTTTACAAAAATAATTATCGATGTCCAGTGATGACAAAGGTTGCCCAATCCTTTTTTTCTTCATCAACATTGAGCTGATTGATAAAACAAATGAGTATTTTTTGTAAATCATCTTTTTTGTGTTTATCAATTTGTATCTCTTCTTCATCAATTCTTATTCTTATTGGGATATAATCGCTCCATTTTTGCAACCGTAAAATTATTTATAAATTTTTTGATAACATATGTTAATTTCAATTGGGTTATTTTTAGTATCAAACAGATGAAAACAGAATGAAAAAAAATAAATGTTAAAAAAAGAAAAGGATTAGTGATTTAGACGAGACCAAGGATTTCAACCATTGATGGGATCCCAAACTGAGTCATAATGGTTTGATCCCACATGATACAGATCAGACCAACCAAGCTCATTAACGTTAGCGGTACCCAATAGGTGTAGACCACTTGATCGATTTTGAGCCGTGCGACTGCTACTCGAATCAAGGTAACTGAAAAGAGGATCACCAGGAAGAGTTTCAACAGGAAAAACAAGATATCAACACTAATAGCTGCGATATCAGTTAACCCTAGAAGTGGTGAGAGATTATAGGGGAAAAACAAAGCGATGATAAGAGACCCCATAGCTACGGTTTTCACTCCATCAGTAAGATAAAACATAGCCAGATTCCTCCCGGAGTATTCCACCATTAATCCATCAGCGATTTCTGTTTCTGCTTCTGGTGAATCAAATGGTATCTTTGATAGTTCTGCTGGTGTCACAATCACCAAAGCCAGTAAGAGGATGATACAGCCAATAAACCCAATGGGCCCAGCAATACCCCACAGTGGTGTAGCAGTCAATGTGGACAAGGCAAACACATGAGAGCTTCCTTGCACAAGACTGAGTCGCCAGGCGATACTCACAATGATTATGGCCAGTGGGAATTCATAGGCCATCATAGTGGCCATCTCACGCTGTGCACCAACAGTAGCATAAGGTGATCCTGAGGAAAACCCACCGATGACCATTGCTAGTGATGGAATAATCAATAGATACAGAATCAGAAGGATGTCTCCTTTTGCCGTAAGAATCCCATCAAAGACAGCTGGTTGCCCACCAATAGGAAGATAAAGTAAGATACTACAGGCAGCGACAAGACCCATGATTGGTGCAAGGTTAAACACCCAGTCTATGGCGTTTTCTGGGATGATGTTTTCTTTCACAAACAGTTTTCGCACATCCCGGAATGGCTGAATAATCGGTGGACCGATTCGTCCCTGCATATGCGCTGCGATCTTTCGGTCAATACCTTTATAGAGCAGACCAAAAATGATGCCAAACGCAGCAATTCCAAGCGCTCCAAGCACAACAATGAGCAATGTTTGAGCAAGACTAGCAAAATCCATTTTAGATCAACCCCTGGGAAAGAAAGAGTATCCCCATCACAATCACAAACCAGAGAACGTAATCACTAATATTTCCCGTATGCATCTTTTTAAGAGCACTGATGAACCATTGCATAGCCTCTGTCCATCCCCAGTAAAGATTGCTGCTTTTCACATGCATCTGTTGTTTATCATATTCCTCATTTCCTGAGAGAAATGATTGTGTCTGCCCGGTTTTTTTCTTATAAGAATCA
Source organism: uncultured Thermoplasmatales archaeon (assembly GCA_964627915.1). GTDB lineage: Archaea > Thermoplasmatota > E2 > DHVEG-1 > DHVEG-1 > EX4572-165. The sequence goes on from CAZVKY010000031.1 coordinate 6,649, forward strand.
TTACCTAATCCCCTCAGGATGTAGATAACTAAGAAAATCACCAAAAAGGCAACAACCCAAACAACTGGATTCCAATATCCATTTCCAGTATCAAATGTTGCAAATAGTTCTTCTATCATTTTTTTAGACACCTCCAGTTAACCAAGAAAGATACCCACTATTATCAACCAGGGCATTAGCAGCTGGTTCCACAATATGAGTAATGATCACATCGGGAAACAATCCAAAAAAGATAATGATAGCAGCGATGACTCCCATGGCAAGAAGCATGCTTACTGGGACTTCTTTAACGTTTTCATATTGTGGGAGTTTTGGTCCCAAGAATGCTGCTTGAAAGACTTTCACAAATACAGCAAGAAGCATGATACTAGATAGGATTGCAATGATTGAGAGAATTGGGTTGAGTTGATAGGTGGATTCATAAATCAAGAGTTTTGAAACAAAACCATTCATCGGTGGAATCCCTGAAATGGCAAGCAGGCCAATAATGAAAAACACCGTGGTATATTTCATGTTTCTTGCAAGTCCTCCAAGCTTGTTCAGATTTGTTTCCCGGGTAGCATAATAAATCGCACCAGCGACCATGAACAATAAACCAACATCAAGTGCATCATTGAATATGTGAAAGATTCCTCCTTTGATTGCTTGCAAGGCAAAAGGTGCAGTTGAGAGGGTAAGATCAGGGTTACCTATGATGGTTAGACCAGTTCCTACACCTAGAAACATATATCCAAGTTCTGCTACTGCTCCATAACCTATCAGTCGTTTCAGATCGGTTTGAATAAGAGCCATGATCACTCCTACAAGAATAGTGATCAATCCCAGGATGACCATGATCCATCCAATGGAGATACTAGGCAGAGTGATGACGTTTCCATACAGAGTGAAACAAACCCGAAATACTCCATAAAGACTAGCCTGGGTTGCTCCCACAAGAATTAAGCTGACAGCAGCTGGCGCCCGTCCATAAGCATCAGGAAGCCACATATGCATAGGAACAATACCTCCTTTCATGGCAAGAGCTGCTAGAAGTAGCACAAGTGCGATTTTATCAAGAAACGTAAACGTGATATTATCTGCGATTTTTGCGATGTTTAGTGCATCATATTGACCGTAGAGTAAAGCAATGGCTAAAAGCACGAATAATGCACCAATGGTGCTGATCACAATGTATTTGAATCCTGCTTCCACTGATTTTGCCTTGTTTGTCCAAAAAGCAATGAGTGCACAGGATGCAATAGAGGTGATTTCTAAGAATACAAAGAAATTAAACATATCACCAGTAAGAACCATACCAAGCATTCCTGTGGTCATCAACAAAAGAAGCGTGTAATATTTTCCAAGACCCGTGTTGCCCTCCATAGAGGACCAGGAATAAAGAGCAGCAACAAATGCAAGCACCATGGTGATAAGAGCCATGAACACGCTGAGTGCATCGACTTCAAAAAGAATGCGAATAACGGTGGAACCAGCAACCGTTGCGGTTGTGGATCCAAATACATAGGTCATGATCCCATTTTCAAGCACGTTTACGGAGAGAAGTAAGACAAAAACAGTGGTAATACCCAGCATAATAAGAACAAAACTGTTTCTCACTTTCGCATTGATTTTATCAATGAGTGGGGTAAGAAATGCAGCAAGCAATGGGATTGCAACCACCAATGCAGGGAGATGAGGGATAAGTTGATCTAATAGATTCATTGATCATCACCTCCCAGTTCTGCTGGATTTAAGGATTTTGTATGTCGATAGATATGTATCACCAATGAAAGCATTAATGCCAACACGGCCACTCCAATCACGATACTAGTTAGGGTGAGCGCCTGGGGCACAGGAAAACTCATAATACCTCCTGGTGAACTGGTATAGATTGGTGCGATACTATTTTCTCGGTAACCAAGGGTGATTAAAAACAGGTTCACGCCACTTTCAATAAGGACAATGCCTATCACCATTTTAATCAAGTTTTTTCGAAATAACACAGCATAGAGACCAATAATAATCAGGCCTGCTACTGCTAGATAGGGAATATTTGCAATCATGCGAATTCCTCCTTGTGTTCAGTTGTTGCATGAGCCATGACTAGGATGATAGCAAACAGGCCAGCGATGACTTTGAGGCCAACTGCAAAATTCATCAATGGAAGCACGCCACCCGTGTTGATATTTGCAGCACCACCAGTTGGAATCGTTCCAAAGAGAAAATCAGTTCCTACGAGAAAATTTGAGAAAAACACTGAACCAAAAAGCAGACCAAAAAATGCAAGACCGATAAAACTAATGGCTCCAATGCTTTCAAAAATGGAGAGATGACTTTCCTTTATTTTTTTCATCAACCATGCCGAGCCATAAGCAACGAGTAACAATGCGAGTCCTGAGGCAACAATGGCACCTCCTTGAAAACCACCGCCTGGAGTGAGATGACCATGGGCGATAATATAGAGCCCATAAATGGTGATAAGAGGAAAGCTGATATTTGCAATGGTTTTCACAATTTTACTCATTCCAATCATTTCTTCAACCTCCGAAAGATCATAATCACGCCAGCTACCGCGGTGAACAAGACGGTTGCTTCACCCAGTGTATCAAAACCTCTGTAATCAAAGACCACTGCAGTAACTCCATTGTTTGCCCCGGTTTCGTTTTGGGTGTTATCAATGATGTATTGATCCATAGCTTGTTCATCTGGTTGACCAAAGGGATGCATAAGCAGTCCACTAAAGATAAGAAACATGGAAACAACAGTGAGAAATATGATAGCTAAATAATCTCTTTTTGTTACCGGCATTATGCTTCATCCTCCATTCGTTTTGTTGCTTTTATGGCAAGCACAAGAATTGCTGTTGTTAAACAGGCTCCAACACCTGCTTCAGCAATAGCAACATCAGGTGCTTGTAAAATATAAAACTCAAGTGAAAGCAAAAGACTCATTGCAGCAACTGCAATCGCTGCAGCAATCAAATCCCTGAGCATCACCGCAATAATGGCAGTGATAATAATCAATACTGGTATGATGATATGAACTGCTTCTAGAATCATGTTCATGTGGTTTCCTCCTTTTTCACAGATGTTGGTTTTTTCTTGGATGCTGATTTCTTTGTATCAAGTTCATCAATCACTGCTCCATGAGGTTTAACCCCGGATGTATGAGCGGCTCGTGCAATGGCATGAGCGCCAGTTGGATTAGTCACAAGAATCGCAACTAATGCACCAAAGCTATGAATGGCTAATACTGATCCATTAACGTTTCCAAAATACCATGATTTTAAACCAAGGATGATCACTGATCCAATAATAAAGATGGATCCAAAAGTGGTGCATTTTGTTCCTGCATGAAGTCTGGTATAGACATCAGGGAATCGAAGCAGTCCAATTCCAGCTAAGATATTAAAAAAGATTCCGATAGCTAGAAGAATGTATACGATAAGGGTGATGATTCCTATCATTTAGTAATCGCCTCCTTGAAGATATTTAGCAATAAATAATGTTGAGATAAATGAAAGCAGAGCATACACGATGGCAACATCAATGTAAATCACTTGTTCGAATGCTGCTCCAAAAATCACCATGGAAACAATTACCAGGGTATTAACGGTGTCCAGGCCAACGACTCGATCTGGTGATGTTGGCCCCAGTACAATCCGGATGACTGCCATCACTGCAGCAAGGGAGAGCACGATAAGCATGATGAAATATTCTGTTGCTAGTCCGATCATTCTGCAATCCTCCGTATCCAATCTGGGAATCCTCCGCAAACGTATCTGCAGTCCACAGGTTTTTTCTTCAAAGCAGTTTCATCAACGTTGATCCAATGGATATATAATTCATTAGTTTCTTCATCGATGTCAACACTGAGTGTTCCAGGTGTGAGGGTGATGGAATTAGCAAGCATGGTGATACTAAGGTCCTCTTTGAGATCCGGTTTGATTTTAACGATACCTGGGTTGATTTTTCCAGTGATTACTCGGTATGCAACATCGATATTTGCTTTGGCAAGAGAGATAAAAAAGGGTCCAATGAGATAGGCAAGAAGCATGATCCATCGCACGGGGTTAAGCATCCGAAAGTCTTTCTTCACAAAAATCGATTGTGAGATGAAACCGGTGATAAGGGAAAGAATTAGCCCTAAAATCATCTCTTCCGGACTCCACAGTCCAACTAGGGTTCCACTGCCTGTTGTTAACAGAAGATAGGTAATAAAACATATAATGGTTGTTACCACAAATGCTAGCATGATTAATGTCTCCTTTTTTGGCTTCCTCTAATTTTTTCTGTGATGGTAACTCTATTACTTTTTAAAAAGTTATGGTTTTTTATTAACAAGCGGCATTCTTTTTTTGGATAAAAGATTGAATAATATATTTCATAAAAATTATACAATTTAGTTCTGGATAATTTTTAAGTAATGTTTTTGAATATAAGGAAAACATGAATGTCTTTTATGGTGGAGCAATACAAGGGGCTCAAAACCGAAAACA
>CAZVKY010000031.1:11225-18880 GCA_964627915.1 uncultured Thermoplasmatales archaeon
AAAACATGAATGTCTTTTATGGTGGAGCAATACAAGGGGCTCAAAACCGAAAACAGCGCGCAGCAGTTCATCAATCATTGATTGCTAAAATCAAATCATTAGGCTATCATGTGCTCACAGAACATACCACGGGCACAAGTTATGCTGAAGCAGTGAAAAGATTGGAGGAATCAATAGGTCCCTTACCTACGGAGGAATTAGCTCGACGTCAATATGTTCGGGAGAAAATGATTGATTTTGTGGAAGGAGACATTGTTGCTGCAGTGTTTGAACTCTCAATCCCCAGCCTGGGAACTGGTATTGAATTTGCTCATGCCTATCTTCGGCCACGTATGGGCCTGAAAAACATTCCAGTGCTTGGTTTATATCAAAAGGAGTATTGGCCCAATAAACTCTCAACCATGATTCGAGGGATTACATCTGAATCTCTGCCACAGGTAACGGTTTATGATTATGAAAACGTGAGTGATGCAGAAAACTATCTTGAATCATTCTTTAAAAGTATAGATTAAAAATAGCTTTTTTAAAGAGGGAGATAATGTTGGTTTAGCACACATTATTTTCAAGACCTTAAAGCATATAAGCAACTGCTGATTTACCCATGCTTGGGGAGTGACACTGATGGATGTGAAACTGATCGGTATGATGCCTCAACCGGAAATGATTCCGGCGATGGCAGCGAAACTAACGCATAGTAAAACGGTTCCCAGTGAACTTGGTGAATCATCAAAAAAAGAGTTACAGGCTATTTTAAAACAAGTCATGGATCTTGGTCATACCAGTGTCATTGAGCATACCTGTTTTACCTTTACCATTAGTGGAGTGAGCAGGTCATTAACTCACCAATTGGTCCGTCATCGAATCGCAAGTTATGCCCAGCAGAGTCAACGATATGTTAATCTGATTGAACCACAGTATGTTACTCCACCATCTATCAAAAAAGACTCTGGGATGAACAAAAGATTTCAACAAATCATGAAATCTATTTGGCAGGAATACAATACATTGTTAGAAGCTGACATTCCTGCTGAGGATGCCCGATATTTGTTACCCAATGCTACCTTTAGCAATATTATGGTGACCATGAATGCTCGTAGTTTATTGAATTTTTTTGAACTCCGTTGTTGTCTTCATGCCCAGTGGGAAATCCGTACTCTTGCAAATAAAATGTTAAACATTGTTAAAAAGGAAGCATCAACTATTTTTTCAAATGCTGGTCCTCCCTGTAAAACAAAAGGGTATTGCCCTGAACATAATTCTGATTGTCCCTGGTTTCCAAAGTGAATGAATATGAATCAACCCAAGGTTATTATTAATGCTGCCATGTCAGCTGATGGAAAAATCGCTCTTCCCACAAGAAAACAACTTCGGATTTCCTCTGATGAAGATATGAAGCGAGTGTTTCAGCTGCGTCATGAGTGTGATGGTATCCTTGTTGGTATTGGAGCAGTTTTAGCCGATGATCCAAAACTCACCGTGAAAGAAAAATATGTTTCCAATCCACGTCAACCAATTCGTATTGTTCTTGATAGTCAGTGTAAAACACCGATGGATTCATTAGTGGTCAATGATTGGGCAAAAACAATACTTGTTATTGATGAAAAGATTAAGTGTAGTAAATCATTTGGAGATAATGTTGAACTGCTGCGTTGTCCCCTGAAAGAAGATGGATTACTCGATTTATCTTTTGTGCTCACCGCTCTTTATCATAAAGGAATAAAAACACTACTTGTAGAAGGTGGTGGAACAGTGATCTGGCAGTTTCTTAAACAAAGATTTGTTGATGAATTATGGGTCTATGTTGGCCCTATGATTATTGGAGGAAAAAAGACACCAACGCTAGCGGATGGAAACGGTATTTCAACGGTTGATGATCTCGTTAAATTAAAGATTAAACAGGTTCAAAAACTTGGCGAGGGTATTCTCATTCAGTATCAACCCCTAGCATTTGATGCAAAAAAACATTAACATCGACGTTTATTTGATTTAATCATCATGAAAATCGTTTGCGATCAGATGTTTGGAACTCTTGCTTCTTGGTTACGATTACTTGGTTTTGACACGTTTTATACCACGGAAAAAATCGATGATGATGAACTGCTCACTATTGCTTCAACTGAAAAAAGAACATTGGTAACAAGGGATAAAGAACTTGTATATCGGGCGAGAAGAAAACAGATTCCTGTGGTTTATATTGATGAAAAAGATTTGAATAATCAATTAAAAAAAGTGTTTGAGCAAACAGAAGCTCATATTGATGATCAGCTGGTATTAACCCGATGTTCAGTGTGTAATGGTCTCCTGCAACCAATAGACAAAAACAAGGTAGCCGATTTAGTTCCTGATCATGTCTATTCTTCTCAGCAACAGTTTTGGCAATGTATGAACTGTCAAAAAATCTATTGGAGAGGAACACATTATCAAAAGATTCTTTCTACGATTAAACAAATAAAAACAGATATTTCTTCTTGATTATTTTGTCAAAACATACGCACCATTTGCGCATGAGGTATGCCCTTTATAGTTAAAATGCAACCAGGGTCAACCAGGCCAAGGTTAATAGCACATTTCACTGCTTTTTCACCGACAAGATTAGCAATGGTTGCATTCTGTAGATATTGTTTTAATGCTTCTACAGAGATGCGGCTGCCACCATAAAATTTTTTATTGACATCCAACCGAAATTTCCCCTCTGAAAATTTTTTGCCCAGTAATTCCTCATCACAGGCACCGATGAGCATATCATTTCCTTGTTTGTATACATGAATGCTAATCATAGAAATCAACAGTTAATGTATAAAATAACATTATTAGACATTATTTATATTATTTTCTAATAATAAAAATATGTTTCCTTGTTTTTTTCAAAAGAGCCCATCAGATGATAATACATGCAAAATCAATCACTGCATCCATCGTTTTTTCATTAAAATCAAAAAGAACCGTAACGGCTAAAAAGCCATAGGTCTTTACCATTTATTCCAAAAAAGATGGATGTCTTTTTATTGGTTAAGGATGAGCATGGGGTATGGACTCAATTATTAAGCTTTTTTCTGCACATGGAACCTTCGTTCAACCTGATACCCTAGCCTATATACTCAAAAAAGAAAACCCGGAAGAATTTTGTATAGCAGTCTCAAAAAAATTCAAAGAATTTCCTTTGATTCTTACCATTGGTCATCTTAAAACCATTGAGGAACAAGAAAAAAAGAAACCAATAACAGAACCAACCGCAGAAACACTAGAAGAAAAAAAACAGCAGAACAAATTATTAAAGAAACTCTACAATCAACAAACACCAATCATCACAGAAGAAACCGAGGAATTAGATTATCAACCAGCAGTAACAACAACTACGGTATCATCATCTACAACGCAATCAAAAACACTGTTGAAACAACCAATTAGAAATTGTCAACAAACCTATTATCCAGCATCAAAAGAATATGATGCAGAAATTAAAATACTCAAAGATATCACTGGTCAGAGCACTTGTGAAGGAACAACCTCAGATTTTATGAAACTCTTCGCAGACCGTTTTGATCTCCTCCGTAAACTATTACGAACACAACGAAGAGAACTAGCTCATGTCATCCCCATAAATCGAATGCAGAAAAGCGGGATTAAGGATATTCAACTTGTAGGTATTGTCAATGAAGTTCGCACTACAGCCAATGGTCATAAACTCGTAGAACTAGAAGATGACACCGGAACAGTGACCTGTATCGTTCTTAAAAAATTCAAAGAAGTGTTTGATACCGCACAAAACATTGTCCCAGATGAAATCATTGGAGTAACTGGTCAGCAAAGTAAACATGGCGATTTATTTCTCATTAATCATGTGGTGTATCCTGATATCAGTCTGAACAACAAACGACATACAGCTGATGTTCCGTTGTATGCTGCCTTTCTCTCAGATATTCATATCGGCAGTAAGGATTTTTTAGAGAAACAATGGAGCTGCTTTTTGAAATGGATCAATGGAAACCTGGGAAACTCCCGGCAAAAAGATGTTGCTGGGAAAATCAAATACATTGTTGTCCCCGGAGATGTTGTAGATGGCATTGGTATTTATCCCAATCAGGAACATGAATTATCCATCACTGATCTTTACAAACAATATGAATCATTAGCAGAACAATTATCTTGTATTCCAGATCATATTTCCTTGATCATTCAACCAGGTAATCACGATGCGGTGAGACCCGCTGAACCACAACCAACATTTGAAAAAGAAATCTGCCAGCTCTTCAACGCAAATGAGGTTACATTCCTTGGAAATCCATCTTATTTTTCCCTGCATAATGTTGAACTGCTTTCCTATCATGGACAAAGCTTGCTTGATTTTGCCACTAACATTCAGCATCTGAAATACAATGAACCTATTGAAATCATGAAAGTGATGCTACAGAAACATCATCTTGCACCCATCTATGGTGGATACACACCATTGGCACCGGAACATAGGGATTACATGGTTATTGATCGGGTTCCTGATATTTTTGTAACAGGTCATGTGCATCTTGCAAGTCTTGGTGAATACCGTGGTGTCACCCTCATTAATGCATCAAGCTGGCAAGCACAGACTTCTTATCAAAAAATGCTAAATTTCGTCCCCGATCCTGCTAAATTACCAATCGCGGATTTACAAACTGGTAATGTCACTATGATGGATTTTAATAAACAACCTTAAAGGATGTGATATTGTTATTTTTCGACATATATTAATATCTTCACTGGATTTCCAAACTATGTGCATGGGTAAAAGTTGTTTTCACCTTTCTATGGTTTTCTAGGGAGAAAAAGAGATGGCTGTATTGATAAATGAAATCGGTTGGTTCGCCCTTTTCATCTTTCAAATCGCTATCGCTGCTAGTTTTTATTTAGCATATCGAAAAGATAACAATAAAAGAAAACTCATTTTTTCACTCGGATTCCTAATAATTTCCTATTCACATTTCTACGAGGTGATTACTCCATCTGTTTTTGGCCAAACACCGATCAATGTCTTTACCGCAATCCAATACTGGTCATTTCTCCCCCTTCTTTTTGCTCTTGCCATCGCGGTCCATGAGAAAAACATTCAAAAGATCAATTCAAATAATATGTTTACCATTTTTTCCATATTATGCATTACAAGCTTTTCTGCAAGTATTATCAATCCAACTTTTACAACAAATTATTTAGGACAAATCAGCCTTATTTTTGGAATTGAAATAACTCTTTTTGCGTTTTATAATTCAATAAAATATAAATATCTAGCTGATATCATCTTTTTACTTGCATTATTGGGTTATCTTGCAGGAGGAATAGGTCTTATTGGTTATTTGGACAATGGAATATCCATCTATGGTTTTTTCACTGGAAACATATTTTTGATTCTTGTCTTTGAAATTACGAAACCATCAACCCAGAAAAATCAATCAATGATATCAAATTATTTTTCCATTAAAAAAGAACTGGAACAGACAAAAACAATTTTAAGTGAAAGAGAAAAAACTTTTCAAACTCTTTTCAACCAAATGGCTGATCCAGTGATGATTCTTGATCGAAAAGGAAAATTCATTGAACTTACCAGTAAAGTAAAGGAGTACACTGGATATGAAAAAACGGAGATTCTTGGGAAAAATTTCCTGACCACAAAACTTCTCACACCAAAAAGCAAAGCCGTCTGCATTGAAAATCTGATGAAACGGATGGCCGGAGTGGATGTGAAACCATATGAGGTTGAGGCATTAACCAAAGATGGAAAAAAGATTCCTTTTGAAGTAAACGCACAGCGAATAACATACAAAGGCAAAAAAGCAGATATGGTCGTATTTAGGGATATCTCTGAAAGAAAAAGAATACAGGAAAAACTAAAAGAAAGCAAAAAAACCCTTGTTGATATCATTGAAAACAGTCCCATACCCATGTTTGTTATCGATAAAAACCATCGAGTGACCCATTGGAACCAGGCATTATCAAAGCTGACCTCTATTTCCCCGGATAAAATCATTGGAACAAGTAATCATTGGCAAGCATTTTATCATCAAAAACGCCCACTTATCGCTGATCTTGTTGTTGATGAAGCAAATGAAAAAACAATTAGTAATTTCTATGATGGAAAATATAAAAAATCAATCATTGAACATTCCTTTGAAGCTGAGGATTTTTTCCCCCATATGAAAAAGCAGGGAAAATGGTTGCATTTCAGTGCCTCACCATTAAAAGATAAGCAAAGTAATGTTATGGGAGCTATTGAAATGCTCCAAGATATCACGGAGAGAAAACAGGTTCAACAAAAAGAAAAAAAACTACTGAAAAAATCATTATTTCTCTCCAAAACTGCTGATGAACTCAATCGATTTCCAGTAAAAAAGGATATCTTTAATTACATCACAAAAAGAATAGAAGAAATAGCAGGGGATTGTCTTGTTGTCATCAACACCTTTGATATGAAAAGCCATCAGTTTAGTATTCAACAAGCTGTTGGTTACACGGATATTTTAAAGAAAATATCTGGTTTTCTTAACATTGATCTCACACAATATTCAACTAAAGTGGATAATCAAAAATATAGTGAGACAATTAAGAAAGGCACATTACAAAAAATAAGTCGTCAAGAGTTTAAGGAGATAATTCTTCCTAATTTTCCCAGAGGCAGTTATACGTTTGCCAATAAAATACTTAACTTGGATCAAATTTATGTTATGGGATTGGAAGAAAAAGGAAAAGTGTTCGGCGGCCTTATCATCATCGCGAATAATCATGTGGTGGTTAAAAACAAAGATATTATTGAAACATTCTGCAATCAATCTGCTGTTGTCATACAACGAAATACAGCCATGAAAGAATTATCTGAGATGAATCAAAATTTAGAAGAAAAAGTAAAACAACGAACAGAACGAATTGAAAAACTCTTGAAACAAAAAGATCAATTTGTGAACCAACTCGGTCATGATCTGAAAAACCCACTGGGCCCTCTTACAAATCTTGTCCCATTGGTCAAAAAACATACACCGAATCATAATGATAAGAAAATGTTAGAAGTCGTTGAACGCAATGTTGGCTATATGAGAAATTTAGTAGATAAAACCCTTGAACTCGCCAGGCTTAATTCACCAAACGTCAACATTCAATTTGAACCCGTGAATCTTCATAGCTTGTTCAATCAAGTAATCGAAACGAATCATTATCTTTTTAAAAATCAAAACATCGCTGTTGAACAACACATACCAGAAGACGTCAGCATAGTAGGTGATACACTTCGACTGGAAGAACTCTTCACCAATCTGCTGAACAATTCCGTGAAATACAGTCCGAACGGTGGAGTAATCCAAATAACAGCAAAAAAAGAGGCTGAACGCGTTACTATTTCAGTCGCTGATGAAGGAATCGGGATGGACGAAGAAGAAATAAATCAAGTCTTTGATGAATTTTACAAAGCAGATGGATCCCGCCATGATTTTGATAGTAGTGGCCTGGGTATGCCCATTTGCAAACGCATTGTAGAAATCCATAACGGCAGGATTTGGGTGGAAAGCCCCGGTCATGGGAAAGGAAGCACATTTTATGTTACGATCCCTCTCAACCAAAAACAGCAGCCAGAAAAACCATTCGAAACATCCCAAAAATATGATACCATCAGTGAAAAAATAGACAGTATTCTGCAA
>CAZVKY010000032.1:0-18438 GCA_964627915.1 uncultured Thermoplasmatales archaeon
TTAGAAGAATTACTTACATTCAAGGTGGCGATTCCATGATTGATATACACTACCCATTTTGGATAAAACAGCAAATTTGTTATCAAAATTAGATACAGATCAGTAGGGATAATAATATGATAAAATCACCTGTGTACATAGGATTCTATGGGTTTTCTAACTCAGGAAAAACAACCTTGGTTACTCAAATAATTAAACAATTAACAAAGAAAGGCTTTAAACTGGCTTCAATAAAACAAACATCTCATTCATATACCATTGATTCATCTGAGACTGATACCTGGAAACATGCTCAGGCTGGGGCATCTTTGATTTGTTTTGATACTGCAGTAGAAACCTCTTTTATAATGAAGCAGCATCTTTCCTTTGAAAAGATTCAACGGATAATTTGTTGTATTGATCAATTTGATGTTGTGCTGGTTGAAGGAGCTCATGATTTAGAAATACCAAAAATTCGGATGAATGATCAAACACCGGTTAGGGCTAATACCATGTTTACTTTTGATGGTGACATTAATAAAGTCATTTGCTTTATTGAAAAACAAATTGAAAAGGAAGGAACATAACTATGAATCCTCAAGTTGAATTAACAATAAATGGCAAAAAGATACCATTAACTGAGTTTCCCCGAGATTTTATTTACAATTCGTTAATTGGTATGGTCTCCACGCTGAAGGGAGTCGATGAAGAAGTCGAATCATTGAGCTTAACCATTCAAAAGAATGATTAATGCAGAGTGACTAATGGTTACCACCATCGTCCACGTTCTTGGTAAACTTGGATGAAGCGTTCAATGCTTCGATCATAGGTTTTTTCGATGTCATCTGGGAAATAACATGCAGGTAGTTCTCCCATTTGACGGTGATAATGTAAACACTCACAGCATGTTCCCTTTTTCTCACATGAATAGGTGCAATTACAGTATTTTTCTTTGTTTTGATTCTTTTTGCATTCCATATCTATCACGTTTTATTTTTCTTTTTTTGTCATATATAAAAATTCATCTTCTTTGATAATGGAGACTCCTTGTTTTTTTGCTTTTTCATATTTTGATCCTGGTTTTTCTCCGACCACAACATAATCAACGTTTTTACTTACTGAAGATGTCACCATGCCACCATGTTCTTTAACCAGATCCCCTGCTTCTGATCGGGGAAGACTGAGCGATCCAGTGAACACGAATTTTTTACCCTGTAACGTTTGATTGCTTTCTGATTGTTTTGAAACCGTGTTCACACCATATTCTTTTAGCCGATTGATAAGAGTGATGTTTTCCTCTGAAGTAAAAAAGGTAGCGATTGCCTCCGCTGATTTTTCCCCTAGTCCATCGATTTCTTTGAGTTCTTCCTCTGTTGCTTCAGCGACCTGGTCAATGGATGAAAAATGACTAGCGAGGAGTTGAGCAGCATATTTTCCCACATGACGAATTCCTAGTCCATAGATGAGCCGTGAAAGATCTTGTTGTTTACTTTTTTGTATTGAAGAGATCAGGTTTTCTGCTGATTTTTCTTTGAATCCCTCCAGTTTCAATATATCTTCTTTGGAGAGATCATAGAGATCTGCTACGTTTTCGATCATGTGTTGATCAAGGAGTTTATCAATGGTTGATTCACCGAGATGATCAATGTCCATGGCATCCCGGGATGCATAGTATTTCATCCGCCATTTTAGTCGGGCTGGACACATCTTATTCGGGCAGCGAATGGCCACTTCCCCAGTTTTATGTTTCACTGGTGTTTGGCAGATGGGACAGGTTTCTGGTATCGGTTTTTTTTCTTCAGCTCCAGTGCGTTTTTCGGTGATACTTTTTACTACTTGTGGGATAACATCACCGCTTCTTTCCACGAGCACCGTGTCATGAATTCGAATGTCTTTTCGTTTCAGTTCATCAAAATTATGAAGTGTTGCTCTGGATACAGTCACACCACCGACATCCACAGGTTTCAATAGTGCTACAGGGGTGAGCACACCCGTTCTTCCTACTTGAATATCGATGTCTTTGAGAGTGGTGGTTGCTTGTTGTGCAGCGAATTTATAACTAATTGCCCATCGTGGGTTTTTTGATGTTGCCCCTAGTTTCTCTTGTTTTTCGATGCTGTTAACTTTGAGCACTGCTCCATCAATATCATAATCAAGGCTGTCTCTTTTTTGCTCTAGTTGTTTGCAATACTTGATTGCTTCATTGATGTTTGCGACTTTTTTAGCAAGCGGATTTGTTTTAAACCCTGCTTGTTTTAAAGCATCTAAAGCTTGTTCTTGTGTTTCAAATGATGTTTCAGTGTAAGAGATAAGATAAATGAAAGCATCCAAGGGTCGTTCTGCGACAATTGATGGATCAAGTTGACGGATGGATCCAGCTGCCGCATTTCTGGGATTAGCAAAGGGTTGTTTATTCTGTTTGATTTGTTCTTTATTATATTCTTTGAATCCGGATTTGCTCATAAACACCTCTCCACGTACCTCAACTGTGGAAAGTGTCTTATGCTGTAATCGAAGAGGGATACTATGTATGGTTTTTAGATTCTGTGTGATATCATCACCTTTAATACCATCTCCTCGTGTTGCTCCCCTGATGAAAACACCGTTTTCATAGTAAAGCGCGATTCCTGCACCATCGATTTTTGGTTCCACTACATATGCAACGGATCCCACATTTTTTTTTACTCGTTCATTAAAATCAATGAGTTCCTGTTCATTGTAGGTATTAGCAAGGGAGAGCATAGGGATTTTATGTTTCACGGTTTGAAATTCATCAAGTGGTTCACCCCCTACTCGTTGTGTCGGAGAATCAGGAGTGATAAGATCCGGATATTTCTCCTCTAGTTTCTCTAGTTTTTTTAGGAGTTGATCATATTCATAATCAGAGATCTCCGGATTGTTTTCAACATAATATTTATAATTATGATGAGTGAGTTCTTTTCGAAGTGTTTTTATTTTTTTTTCAGCGATTTCTTTTTTCATGATTTTTCCCTTTCGAACAACTCTGCGATTTCCGTTGTTGATTTAGTGTTTAGACAATCTGTTTTTTCAAGCCATCCTCTTCGAGCAACGGCCACACCATAGGATAAAAAGTTCAGATGCTCTGTTACATGAGCATCTGATCCTATGATAAATTTCACCCCGATTTCTTTTCCTCGTTTCACCCATTTATCTGTAAGATCAAGTCGATCAGGAAATGAGTTAATCTCAAGAAACGTATTGGTTTCAACCGCGGTTTCAAGAACGTGTTCCATGTCAAGATCAAAAGGTGATCGTTGACCGATAATTCGGCAGGTGGGATGAGCTAGAAACGTTACCTGTGGATGCTGCATGGCCTGTGTGATCCGTTGTGTTGCTTCTTTTTTTGACATTTTAAATGTTTTATGAATTCCGATACCGACATAATCAAAAAGAGAAAGGGTTTCATCATCATAATCAAGACGACCATCTGGGAGAATATCACATTCTGTTCCACAAAAAATTTGTATCTTTGTTTTTTTGTTTAACTCTGTTATTTCTTTTCTTTTTTTCCTTACTTTTTCTGGGCTTAATCCATGTGCTACTTTCAATGATTGGGAATGATCAGCAATACCAATATAGTCATAGTCAAGTTGTTCAGCTGTGTTTATTATTGATTTGATACTGTCTGCTCCATCACTATAATTGGAATGCACATGAAGATCACCACGGATGTCTTCATGGTTGAGAAGGATGGGGAGTTGATTGTTTTTAGCTGCTTCTATTTCCCCTCTGTTCTCCCGAAGTTCTGGGGGAATAAAGGTTAGATTCAGGGTTTGATAGATTTCTTTTTCATGTTCCCCTGTAACAAATTTCTCTGTTTGTTTATCAAATAATCCATATTCATTGAGTTTAAATCCTTGTTTAATAGCGATAGCTCGTAATGCAACGTTATGTTCTTTTGATCCGGTGAAATATTGAAGTGCTGATCCAAAGCTTTTCTGTTCAACCACACGAAGATCAACCTGAATGTTATCTGTTAGTAGCACACTGGTTTTTGTTTTTCCTTGTAATAACACTCGTTTGACTGCGGGATAAGAAACAAAGGTGTTCATGATGTGATCTGGATCGGTTGATGAAACCAGAATATCAATATCACCAATGGTTTCTTTCATTCGCCGAAGGCTTCCCGCGATACTAATACGAGACACCTTTTGGTCTTTTTCAAGATACGAAACAATTTGCTTACCCTGATGATAGGCATGATCTAAAAGGGATCGTCCCTGTGTTTTTTCTTTGAGTTTGATTCCCCGTAAAATATTTTTCTCAGTGTTTTCTCCGAAACCATCCAGTGAACGAAGTTTTCCTTGTTCACAGGCAGTTCTGAGATCCTGAATAGTAGTAATATTCAGGTTTTGATAAAGACTAGCCACCTTTTTGGGTCCAAGTCCAGAGATAGCTAAAAGATCAAGAAGTTCTAAAGGTGTTTTTTCTTTCAGCTCCTCAAAATAGGCGATTTTTCCAGTTTCAATATATTCAGTGATTTTTTTTGCAATGGCTTTTCCCACATGTGGTAATGATTCAAGCCGATTTTCCTTTACCAGTGTTTCAATATCTTCATTTTGCTCAGCAATGGTCTGTGCAGCCATTCGATATGCTCGGGTTTTGAAAAAATTTTCACCCTGAATGCCAAGTAAATCCGCAATGGTACAGAGAAGCTCGGATATTTTTTTATTATTCATAGACATGATTCCTGTTTTTCAAGATCAATAGTGACTTTTACGGTGTCTCCATCCGTTAAGCCTATTTTTTCTCTCAGATTTTTTCTGGCAATGAATTCTAACACTGATGAATAATGACCACGTAGAGGAAGAACGAGGGCACAGGGGGTATCATTTACCGTTGCATGGAAACATTTCACATCACCGAAGGTACGATGTTTTGTTTTAAAGGAATCAACATGGATTGCCTGATGATGTTTGATAAGGCGAAGTTTGTTTTTTTCTATTTCCTTGATTTTCACATTCAATGTTCCAGGGTACGGTTTAAATCCGAGTCTTTCTTTGAATTGTTTGACATATCCATCTTGAGCAATGTAATAGGTTCCCTCTCCCATACCTGAAGTGATTGTTCCACTAAAATGAATACGTGTTGGCATATCAAAAATATGTTGATATTGATGGTATTCATCCTTTAGAAGATTTCTACCTTTGTCTGTTATTTTGATGAGTTGTTTTTTTATTCCCATCTCCCGAGTGATAACCGATTGTTTATCCAGTTCTAAAAGATAACGGGAGGCGGTTTGCTGACTGGTTTGAAGTTGTTTAGCTAAATCAAGAGATGAAATCTCTACTCTATTGTTCAATGCACCGAGAAGGGCGATTTCTTTTAACATTTGCAGCAGATATGATTTCATGGTTAACCTCACATCCATAGGAGATAACATATTCACATTTATTTAAACGCTGAAATGGTATCCAAAAAGCGAAACATATCAACATTTATAATGGTAATTGAACAGTAAAACCCTTTAGAAAAATATTTTTCATCGATGTTATGCTTTTACCAATATGTTAATCTACCTAGTGAACCATAAAGCCCTGTTTGATTATGTTTCGAAATATTCCAACTGTTGAATCCGCTGATGAGATAATTCAACGTGCCTTTGCTCGAGCTCGTAAAAAAAAGATTCCTGATAAAAACCGGTTTTATCGAAAAAAGAAAACTATTATTGCCCGAATGGATTCATTTTCCACCACCATAATTTCAGTGTTAGATTCTTATGTTAAACAATTTCCATCTATTGATCAATTATCCTTGTTTTATCAAGAACTCATTAGTATTCAGATTGATGCAGATAAATTAAGAAAAGCTCTAGGTGCTGTTGATTGGGCAAGAAAAACTATTCAACGGATTCATCGGTCTCAACTTCGCTCTTTGAAAACATCAAAGGATTTGTATTATATCGAAAGCAAGCAACGGGAGATTCATGGAAGGATCACCAGTGTGTTAAAACAAATCAATGATGAATTAGCTTTGCTTTATGAAGCTCAGAAAACCTTAAAAAAATTTCCAGATATTGCTGATATGCCAACGGTGGTTATCAGCGGATATCCAAATGTTGGGAAATCTTCTCTTCTTCGTTGTCTTTCAAAGGCTAAACCAACGATTGCTCAATATCCCTTTACCACAAAAGAGATTCATGTTGGTCATATGCAGCGAACCCATGGGTTTGAAATCATTCGTTTTCAGCTGATTGATACCCCTGGTTTGTTTGAGAGACCGGAACAAAAAAGAAATGATATCGAACAACTCGCTGTTGCTGCCCTGCGTTATCTTGCTGATGTTATCATTTTTGTCCTTGATCCCTCGGAAACCTGTGGTTATCCATTAGAAAAGCAAAAACAACTCCTTCATAGGGTGCAATCCCTTTTTTCTTCTGCTCCTCTAGTGTTAGTTGAAGCGAAAAGTGATCTGCTGAAAACGGATTCATCGAGTTTAAGTATTTCCTGTGAAACAAAAGAGGGTCTTTCTGAGTTAAAGGACCTGCTTTTTACGTTTTATCCACAGCAAACAGATGCTGCTAAAGAGAAAAAAAGTGATGAGCAGTAGTAAATAATTGTCTCATCGGTCTAAAGCAATTTGATACCTTGTTTATCGTTGTGTTTTCATCTTTTTTCGTTTACTGAAAAGTAATGCAGAAACAATAAAGAGCACAACAGCAAGCATAATTAGTACAATCAGTTCCATAAGTGGAAACAAGCTTACCTCTACCATTTGTTCCTCTGAATAAAACTCTGATCCTTCACTAATAAATACTTTTGTCCTAAAATTGTAATAACCACTACCATCTGGAAGGGTAAAGATCCATTCAAAAGGTGCAACTGTAAGATTATCACCATACTGGGTCCAATTTGACCAGCTCTCATTATCTGATGAAAACTGATACCAAAGTTGGATGTAGGTAAGATTTGATTCATTGACGTCTACTTTGATGGTGTATTCATTGTTCCAATGCCAATTATCAAAATCAGATAGATCAGGGTCGTATGGTGTCGCATTATCTAAATCTTTGATGATTTTCAAAGCAGCAGATTGCGATGATGTTGTAAACGTATTTCCAAGAAGATCAATCACCTTGAAATACAGATAATATGTTTCATCCTCCTGCATTTGATTCCACTGTGTTTCAGTGAGATTCCATGTAGGAGTATATGTTTTCACGCTAAGATCTTCAGTGTTGATGGTGGTCCATTCATTTAATCCTTCAAAGTTTAACCGGTAAGAGACTTGTTTGAGTTGATAATCATCGGTGAAGGTAACATCATCAAACACTGGGATTTGATCTTCAGTGAATCGGTATTCATCAGCAAACGTCGGTGTATTTGGTGGATTTGGATCAAATAAAAAAGTAACATCCGGTGTTGATGGAAATGATTCATCGTTACCTGCTTTATCTGTTGCAATAGTGCAAAGATCATATTCCCCGGCATCATTTGGTCCAATAGTAAAATCCCATTCATATGGTGTAGCACTATCAGATGAAAAACTATTCCATTGTGCTGACGTGGTTAACCGGTAATACAACGTGACTTGTTCAACACCACTGAGATCATCTTCAGCTGTTGCTTCAACAATCACTGGACTTTCATTTGTTACCGCAGGGATATCAGCCGTATTTGAAATCTGAGATGTCGGTTGTTCATCATCTAACGTAAGATTAAACCACTTTGATGTATTGCTGTTTCTAGCCATATCCTCAATGGAAAACCGTATGGCGGAGACATCGGTGATGTTTTCACTATCATTGATATCAGAAATAGTTGCAGTAATAGTTTGCCTTGATTTGGTTCCATCAGATCCACTACAACTTGCTTCAAACGTGTCGGTTTGCTCTCCAGTGTTATCAGTATAATTAAGTGTAAACGTAGCTGATGAAACATTTAACCCTGAAATATTACCCTCTGTTCCTTTATCGATGACCGGAAGTTGACAGGTTGGTGTTGGTGAACTCACCCATCCAGTTGATGGTATAAAACCAGTTTCATCAAAGGATGGTTTTGCTTCATCTGGATAGATGATATCGGAAAATCGATGCCATTCTGAGATTGTTTCATCACCGTTACTATCCTTTATTTTAAATCTTATTTGTTGATATTGAGTGATATTTTCCGTGAAATTGAGCATGCTTAGGTTTGCAGTAATTGTTTCCCGAGCAGTTGAACCATTTATCCCGGTGCAATTAGTAGAAATCCATTCAGTGCTTTGTTCACCAGTTGCATTACGATATTCTAATTCATAGGCAGCTGACGTGTTCCACAGACCGATGTTTTCATTTCGCACATCAATGGAACAATTCGGTGGGATATCCGCTGAGATAAAACTATTTTCAAAGAAAATGGTCTCATTTTCATCTCCACCTTCTCTTTCATATGTGACCGCCCATTCATGTAAACTTACATCACCATCTGCATTAGCACTAAAATCAGCTTTTAACCGAATCCTCGTATGAGCATTAATGGTCTCCGTGGAGATGCTCTGTCCATCTTCAACATCTGAAAGAAGCGTGGTATCACCATCTTCATCCATGATATCAAAGGTGATATCGCCATTTGTAGTGGAATAATCAGCATAAAATCGTTTCCATATATATGTGTGATCTTCGGGTAAATGGATCGGATTTGAGAGTAGTACTCCCTCGATTTTTTCTCCGGGGGGAAGTTGCAGGTCCCCTCTGCATTGAATGCTACCACTTTTCTCGATATAATAAATTAATCCATCCACAACAACTGGGCTGGAGATGATGCCTGTTCCATCAATGGTTTCTTTGGACCAAAGCGTTTCATTGCTCTCAGCATCAATAGCAAACATGGTTCCATCAGGGGTACTGATATAGATGATGCCATCTGCATAGGCCGGGGAGGAAAGTAAGTAATCCATGGAAAAAATTCCTTTTGCATACACGTTTTTCTTCCAAAGTTCACTTCCATTATCTATATTAAACGCATAAAGAGTCCCATCTGGTGAGCAGACAAAAACCATATCTTCAGCTACGGTAGGCGTATTATATCCAGCATATTGATATGGTTCAACAGTATTATCTCCAATGGTTTGATTCCAAACGATGGTTCCATCACTTAAATTAAGAGCATACACGGCGGTATGTGCAGTCACTGGTAACATGGTTGGTTTTTTGGTGACAACGATAACCTTATCTTCATAGATAACTGGTGATGCATAGCCGACAGGACCAATGTTTTGTTTCCATTGTTCAACACCATTATGGTTAACAGCAAAGACACTATCACCATTTATTCGATCACAACAAGCAATAATAATATCATCTTTTACCGCAGGACTACAGAAGCTACCTGTAGGAAGAGCATATTCCCACTCGTAATTCCCATCTTCATCCAGTTTCAGAAGAATATTATTTCCTTTTGAAAAATTGATATAATTCCAAATAGAACTCAGTATTGAATCATCACCACTCCAGCTGGTAATATAAATATTTCCATCTGAATAAATCGGTGATGCATGGTAGCAAATGGATGGATTATTTGTATTAACAGATGCATAATCAAAGGTCCATTCTGGACTGTTTCCTAGATTATGCTCAAATCCATAAATCTTATTTCCAATGCCTCCTCCCTTTGTTGAAGATCCTGTTGCTATAACAACATAATCATCGGTAACTAATGGTGTATTTTTGATAAGATGAGATGGTATTTCACCTTGTGCTTCAACTGGATTAAATGTGATTGTACCCGTGTTTGCTTGTGCATCAAAACAGTAGATTTTTTCACCATTTTGAGAACTAACATACAGGTTAGCATTTTTGACAACTGGATTTTTGTTTTCCCCGCCGGTGTTAACTGCTGAATACCAGGCAAGATTCGTGTGATCATCATCGGGTCCTACTCCCTCACTTGATCTGGTGTTTGCTGCTGTTGGTCCAGCAAACATTGGCCAATGATTCGCCACTGGAATTAAATTCGCATTCCCTGCTGTTATCTCTATGTTTTCGAGTTGTTCTTTATCAATTCTTAGTGTTGAATTAAAACTATCTTGCCATCGATGTTCAGTGGTTTGCCAGCTTACTCCCCAGTGATAAAGAGTTGGAGAAAATGAAAGGTCTGCGGTTGATAGATCTGCTTGTATGGTAAGATTATATGATGCTGGGATGCTGGAGAGATCAACGGGTGATTGACTTAATCCATTGAGATTCCCTGGTACATAACTATTATCGACATAATGAAGGATCCCTGTCTCATTTTCATAGAGGAGATGATATTGAATGCTGGTTTGACTTTCTTCAAAGTCTTTCCAATAGAGTTGTTCCCATCTGTCGATATGATTTGGTTGAATAGGTATTGATTGTACTGTTCCTTTTGAGGCATAGCCGGAACCTTGACAGCTGACATCAACATAATCCGTATACAATGTGCATTTTGTGCTATATGCAGGAGTGAGAACCACACAAATATCAATATATCCATCGGTATCCACAAATAAGTCACCAGTAAAATTCTGTCTGAGGGAGACAAAAGAACCATTTGATGTTGTTTCATCAGCTTTTTGCCACAATCCAAAATTTCCGAAATTAAATGGCTGCCAGTAATAAAGAGTTATTTTCAAGTCGTTTTCAGCTTTTCCATGCCAATAAAGACCAAGTTTTGTTAATGATTCAATATCCTGAGTGATTTTGAATCGATAATGTTGTACTTGTTGCCGGGAGGTGGCCTGTCCACTTGTTAATGATGGATAAGTGTTTGAATCTTGTGTTGCGATACGAGTATAGTCTGCATTCCCAAGTTCATTTTCACGGGCGATATGTGAACTGGGTGGATAAAAATTAAGAAAATAAATGGTTTTGTAATAATATGCTCTATTTGATGAAGCATTTGTCCAATCTGAAAAATCATAAATATAATCCGTGGTTCCTTGTGGATCTAGCAGGATGTTACCTGAGGATATCACCGTTTGATTAAGGTTACTTGAGGATATTTCAGAAAAAGTATCGCTATAATAAAACCCATCATTTTGATCGATGAGTGATGGTAACCCTCCTTCTGATTGTAAATGAGGAGTAAAAAAAGTTATCATGGTTATTGATAATAAGAGAAATGTGATGATAAAAACCATGAATTGTTTAGATGGTTGACTCCCATACATACTATTTATCACCTTTTATATATAACGTTCTCGATTTATATCTTTAATATTTATATATCTTTTGCTAATATATGCCATTTTCCTTCTAAAAACCCATGAATTAGTATTCATCCCATCATGGCCATGATTACAGATGTACATCACCAATTGCTCCTCTCAGCGCAAAAATTGTATAGACGCTCTAGTTAATAAAGGTAGTCACATCCGATGATTCACTCTTTTTGTATTGAACGAATCAAGATTTGGATATCCATTACATTTGTTCCAGTTGGCCCGGTGAGAAACAGATCATGAAGTTGATCAAACAATGCATTTGAATTATTATCATGTAAATAAGTATCAGGATTGAGATGAAGATCTTTACATCGCTTGAGGCTTTGGTTATCAGCTATTGCGCCTGCTGCTGTGCTTGCTCCATCGATCCCATCTGTTGCAAATGATGCCATTACTCCCTTTGTTTTAGCCAGTTCATGAAGACATCCAAGTATCAGTTCTTGGTTTCGTCCGCCTTTACCTGAACCATGAAGAGTGACGGTTGTCTCTCCGCCCATGATAAACACATCATGATCTTGATAGGATGGTTTTTTTACTTTTGTGAGTAACCAGTTTCCTTTATCTTTTGCTTCTCCAGTTAAAGATGTGGTTAGAATGATGGGGTGGTAACCTAGTTTTTCTGCTGTTGTTTTCGTGGTCTCACAGGCTCGTTGATTGTTAGCAATGATTGAGTTGTGTACCCTCTGAAATATGGGATTATTTGCTTTTGGTGTTTCTGGTAATTGATGATTTATACCTTTTGTAATGATGGTTTTTACTGAGTTTGGTATTTCATTCCACAGCTTGTAGCGTTCAAATACCTGTTTTGCATCATGAAATGTTGTTGAATCTGCAGCAGTGGGCCCAGAGGCAATAAACTCAATAGGATCATCAACGATATCAGAAATTATCAGTGAGACCACGGGACATTTTGTTGACTTGATAAGTTGACCTCCTTTCACAAAAGAAAGATGTTTTCGTATGGTGTTTATTTCTTCAATGGTAGCTCCTGATGCGAGCATTAATTTTGTGGTTTGTTGTAGATCTGATAAACCAATTCGTGGATAGCAGAGTAATGCTGATCCCCCACCTGAAATAAGGACGATGAGAAGATCTTTTTTTTCACAGTTTGAGGCGATGTTTTTAATATATTTTGCTCCTCGTATACTTTCTTTATCTGGCAGGGGATGGCCACCATGGAAAGTTAACATTTTTTTGCTTGTAATCTGAGCATTTTTATCATTGGTGATCACTGCTCCAGATGTTATTGAGGTATAATCACAAATTGCTTGTGCCATGCCAACACTTGCTTTTCCAAAACCGATGACATGAATATTATCATAATCATTAAACTGATAGGATGTATCTTCCAGTCGAAGTAAGTTTTCCTGAAAACAATTCTTTACTGCTTGATAGGGATCAACAGATGCAATCACTGATTCTAGCATCCTCAAAATATGTGTTCTTTTCTTTTTTAAATCACTGGTTTTACCATTATTGATAAGCTCTCTTTCATTTGTAAAAAGCATAAAAAACCAAAAGAAAAAAGGATTATAAATTAATTTCCAAATTGTAATTGTTTCATCAAATTTTTCCGCATTTTTCGATTACTGGAAAATCCTTTCATCATTCGTTTGGTCATATTGTAATATTTTAGGAGTTCTTTGACGTCCTTGTTTTCTACACCAGATCCACGAGCGATTCGTTTCACCCTTGAAGCTCTTACAATCTGAGGATTTTCTCTTTCCTCATTGGTCATAGAGTCCATGATAATCCGAAATCGTTGCAGTTTATCTTGAGTATCATCCATATCAACATTTTTTACTTTCCCGGAGAGACCACCAGGCAGCATCTCAGCGATTTTATTTAATGGTCCCATACCAGAGAGCATATCCATTTGTTCATACATATCATTAAGCGTGAATTTCCCTGACATCATCCGGCGAGCTGCTTTTTCAGTATCTTTTCCCTTCATACTTTCTTCAGCTTTTTCAAGCAGGGTTTTGATATCTCCCATGCCGAGCAGTCGGGAGATGAATCGAGCAGGCTCAAATCGTTCGAAATCAGTTGGATGTTCCCCTGTTCCAATAAAAACAATGGGTGCTCCAACTTCGGATGCGGCACTGAGTGCACCTCCTCCTTTCGCAGTTCCATCAAGTTTGGTCAGCACAATGCCTGTGATATCCACCGCATCATTGAATGCTTTTGCTTGTGAACCCGCCTGTTGTCCTACTGCTGCATCCATGACAAGTAGTTTTTCATCAGGGTTTGTTGCTTTAAAAATCGCAGTCATTTCCTCAATGAGATCATCTTCAAGTTTATGTCTACCGGAGGTATCAACAATGATGACATCAGCGGTTCGTTTGAATTTTTTGATACCTTCGTTCACAACCTTTACTGCATCTGATTGTTCTTTATCACCATAACAAGGAACTTCTACACTATCAGCAAGTTGTTTCAGTTGATCATATGCTGCTGGCCGGTGAACATCACCAGCAATGAGTGCGGGTCGTAACCCTTTTTTCTTGAAAAAAATAGCTAATTTTGCACATGAGGTGGTCTTTCCTTGACCGTACAGTCCCGTCATCATGATTATTTGTTTTTTGATGGGTAATTCCCGTGATTCTCCAAGAATTTGAACTAATTCATCATACACAATTCTAATGACATGTTCTCGATTGCTCATTCCAGCTGGTGGTTTTTCTTGTAATGCTCTTTTCTCTATTTTCTTAGAAAGTTGAAGGACAAGCTTTACATTGACATCGGACTGGAGAAGTGCTCGTTGAATATCACGAACGACTTCTTTCACCAGTTTGGAATCAATCGTTACTGCACTAGCAATTTTTTGAAGAGTGCCTTTTAATGATTTTCCAAGATCATCTAAAACCATATGCGTTCAAAGAATGCTATTAAACTGCCACTTTTAAAATCTATCGTTGAAATTATAAAAATTGAATAATGTTATTCGGGTAATTACATTTGTAATAAATGAACTTTTATCTCTGTTTTTTTAAAAAGATTACTGTACATTAAATCTTAGTTGTTTTTTTAATATTGTGTTATAGGGTAGAATTCGTTGTTTTTCATTATAACAAAAACTATTTAGACAAAAAGAGTATTCATTTCGCCTTATTCAATGGCCCAATTTTTTAACTTAGGGGGATCAGATGGAAGCCTTGGACGATAAAAACATTCAAAAACTCGATTTAACCGCAGTAAACATTAGAAAACACATCATTGATATGTTGTTTAGAGCAGAATCTGGTCATCCCGGTGGCTCACTTTCTGCCGTCGATGCAGTGGTTTCCCTTTACTTTGCTCATATGAAGCATAATCCAAAAAAACCAAAGGATCCAAAACGTGATCGATTTATTTTAAGTAAAGGACATGCTGCTCCTGCATTATACGCAGTTCTTGCGGAACTTGGTTATTTTCCAGTAAAACAACTAAAAAAACTCCGAAAAATAAACTGTATGCTTCAGGGTCATCCTGTCTGTTTGTACACACCGGGTATTGAAGCATCCACCGGTTCATTAGGCCACGGTCTTTCCTTTGCTAATGGCATAGCGCTTGCTGGAAAATTAGATGAACAAGAGTATCATGTATATGTGATGCTTGGTGATGGAGAAACTGATGAAGGTCAAATTTGGGAGGCTGCCGCTGCCGCTGCTCATTATAAACTTGATAATCTAACTGCACTTATCGATAGGAATTATCTACAGATCGATGGAAATACTGAAGATGTATTGAAATTAGAATCAGTTAAAGATAGATGGACAGCTTTTGGCTGGCATGTTGTTGAAATTGATGGTCATAGCATCCGTGATATACTTCGGGCATTGCAGGATACTGATAAAATAAAACATAAACCATCGTTAATTATTCTTGATACGGTGAAGGGAAAAGGGGTATCCTTTATGGAAAATAATGTTGATTTCCATGGTGTTCCACCAAATGAAATGGAACATGCTCGTGCGCTTGAGGAACTTGAGGCTGAAGAGAAAAAACTGAGAGGGGAATAAATATGGTGAAAAAACAGATTATTAATCCCCGGAAAGCATATGGTGAAACATTAGTACGTCTTGGCAAGAAAAATAAAGATATTGTGGTGCTGGATGCTGATCTTTCCAAATCAACAAAAACAATAATGTTTGCAAAAGAATTTCCTCATCGTTTTTTTGAAATGGGTATAGCTGAAGCAAATATGATTTCCACTGCTGCTGGTTTTGCTTCTTGTGGAAAGATTCCTTTTGCCAGTACCTTTGCAGTATTTGCCACTGGCCGAGTATATGATCAGATTCGGATGGATTTAGCGTATTCTCAGGCGAATGTTAAGATTTTTGCAACTCATGGTGGTATTAGTGTCGGTAAAGATGGTGCAAGTCATCAAATGATTGAAGATATTGCCTTAATGCGGGTATTACCCAATATGACCGTGCTTGCCCCAAGTGATTACACACAGACAGCTCGTATTGTGGAACTTATGGTTGAACACACTGGTCCTATGTATGCTCGTATTGGCCGAGCCCCCGCACCGATTTTATATGGAAAGGAATTTATTAATACCTTGCAACTTGGAAAAGGATTAATGGTTGAAGAGGGTGATGATGTTACCCTGATTGGTACGGGTACCATGGTTGATCCAGTATTGGATGCAAGAAAACTATTAAAAAAGAAAGGAATTGATGCAGCAGTCATTGATATGCATACCATTAAACCATTAGATGAAGCACTCATTAAAAAATATGCAGCAAAGACAAATGCAATGATTACTGCAGAAGAGCATTCTATCATTGGTGGTCTTGGTGGAGCTGTAGCTGAAACCTTAGCTGAGTATTCTACTTCAATTCCATTTAAACGAATGGGTATTCAAGATCAGTTCTGTGAAAGTGGGGATCCCGTTGATTTATTAGAAAAATATCAGTTGAACGCAAAATATATTGCTAAACAAGCTGAAATATTGTTATCCAGTTAATGCGTGATAATTACGGTGAGCACATCCTTATCATGAAGGATATGGTCAAGGCCTACTTTTTGTCCAGGATATTTTCCTGATGTTCCCCAGACCTGAGCGTATCGAAATCGTTTTTTAAAATCCCGATGAATGGTTTTACAAACGGTTTCTACGGTATCACCCTTGGTGAGGATCATTGGTTCGGAATAATCAGGTTTTTTTCCTTGTGGTTTCATATAGATACGAATAAGTTGAAGCTGGGAAAAAATAAGGTTTTTCAACTCGGTGAGACCTTCACCTTTTTTTGCAGAGATAGCATCGACCACCCATCCTTGTTTTTCGATTTTTTTGATTTGTTCTTTTATTTTGTCTTTGCGTAATAGATCTATTTTGTTAAGGATTACAACTGCGGGAAGATAGGTTCTATTTTGTACAAAAACATCGATGAGTTGATCTTCAGTGATATTGTCTCTAATGATAATATCTGCATTGGTGACATATTCAGCAGCGATGCTTCGAATGGTTTTTTGTGAGATATGCGTAAGTTTCACTGTTGATTGAATGGTGATGCCACCCTGTTTCGTAGAAGTGATGATTACATCGGGCGGACGTTGATTCAATCGGATACCTGCATGATGAAGTTCTGCGGTCATCAAATCCAGATGATGTAAATGTTTTGCATCGATGATAAAAAGGATAAGATCAACATTTCGAACCGAGGAAAGAATTTCTCGTCCTCTTCCTTTTCCTTTTGATGCACCAGAGATTAAACCAGGGAGATCAAGGATTTGAATATTTGCTCCTTTATATTTCAGCATACCTGGAATGACATCAAGTGTGGTAAATTCATAGTGACCAACCTCGCTATCTGCTTCCGTGAGTTGATTTAATAATGTGCTTTTCCCAATACTGGGAAACCCGATTAAACCAACAGTAGCATCACCACTTTTTTTAACAGAAAACCCTTTTCCTGATCCTCCAGCACTTTTTCGTTTTTCTTCAAGTGCTTTCAGTTTCGCGATTTTTGCTTTTAGTTTTCCAATATGATGCTCTGTTGCCTTGTTTTTCTGAGTGTTGAATATCTCATCTTCGATTTCTTTGATTTGTTTTTGTATTGAATCGACATCCATAATGTAAAAACCGAAATGCAGGATATACTTTATAAATCTCCCTGCTTAAAAGATGATTTATCTGCTAATATGTGTTCCAGTATTTCCTTGTACTGCATCCCATCCATGACTGACATCAGTGATGATGACCTGTTTTCCACCTGCTTCTAGAAAACGAATTGCTGCTAAGATTTTTGGTCCCATACTCCCCGCTGGAAATTCATCATTCTCATAATATGTTTTTATTTTTTCTAATGAAATTTTCTTTATTTTTCGTTGATTCTTAGTATTAAAATTCCGATACACATATTCAACATTGGTTAAAATAAGAAGAAGATCTGCATTTATTGATTCAGCTAGTCGTTCTGAAGCTAGATCTTTATCAACCACTGCTTCCACACCATCAAGCCCCCAGTCTTTTTTTTGTATCACTGGCATGCCACCTCCACCTGCAGCGATTACAATAATATCCTCTTGTAACATGGTTTTAATGATGTCGCCTTCTACTATTTCTTTTGGATCTGGTGAGGCAACAACGATACGCCATCCATCTTGTTGTTTGGTGAGCTGATAACCATCCTTTATAAGCTGCTGTTTATCTAAATCTGAGTAATATGGTCCAATTGGTTTAGTAGGATGAGTAAAAGAAGGATCATTTTTATCGACAAGTACTTGCGTTATAATGGTTGCAACTGGTTTTTTTATTCCTTTTTTCTGTAATTCGTTTGCTAAACATTGCTGAATCATATAGCCAATGAATCCTTCACTTTCTGCAACACAGATACCAAGTGGCATAGAGGGAAGGATGTCTCTTGTTGCATTGTTTTGTAATAATATCGCACCTACTTGTGGGCCATTTCCATGGGTGATAACAAGATTGTATCCATCTTGGATCATCTTCACTATGGAAACGGTAACCTCGCGGGTATTGGAAAATTGTTCATGAATAGTTCCTTGCTGCTCTTTTTTGATAAGTGCGTTGCCACCGAGAGCAATAATTGCTTTTTTTCCCATTGATGAGGTGGTGAAAAGCAATTCTTCTATAAAAACACTGATGCTTCCACTCTGCTTTGATGCCACACAGCTTTTATGTATGATTTTCATTTATGTTATCTAGATTGGTACCTATGGATGTTGAACAACAAAAAAAGCTTTTGATTGAAAAATTAAAAAAAGAGGGCCACATCTTTTCTCAGGCTGTTGAAGATGCATTTAAACATATTCCTCGTG
>CAZVKY010000033.1:0-9011 GCA_964627915.1 uncultured Thermoplasmatales archaeon
CATCGCAAGGATAATGGCTTTTGGTTGAACCTTAAATAATCCCTCTTTTTTATTGATAGCAATAATCGTTTTATCTTTCTGAATCTTAAGGACCATCGTTTCCGTTTTAATACAAATATTTTTTTTGTTCACCTTTTTGATGTAATGATGAGCATACTCCGGACCAGTCAGCATTTTCCCAAGCACAAAATTTCCAAAACCCATATGAATACATTGAGGAAGAATCCCACCAAGTTCTTTTTCCCTTTCAAGTAATAACACCTCAACATTTTTCTTTGCAGCCTGAGCAGCAGCTGCAAGGCCTGCGGGTCCTCCACCAATAACTACAATATCAGCATGCATACATGGTCAACTCAAATAAACTAGGGTTTTTTCATTTTTTTTTGAAACTATCATTAATTAACTCGGAGAGATCAAAAACCGATACCTCGTCTCGTTGAAACGCAGATTTACAGTTAGGACAACAAGTGATAATGGAATCTGTCTTCTCTGTTAATTCATTGATACGATGTTTGGTGATTTCTTCTGAAAGATCTGGATGAGTATGAAAAAGAGAACCACCACGCCCACAACAATGCGTATACTCCTTTTCACAAAAGGGAAAAGAAACCGGTAAACCTGTTATCTGCTTCATTAGATTTCGTGGTTCTGAGGTGATGTTTAATTTTCGAGCAAGAGTACAAGGATCATGATACACAAATTTCTTTTGTTCATATTTCTTTGATATCTTTAGATCTTGCTTATCAAGAACATCAAATAGATATTGTGAAGAATGAACAATCTTCATTGGAAGTTCAACACCAAGTTTTGGATAGATTTGCTCAAACATATATGCACATGTTGGACAACTACAAACCAGGATATTACAACCAGTATCCATTAGTTTTTTCTTATTTTCTTCAGCAAAACGTTTAAACTCATCCATAAAACCAAGATTATAAAGCGGAGCGGCACAACACCATTCATCCTGAAGCGTGGTATAGGCTATATCAGCTTTATCAAAAATCTGACCCATTGCCTCTGCAATTTCTGGATGATCATCCTGTACGCTACAACCCATAAAATACAACACCGATGCATTTTCATCACTTTTTTTTGCCGATATCTGTCGTGCTTGCTTGTTCAATCGATGATCCTTTACCAACGTCTTTTTTATTTCTTCAGCAGCGGAGGGCACTAAATCCTTTGAGACAATATCCTGATGAACCCCTTTTAACAGATCACCTAATGAAAAATCAAAGGGACACCAATTCTTACAAGCATCACATGCACAACAAGCATACAATGCATCAATGAGCTCTTCATCAACAAAATGATCTGTTTCAAACAAAAAAGAAAGACGAGCTCTCCCTGATGGAGTCAATGTTTCTGATTTAGCCGATTCAGCAACCGGACAATCAAAACGACACATATTAGGACATAATCCACATTTTATCAAAGAATCAAGATCAGCATCCATCTTTTTTTTGGGTAGATACTCTTTTTTGCCACGAAGAAAATACTTCAACGCACGAGCTTTCACCGATAACGAGCTTTGACCTAACGCATCCATCACCCAAGCATATTTTTTTGTTTTCTTCATTATTCATCCCCCATTTTCCCGGGATTCATAATATGATGTGGGTCAAGTGCATCTTTAATGGAGGAAAGCATGGTAAACCGATTACCCATCTCCTCAGGCAACCATTTTGATCGCATCATTCCAATCCCATGATGATGACTTATTGAACCATTATTCTCAATACAGGTCTTCATCATCATATCCCACACAGATTCATAGAACTCAAATGGATCGGTTTTCTTGGCTGGAACTCCACCAAAGGTGAAATAAAAACAAACTCCCTGAGGATAAAAATGAGATGCATGAGCAGATGCCACCACAATACCTTTCACTGATCTCATAGCCTGAATCATTTCTGTATACATCTTTTTTGCATTCTTCCAACCAACAGAAATTTCAACGGTATCAAAGATAAAACCACGTGGAGTAAAATCACTTGATTCACGAACTGAAAACCTTGTTTTCAACCATCGTTTCACGGGTTTTTCACCACAAAAAACCCCTCCTTCTTTTTCACAGGTCTGAGTGGAAATCTTTTCTTCAAGTAATACCAGTTGACTATCTCCCTCCATAAGGAGAACAAGCATGACTTTATCTTTTGCCTCCGGGAATTCATAAAAATGACGTAAGGTTTCATTTTTATCATAAATACGAACCACCGCTGGATACACATTCTTCCGCATGATTTTTCTTACAGCATCTAAGCTTTGCTTTATAGTGTTAAACACAAAGGATAAAAGCACTTTTTTTTCAGGATACGGCCATATCTTTACTGTTGCCTTTGTCACCATCCCAAGTCGACCCTCTGATCCTAAAAATAACCGCTCAACAGCTGGGCCAGTTGATGAACGAGGAACAGGTTTTGAAGAAACAATCGTTCCATCTGCAAGTACTGCTTCAAGGGCAATGAGCATATCCTCGATTTTTCCATATTTGGTGGAGAACTGCCCAGCGGCTTTACAAGCAATCCACCCACCAAGACTTGAACAATACAATGACTGAGGAATATGACCCATGGTGTATCCATTCTGGTTTAATTTTCGTTCCAAAATCATTCCATTAATACCTGTTTCAGCAGTCACCATTAAACCTTTATCATCGATATCAATGATTTTATCCATTTTTTTACTATCAATAATGATTCCACCCTTTATGGGTATTGCACCACCAAGCACACCTGAACCATCGCCATAGGGAATAATAGGGATATGTTCCTTTGATGCTAGGGAAAGAATGCGAGCAACTTGATTTGTTGACTTTGGCCATACAATACAATCAGCTAATGAGGGAAGTTTTCCATCAATAAACCAACGAAGTGAAATAGGCATATAATCCTTGGAATAAATAATTCGATTAGTTTCAGAGGTTGAAACTCCATTGGGAACGATTTTTTGTAATTTTTTTAAAACGGAATCAGTAACATGAGACTTCTTTTTTTCATTATTAAAAATAATATCGTAAGTCATCAAAAACAAGTAACAGTCCGACAGTATAAAAAATCAATTCCATACTATGATTCTAACAAACTAATCCTCAACCGTTTTTTTCATCGGCAATATTTTAAATAATGTTTTCTTCATTACCAACAACATATGGAGGCAACAATCCTATGGACTGGGGAATGAAAAATAGAATCTCAAAAATCATCAAACCAAAAGATGGCCGAACTGTTATGCTAGCAGTTGATCATGGCTATTTCATGGGGCCAACTACAGGACTTGAAAACATTAATACTATGGTTGATCCACTGCTACCATATGCAGATACCTTGATGCTCACCCGTGGTGCTCTTCGGAATTATATTGATCCACAAACGAACATTCCCATTGTCCTTAGAGTATCTGGTGGTACTAGTATTCTTAACAAAGATCATTTACTCCATGAAGGAACGGTGGTTGACATTGATGATGCCATCCGGTTAAACGTCTCTGGCGTTGCTTTTTCCATTCTGGTAGGGCAATCCTTTGAACGAGATACCCTTCTAGGAATGACCAACTACATTGATCAATGTGAACGATACGGTATACCCGTATTAGCGGTAACCGCGGTGGGACGTGGTTTAGGAAAAGATGTAAAATATCTTAGTTTAGCCAGCCGTATGGCCGCTGAACTCGGTGCACATATTGTGAAAACCTATTTCTGCCCGGATTTTGAAAAGGTCGTTGAAACCTGTCCCGTGCCCATTGTTATTGCTGGTGGAAAAAAACAACCAGAAAAAGATGCCCTGCAGATGGCCTCTGATGCATTAGAAGCTGGTGCAATCGGGGTGGATATGGGTCGAAATATCTTTCAAAGCAAGAGTCCCGTAGCTATGATTCAAGCGGTCAATGCCGTGGTTCACAAAAAATATGATCCCAAAGAAGCCTATGCGCTTTTCAAAGAAAAACAACAAAAAAATAAATAAAAAAAGAAGTAAACCTTTGCTTATTTGGAATTAACTACCGTTGAAACAAATGATTCAACTGATGGAATCTCCTTTTTTATCTCACCTTTCCTACTCATATGAACTATCAATGAATCATCCATTACAGCAGCTCCCTTCTGCTGTGCATATGATTTCATTAATTCAATTACGTCTGATCCTGGTTTCTCTCCACCACCACAGGTAATAAACACCGCGGTTTTTTCCCCATCAAGACCTATGGTTTTCTCAAGCATCGTTTTGATAAAAGGTGCGGGTTTTCCCGCCCAAACCGGAGTGCCAATAAACACGATATCATATGATGAAACATCAAGTGAATCATTAGTGATAGGAAGCGTTTTTTGACGAATTGCAGAGTACCCAGCTTTGAAAAAACCCGGTTGCTTTTCAGGGTTGATATTCATTAACTCAACCTCATGATTCTGCTCTTCAATGTTTATCTTTATTTTTTCAGCTATTTGTCTGGTATTTCCTGATTTGGAGTAAACAATAAGACCAATATTCATCTACACTCACCACTACAGAGTATACCGGTTCTTTTTTATTTCTTTTTATGTGCTTATCAACAAAAAAAGTATCTCATGATTTTCCATGTTTTTTGCATAATATTTTTGACTCAGCTCGTATTCATCTATATGGTGATTATTATTTCCTCAACTATGAAAGTTGCTGTGTATTACAACAATAAAGACGTTCGCATTGAACAACAACCCATTCCCAGCATCTCAGATGATGAGCTCTTAGTAAAAGTTATGGCAAGTGGGATTTGTGGAAGTGATGTCATGGAATGGTACCGCATCAAAAAAGCACCACTTGTTCTAGGTCATGAAATCGCGGGAATCATTGAAAAAACAGGGAAAAACGTTGACACATTCAAAAACGGAGATCGCGTTTTTGTCACTCATCATGTGCCATGTAACACCTGCCGGTATTGTCTGGAAGGTGAACATACGATTTGTGACACTCTTCATTCAACCAAGTTTTATCCTGGTGGATTTGCTGAATACCTCAGAGTTCCAGCGATTAATGTTGACCGTGGAACATTTAAACTTCCTGATACCATGAGTTTTGATGAAGGAACCTTTATCGAACCACTTGCCTGTGTCATCAGAGGATTTCACAAAGCAAAATTCAAACCAGCAAAAACCATGCTTGTTCTCGGAAGCGGAATCGCAGGATTACTTCATATAAAACTAGCAAAAGCACTCGGAGCAACAACATTATTTTCCACGGATCTATCTGATTATCGAATGAAACTAGCAAAAAAAGTTGGCGCAGATCATGTGTTTCATGCCAAAGAAAACATCGCTGAACACATCCAGAAACATAATGATGGAAGACTTGCTGATTATGTGGTGCTAACTGCCGGTGTTTCCTCAGCAGTTCATCAAGCATTCAATTGTGTTGAACCAGGTGGAACCATCATGCTTTTTGCACCAACCACACCAGGAGAAAAAATACCTCTTGATTTCTTTTCACTGTGGAATAAACAAATACAAGTTACCTCTACGTATGCTGGGGCTGGTCGAGATATCATGGAAGCAATTGATCTTATTGCCTCAAAAAAAATTACCGTAGAAGATCTTATCAGCCACAGACTATCATTAACTGACGCTCAAAAAGGATTTCGTTTAGTCGCTAAAGCTGATGAATCCATGAAAGTCATTCTTGAACCACATCAAAAAAAATAAAAAAAATAAAAAACAAATTTTTATTTTCGGCTGGTTATCATTCGTCTTTTCCTTTTTCCATATCAAGTGTATAATTACCGGATGTTACCTCTGGTTTTTTCTCAATCATATAATAGACCAATGCAAAAAAAGTGAGAAAACCAAAGATAAACAACAAAATAACTATGAGGATAGCTACTGCAATGAAACCAATGGCTAACATTCCTACAATGATAGCAATAACCCCAATAAAATTCAGGATGAGAAAAAGAGCAGCCGCAAAAATAATTGCGGCTAATGCAACAGCTGCTAAACCTTTCATCATTGTTTAAAACTCCTAATCATTCAGCAGAGCACCGACCACACCGCCACTGTTACCAGATGTTCCTCCAGATCGAGGCATAAATGGTGCAAGAGCAGCAGCAAGATTTGCAATGTTCATCGATTGTAAAATGACTTTTCCCGGTCCTTTTAATGTGGTAAGGAATAATCCTTCTCCGCCTAGAAACATGGTTTTAATTCCTTTCACTCGTTGGATATCAAAATCAATGGATTCTTCCCATCCAACAACACTACCGGTATCAACTTTCAATATTTGATCTGATTGTAAATCAAATTCAACAAAATCTCCAGATGCATGAATAAAAACAGTTCCTTGTCCAGCAAGTTTTTCCAAAATGAAACCTTCTCCACCAAAAAACATTGATCCTAATCTTTTTTGAAAACCCACACTCATTTCGATACTATCTTCAGCGGCAATAAATGAATCCTTTTGCACCATCCATTGTTTCCCATCTTGAATGTCTAATGCTTTTATGGTCCCTGGAACTGCTCCACCAAATGAAACCATTCCTTCTCCACCAGCGGTTGTAAACTCTGTCAAAAACATTGTTTCTCCAGCGAATTTTCTACCGATACCTTTGAGAAACCCCCCTCTCATTTTTGCTTCCATGTTCATGTTACCGCTCATGTAAATCATGGTTCCCGCTTCTGCATAGACTTTTTCTTCAGGGTTAAGCTGAAGGGTAACAAGCTGTAAATTATCTCCTGTTATTTTATATTCCATTGATATTCACCACATTTTTTAGATAAGTTAATTGAATATCTGGCTAAAAGTTTTTCTTTTTCTTATGGTTTTTTATTCAAAACCATTATATGATTTTAAAAACATACCATTACTCCTGATGAAAACAATTAAAGCTATCTGGGAGCTCATGCGTCTTGAACATGGTGTCATGCTAGCACTTGGGATTTTCATTGGTTCTCTTATTGCATCTCAGAATGAAACCTTTCCACCTGTTCAAAATATTATTCTTACTTTTTTCACTGCACTTTTCCTTGAAGCAAGCACTTTTTCTTTAAATGATTATTTTGATGTAGAAATAGATAAACAAAACAATCGACTTGACCGACCTCTTGCTCGCGGTGATCTCTCACCACGTATTGCATTATATCTTTTTTTCTTATTATTCCCACTGGGGATACTTTGTTCCTATTTTGTGAACTTCACCTGTTTTCTCATTGCTCTTGTTACTGCTCTTTTTGCTATTTTTTATGATGTCTATCTGAAAAA
Organism: uncultured Thermoplasmatales archaeon; assembly: GCA_964627915.1. Classification (GTDB taxonomy): domain Archaea; phylum Thermoplasmatota; class E2; order DHVEG-1; family DHVEG-1; genus EX4572-165. Next base: position 7,227 of record CAZVKY010000033.1, read on the forward strand.
AATCAAATTACTCAGTAATTTTTATATTGCTTATGTGATGGCTATTCCTTTTGTGTTTGGTGCAGCAGCTGTTGATTCAACTGCGACAGCAATTGATCCGGGTGTTTTAATGGTAGCAGCAATTGCCTTTCTTGCAGGATCTGGAAGAGAAATCATGAAAGATGTGATGGATTTTACTGGAGATCAAGCAGGAGGTGTGAAATCATTTCCACTTTACATTGGTATACAAAAATCAAATATTGTTGCCTCCCTTTTTTATTTCATCGCAGTGATCCTGAGTTTTTTACCGTTTTTTTCAACAGAGTTCCCGCTTTACCATCAGAACATGGTTTATCTTGGGTTCATTCTGATCACTGATTTTTTACTTGTTTTTACCAGTTTTCAACTGCTTCTTAACAAAACCATTGATATGCCCAGGTATCGAAAAATTTCATTAGCTGCTATTTTTGTGGGTCTTCTCGGGTTTTTTTTAGGAGCATTTATAGGGTAGAATACTGATAACAGAAGGGCGCAACCATGTTTCACAATGATTTACTAGGGGTTCTCATTGTTTATCTTTATGTTTTAGTGTTACTTTTTATCACTGAAAAAGTTCTCACCAATCATCCAGAAACCAGTCGAAAAGTATTGCATATCATGGTGGGAAACATTGCTTTTCTTCTCCCTGTGTTTGCTACCAAAGAAATCATGGCATTTATCGCTGCTGGACCCTTTATCCTGTTTACTTTTCTGATGAGTCCCTATACGCCACTTAAATCAATAAAAGGCAGAACCTCGTCTGCTGGACACAGTATGGGACTGGTGTATTATGCAATCACTTGGACAGTGCTTGCTTATCTTTTTTTTGATAATATGGTGGTCATCGCGATAGGGATTCTTGCTATGTCATATGGGGATGGATTTGCTTCTCTTATTGGTATCAAATACGGAAAACATATCTATAATATATCGGGAGATAAAAAAAGTTTTATTGGCACCTTTGCCATGTTTCTTTTTACTCTTATCACTATGATGATTGCTGTTGTTTTCTATCATTACATAGATGGATCATCTCCAGCACTCACCCCTGTTTTTATGGTGATACTTGCGTTGTTTGCAGCGGTTGGAGCAATCATTGAAGGATTCACTCCAAAAGGACTTGATAATCTTACTGTTCCCTTTGTTCTTGCCTTTCTTTATTGGTATGTGTTTATTATCTGAGGATAAATTATGCGATTAATCATTGTGGATGGACTTGATGCTGTGGGAAAAGACACGCATGGAGAATTAATCAAAACCTATTATGAAAAAAACCATGAACCAGTGTTACTTCGATCTCATCCAGCAACTGATAATTATTTTGGAAGAAAAGCAAAAAAGGCCTTATTAACAAAAGGAAAAACAAACAAAATCAAAGCATCCATCTATTATATGCTTGATGTTCTTCGAAGTATTCGAAAATATTATCATCCAAATAAACCGGGAACATTGATTATGGTTCGTTATCTTATGGGCACTGCCTATCTACCCCGTCGAATCGTTAAATTCGGATACCAGTTTTTTAAACATTTCGTTCCCATATCTCCTTATATGTTTTTTCTTGATGCATCTCCAGAAGAATTAATGAGGCGAGTGAAAAAACGATCTGAGATTGAAATCTTTGAAACCTATGATGCCCTGGTAAAAGTGAGAAACAAAGCATTACTTTTAACAAAACACTGGTATATCATTGATACCTCTCCACCGGTAGAGGAAACATTTTCAGAGATAACAAAAATTCTAAAAAAACTGGATGAACAAACAACG
>CAZVKY010000033.1:9111-18385 GCA_964627915.1 uncultured Thermoplasmatales archaeon
CCTTATTCTCATGTTTTAACAATGTGGGACGACATTCAAATCGGCTTGAATCATTGATATGAAGACAGGCTTTTGGAATATGACTAATGCCCTTTGATATTCCTGGTAAAAGTCCTAATTCAATGAGCACTTGAAATCCATTACAAACACCAAGAATAGGATAACCATTTTCCACAAATGAATCCAACTGATTTTGTAGTTTACTTTTCATCCGAGCTGCTAGAATAGCTCCTGCTCTAATATAATCACCAGCAGAAAAACCACCAGGAATCATAAGACCATGAAAATCAGAAAGATTACGTTCTTCATCTTTTGAACAATCCACATGCAGCAATTGTTTCAAATGAACAAACTCTGGACGGGTATCAAGTCTTTCAAATGCATCAAAAGATTCCTGTTCACAGTTCGTTCCTTCAATACGCAGGATAGCTATGCGAATATCAGTTTTTTTCACCGTTTCGATCCTCTCCACTTGAATCAATAATACAAGACGACATTTCTTATCTACTTTTAAATGATTCTCATCCTTTTTAACATATGATTAAAAACCATTATAATCAACTGCTGCTTTTGTATTAAACCAATGAGCTTTATTGACCTACATAAAAAATCATTATTAGTCACCAAAGAACCACTTGCTGGCGCAGATATTAGAACACTACTTTCATTGTTAAAACAAAACAAGTTTCAGATATCTGTTCCCTATTTACCTCGCCTTTTTTACAGTTTTTTACTTTCTGGAATTCTTTCTTTATTTCGTTACCGGGATCGGAAATCAATGAAACAAATTAAAGACAAAAACATCATCAAACATCCACCATTATTCTTACTGGGTCATTGGCGTGGTGGAACAACATATTTACATAATATGCTTTCAAAAGATTCACAATTTGGTTTTTTCTCCACTTTCGATGCCTATGCACCTGGGATCTTTCTTAAAAATGAACAACTTTTAAAAGGAATCGTTGCAGGTAGTCTTCCTAAAAAACGGCCGATGGATGATGTTCTCATGGGAGCAGATTTTCCACAGGAAGACGAATATGCTCTTGGAGGGATGAGTGTTTATTCCTATTATCATGGTTGGTGTTTTCCTAGAAACATGCGATTATATGATCGATATGTTTGGTTGGATGATGTCTCGGAATCCGTAAAAGATGATTTTAAAAAAACATATCTTTATCTTTTGAACAAGGCAACGATAAAAAATAATGGACGATGTCTCTTACTTAAAAACCCGAGTAACACTGCTCGAATCAAACTATTATTAGAAATGTTTCCAGATGCAAAGTTTGTTCATATTCATCGGAATCCCTATCATCAATTTCTTTCCATGTCTAGGTTCATGAAGATCGTTATTCCTCTGTATTGTTTGCAGACTCCTCCTTCTTTTGATGAAGTTGAAGAGCATTTATTGGGTATGTATGAGCATATGTATAGAACATATTTAGAAGAAAGAAAACTTGTTCCCAAAGATCATTTGATTGAGATTGGTTATGAAGCTTTTGTTTCCGATCCATTGCCGGAATTAAAACGGATATATGATACATTAGATTTAGATGGGTTTACTGATGTTGAAAATCGGTTTAAGGCTTATTTACTTGCTCAATCTGAGATTCATCCACATCAGTATATTATCAGTGATGAGGTGAGGCAGAAAGTTTCTTCTCGATGGGGTTTTGCCTTTGATGCGTTTGGATATGATCGATAGGTCTTTTTTTTAGAAAACCAAAACATTTTTTAATGATATATAATTACAGCCTTGCAAAAATAATTAAATATAATTAAATGTAATTAAATATAGTTAGGTGAACACAATGGCAGAAGAGAAAGAAGAAAAAAAATACACCACCATATCAATACCAACGCCTCTGGCAACAAAAATAAAAAAACGCATTGAAGGAACCGGATTCAACTCCCTCTCCTCATATGTAACCTATGTCCTCAGAGAAGTCATCTCCGGAATAGAAGAAGAAGAGGAAGAAGAAGCATTCAGCAAAGAAGACGAAGAAAAAGTCAAAGAACGACTTCGAGCACTCGGATACCTCGACTAGGAGCATCACAACAATGCCACAACCACACGGAAGTAAACTCATCACCAGACATGCAGCAAAACAACCAACAGATCTACAAGAATTTCCAACACTAGAAATAAACACAAATCTTGCTGAAGACATTCTCAACATCGCAAATGGAGTCTTCTCACCACTCACCGGATTTCTTGGATACAACGATCTAGACAGTGTTGTCCATCACAAAAGACTCAGCAACGACATCCCCTGGACCATACCCATCCTCCTAGACACCAACAACAAAGATCTCAACGAAGGAGATACAGCACTTCTCACAAATGAAGAAACCGGCGTTCAAGCACTTCTCGACATCAAAGAAATCTATAGCTATGACAAAAAAACACTGGCAAAAGAAATCTATACCACCACAGAAACAGATCATCCCGGTGTCAACCACGTCTCAACCATGAAAGACCAATTCATCGGTGGAAACATCATCCTTCTCAACAACAACAAAAGATCCTTTGATGAATACCATCTCAACCCCAGAGAAACACGGATTCTTTTCAAAGAAAAAGGCTGGAGAGAAATCGTTGCGTTTCAAACCCGAAACCCTCCTCATCTGGGACATGAATACGTCCAAAAAACTGCGCTTACCTTTGTTGATGGCATCTTTATCAACCCCATCATCGGTAAAAAGAAACCTGGTGATTTCAAAGATGAAGTCATCCTCAAAAGCTATGAAACACTCATGCAACACTATTACCTCAAAAAACGAAGTGTGATGAGCATCCTTCGAACCAGTATGAAATACGCGGGACCTCGAGAAGCCATTCATCATGCCATCATGCGGAAAAACTTTGGCTGCACTCATTTCATTGTTGGAAGAGATCATGCTGGAGTCGGAAGCTACTACGGACCATATGATGCCCATGACATCTTCAAAGAATTCCCCGATCTTGGAATCACACCCATCTTTTTCAGAAGTTTTTCACGCTGCACCAAATGTAACAGTGTCGTCAATGACAAAATCTGTCCACATGATCAAAAACATCATATCAATTTCAGTGGCAAAAAAATCCGCGCTCTTCTCAGAGAAGGAAAAATTCCACCAGAAGACATGATGCGAAAGGAAGTTGCAGAAACCATCCTTCAATACGATCAACCATTCGTCGAATAACCACAAATAAAACTTGAGGAATAAAAAACATGAATGAACTAACAAACCTCAAAGGAAAAGGCCTGCTCATCCATCACTGGGATACCGATGGCATCTGCAGTGCAAAACTCATCCTGGAACAAATCGGTGAACGTATCGTTGAAAACAAAACACCAACCCTAGGAAACTACTTTCTCACCGAAAAAGAACTCAACGAATGCAAAGGATTTGATTTCATCATCGTCGTTGACATGAGCCTTCCAGAACAAAACATACTTAACTTAGCAGAAAACGCACAAGTCTTCATCTTTGATCATCATCTCGGAAAAGAAATCAAACAAGTCTTTCATCACAACCCAGTTATCAAAGGAGAAAACCCGGATGAATACCCTAGTGCCAGCTGGATTGTCAATGACTACCTTAACAACCCCGTAAACCTGTATGCACTCCTTGGTATCATCGGTGATCATGAACAAAACATCAAAAACAACCCACAATTCGATCAGATCATTGATGATTTTTGTAAAGAACATGATCTCACCTTTGAAGATCTACACACTATGGCCTATCTATTAGATTCAAACTACAAAAAAGGAGATAAAACCGCAGTAGAACAAGCACCCTATTATCTGTTAAACCATCCTGGATCCAGACCCATCTTAACAAATAATACCTGGAAAAACAATCTCAAGGAACTCGATGAAGAAATAAACACACTGCTCTCACAACCTATTGATACCACAGATAGTATCATCATGAAAACCATGAACACACCCTCAAACATCATCTCCACTATCACCCGAAAACTCGCCTGGAAAAACAACCAAGATGCCGTGGTCATCAACAAAGGCTACTTTGACGATGAAGACCAACTCTACGTCCGCACCATTGATAATGACATGCAACCCATGATCACCAAAGGAAAACAATACGGATTCAAATGCGGTGGGAAAAAAGAAGTCCTTGGTGCAATACTACCCAAACAAAAAACCCAAGCATTCGTAGATGAAATCATCACCTATCTCAGCAAAAAATAAACAAAAATGGAGGAAAAAAACATGAAAGAACAAAAAGCAACAAATGTCACCTGGCATGATCACAAAGTCAACAAAAAAGATAGAGAACAACTTCTTAACCAAAAAGGAGCAGTACTCTGGTTCACTGGTCTTTCTGGCAGTGGCAAATCAACCATTGCAAATGAAGTCGCCTACAAACTCCATCAAATGAATCATTTTTCCTACGTTCTTGATGGAGATAATGTACGACATGGACTGAACAAAGACCTAGGATTCAGCCCAGAAGACCGCAATGAAAACATACGACGGATCAGCGAGGTCGCTCATCTCTTCGCTGATGCAGGAGTCATCACGCTTACTGCCTTTATCTCACCATATCAAAAACTACGAGATTTCTGCCGAGGTCTTCTTCCAGAGGGTCATTTCTTTGAAATCCATTGTCAAGCCAGATTAGATACCTGTGAAGACCGTGATCCAAAAGGACTTTACAAAAAAGCACGAGCTGGAGAAATCAAGGATTTCACTGGAATCGATGCACCATATGAGGAACCAGAAAACCCAGAACTCATCCTTGATACCGATACCTATGATGTTGAGGAATGTGCAAACCAGGTCATTGAAGCATTACAACACAAACATATCATCTAAAACGAATTTGAGGTAAATCATGGAATTAGACCCATCAACTAACTATATCGTCTCAGGTATTGAGCGATCAGGGACCAGTATGATGATGCAAATCCTTTCAAACGGTGACATACCAGTAACATTTGATGAACAACGAAAACCCGATGAAAACAATCCCAAAGGATACTATGAACTCGCTGGTGGAAAAATCATCAATCATCTCATGAACCACAGTTTTCCTTTCGAAAAATACAGAGGGACCTTTATCAAAATCACTGCTTATGGACTAAAATTTCTCCCAAATGGAAACTATAAGATCATTTACTCAGAACGAAACATCAATGAAATCCTTGATTCCATGGAAAAAATGGCAGAGATCACTGATGAAAACCGTGAGGAAACAAAAGAAATCTTTCTTAAGCTCAACCAAATGATCAAACAAAAAATCAATGAAAGATCAGATTGTGATGTCCTCTTTCTCAGTTACAATGAAATCCTGAAAAACCCTGAAACCGAAATCAAAAAAATCCCCTCTTTTCTACAAACCAAAGATGCTGATATTAAGACCATGATTGAAACCGTGGATAAAGAACTCTACCGACAACGACATTCATCAAAAACAGCGTAACACTCAAAAACACCATAAGTCATAACCATGCTAAAACATGTCAATAACATCATTATTTACCTCTCCCTTTATTCACAAAAAAAGAAATGATGCAGTGTTTCTCATCATAGCACTGCTCATTCTTCTCATTTTTTATGTTCTTCCCACACCAAATGGACTTACTACATCAGGAAAAATGATGATCGGAATCCTTATCACCGCTGCTCTTCTCTGGATCACTGAACCCATACCACTTGCTGCCACTGGTCTATTCATTATTCTATTACAACCACTGCTTGGTATTATGTCCGCTGAACAAGTCTTTTCCAGTTTTGGAAACCAAGCCGTCTTCTTTCTCATCGGCGCCTTCATCATCGCTGCAGCGATAGAAACACATGGGCTACATAAACGCATGGCACTAGCTTTTCTCAAACGATTCGAAACCAGCCCCCGATATTTTACCTTTGGTATCATGCTTTCCTGTGCCATGCTTTCCTTTATCATGCCAGAACATGGCGTAGCCGCACTTTTCCTACCCATCATCCTTTCAATACTTGTGGCCATGAAACTGATACCAAAACAAAGCAACTTCGGTAAAATAAGCCTACTCAGCATCGCCTACGGCTGCAGTATTGGAAGCCTTGGAACCCTCATTGGAGGAGCACGAAATCCTCTTACCATCGGTTTTCTCTCCGATGCAGGGATCACGGTTACCTTTGTGCAATGGATGATCTATGCAATTCCAGTTGTCATCATCAGTCTTCCCATCGTCTGGATTATCCTACAAATCGTGTTTCCCATTGAAATCAATGATATCACCCTAGCAAAAAACGAAATAGAAAACCAAGTAGCAAAACAAGGAACACTCAAAAAACAAGAAATAATGGTACTCAGCATCCTGGTTTTCACTATCTTTCTCTGGATATTCTTTTCACATTACACCTACTTTGGTCTTGCAGGCATCGCTCTTCTTGGAAGCATCCTTCTATTTATCACTGGAACCATTAACTGGAAAGATGTGGAAAAAAAAGTCCCCTGGGGAATCATTCTTCTCTACGGAGGAGCAATCACTCTAGGAATCGGTATGCAACAAACCGGAGCAGGAAGCTGGATCGCACAAAACATGTTCATTATTCTCTCAGGAAACCCCTACAGCATCATCCTTGGACTCATCCTTTTTACTGTGCTTCTTACTAATGTGATGTCAAACACTGGAGCTGTTGCAGTTCTTCTTCCCATTGGTTATGCAATCGCAACAGAGATACCATCGATCAGTCCACTGCTTTCATCAATGATTATTGCACTCAGCGGTGGTCTTGCCTTTGTGTTCATCATCGCTACACCAGGCAATGCCATCACCTATTCAGCAGGATATTTTACTACTAAGGATCTTTTCAAAGCAGGAAGCATCGCAAACATCATCTGCATCTTTGTAATCTTTGCCATCGCCCTTTTCTACTGGAAGGGAGTACTAGGACTATGAACAACAGTCAACGACCCTCCCTAAAACCATAGAATAATGGTTTTTAAAGGAAGGGCTTGCCTAAACGGGTAAGACCTCTACGTTGATTAGGAGACCAAAAAAAATGGTAGCAGTTAACAATAGAGTTCAAGAACACACCCGGGAATGCTTCACAAGTTCCCTGCTCTGTAAACCAGGGTTTAAACAATCCCGTGAGGGTACGGATAGTGACTCTGGTAAAGTACTGGTTGTTAACAACTCCGATGTGGACCAACGTCAACATACAGACGGACATAAAGTCATGGTGTATGTACTAAACATGGATGGACGACCGTTGATGCCGTGTAAACCCGCGAAAGCTCGTCATCTCCTTGAACAAAAAAAAGCACGTGTAGTAACACGGAAACCATTCACCATTCAACTCCTGTGGGATTGTGAACATCACACTCAATCCTTGACAGTGGGTGTGGACAGTGGATATACTCGTGTAGGAGTCAGTGTTGTTGACTCCATGAGTAAAAAAGAAGTGTTGAACGCAGAAGTCACTCTTCGAGGTGACATCCCAAAGAAACTGTTGGCACGTCGGATGTACCGTCGGAATCGACGGAACAAGTTATGGTATCGCCCTCCTCGGTTTAACAATAGAAAAAAACCTGATGGTTGGCTTGCGCCAAGTATTCAACATAAACTGAATAGTCACCTGCAGGTCGTATGGAAATTGAAACATTTGCTTCCCATTAAAAAAATACGGGTAGAAGTCGCTGGTTTTGATATCCAACGGATCAAAAACCCGGATATCCAAGGTGAACAGTATCAACAGGGATCTCAACTTGGGTTTTGGAATACTCGGGAATATGTCCTTCATCGGGATGATCACGAGTGTCAGCATTGTCATGGTAAAAAGAAGGATCCTATTCTTCAAGTGCATCATCTCCGTGGTCGTAGTGAGGGTGCATCAAATCGTCCAGATGAACTTCTCACGGTGTGTAAAACCTGTCATCAGGAGCATCATCATGGTGTTGATGTCATCCCGGTTAACAAAAAAGCCCGGTCTTTTAAACCGGAGACGTTTATGAGTAGTGTTCGATGGAAACTGGTGAATCAGTTACGAGAATTATTCCCTGATGTTGTGGTGGATCATACATTTGGGTATCTGACAAAGCAGTGTCGTATCCGTGAAGGATTGAGTAAGTCCCATGGGAATGATGCGTTTATGATCGCTGGTGGTTATAGTGGTATGCATCGATGTGAACCGTTTATATTTGGTCAGCGTCGTCGGAATAACCGTAGTATTCAGTTGAATCGGAAAGGTTTTAAACCCAGCATCAGGAAAAAACGGTATGGGTTGCAGCCCGGGGATCTTGTTGAATGGGATGGAAAGGAATGTGTTGTGAACGGTGTTTTCAACAAAGGCAGGTGGGTTAGGCTTATGACCATTGTTGGTGAAACATTGAATTGTAATATAGAAAAGGTAAGGTTGATAGTTTATGGGAAAGGATTGTTCAAAAGATGTTGATTCATCCCCTCCCTTTCGGAAGGGGTCTTCTCAACAATATGATAAAATAAGAAAACACCTATTCAGAAACAACAATATAAAACACTAAGAAATATAGTTAAAGGATTGGAAAAAATCATGTTTCAAAAAATCCTGGTCCCCGTCTCATCTGAATACTACTCAAAAGATGTCATCAAACGAAGTATCTTTCTAGCAGAAGCCTTCCAAGGAACCGTGCATCTCCTCTACATCATCGAAGAAAAACCACTGCAACAAATGGAACACCGATCAGATACTCATCGAACCCATTACGATCAAACAGAAACACACAAAGATATCATCAACAGTCAACAACAAACCGCTGATGACATCGTCTTTGAAGATGCACAAAACATGTTCAAACAAAACAACATCCCCATCAAATACAAAACGATTCATGGAGAATTCAGCAGCGTTGTAACAACTGAAATCCAAAAACATGCCTATGATCTTGTGGTCATGGGCTATGAGAAAGGATGCATGATCGACTACAGACTCCTTGATGAACTCACCGTTCCTGTCTGGATTGAGGCAGGAGGAAGCCATGAATCAATACTTGCAGTATGTTCAAATCTAGCACCCAACCAAAAAGTACCAAACATCAGCATCCAACTCGCAGAAGCATTTGACTGGAAGCTCTTCATGCTTTATGTGATTGATATGCAGGACACCGTAGAAGTCGATAAAAACGGCATTCGATCACCACGAAAACTAAAACGAGATCTTCTCTTTGCTGGACAAACCTTTGTCAATAAAATGAATGACATAGATATCTCTGTTAAAACCGTAGAAGGAAAACTAGAAAACCAAACCATCAAAGAAGCAAAAAACCTCGCTGCAGGCCTTGTTATCATCGGACG
>CAZVKY010000034.1:0-18378 GCA_964627915.1 uncultured Thermoplasmatales archaeon
TGTTTCATCATATGAATAGTGTTGATGAATTGATGATCAAGAGCGGTTTGTATCTTTGTTGGATTTGTTTCATGGATGGTGTAATCTTTTTGATTGTTTAGTTGATCTATCATTTGGCTGAGATCAGAGATTTCTAGATATCGTTGTAAATTGGTTTCTTTGATGAAGGGGTTTCCAATGGATTCGAATTTTGCATTTGGATAAGTAAATTTTGCAAAGGTGAGAAAGGGACGAGCGATAACCGTGATAGCTCCAATTATTATGGCACTGATCAACAGCCAGAGGTAGGGGCTTTCAGGGTTAAAAAGGATATCTATGATAGCTATCATCTCCACATTGTTTTTTTTTTATCCAAATAACAGTTTTCCAATGGTTACTCTCATGTGTTGTTTTTTTCGTTTAAGGATGCCTTCAAAAGTGTTATCAATGGTAATTGATCCATTTTTTGAAACAAGGATAATGCCTCCAGTGGCAGTGGTCTCACCAGAAACAGAAAGATGTAATTCTTCTGCGATTTTTTTATCCGTTTTTTTTGAAATCTTTATGGTGCACTCTCCTGGGATTTGTTTTTGTCCTTGTTTCATTAATTGTTTCACTAGTTTTTTGTATTCATTTTCATTCAGATCTGAGAGATGTTCGATGGCTTTGTTAAAACAGGTGTTGATGATGTCTTCTTTAGCATTCATCTCTTTTCGTTTTGCTTGTTGATGTGCTTGTGACATTAATATTTTCTTTCTGTTATCTGCTTGGGCTAGACCATTGTCATAAATTTCTTGTGCATGTTTTTTTGCTTGTTGTTCTGCTTCTGTTGTAATTGTTGTTGCTTGTTGTTCTGCTTTTTTTCGTATGGTGTTTGCTTGTTGTTCTGCATCTGTTTTGATTTTTTGAATTATTGCTTCTGCCGTCATAGGCTCATCATTTCCTTATGATTTACATGCATTATTTTTTTTAGAGCAATCCTAGTCCGGTCATCAGAAGAATACCGACGAGTAATCCAAAGATTGCAATGGTTTCTGGCATGACTGTAAAGATAATTCCTCGTGCAGCAACATCTGGGTTTCGTCCCACGGCACTAATGGATGATGATGCTACCATTCCTTGGTTGATGGCTGAGATACCAGTGACACCAACGGCAAGACCAATCCATACTGCGCCCATGCCTGCAAGTGATCCCATGGTTACCGTTTCACCGCCACCAAGAAGTCCTGCTCCCATCATCAGTAGAATTGCGGTTAGCAGTCCATATACGGATTGAGTCATGGGAAGAACTTGTAAGACCAGACATTTTCCAAAAAGATTTGGTTTTTCCGCAGTCACCGCGATAGCAGAGGATCCAGCAAGTCCCAGACCAATGGCTGAGGAGACACCTGCGATACTGATTGCGAGGGCACAGCCAAGGATTACCAGGGTTTTGTTTTGATCACTTTCTGTTGCACCATTCTCTTGAGCTGATGCAATTCCTGCAGTGAACAGCAGAATTAACACAGCAACAAGACCGATGGTTGCTCTTTTTTTGGTTGTCATGATTTTTTTCCTCCTATTTTTTAATTGTTTTGTTCTGATTCTTTTGTTGTATATTTTCGTTTGATTTCAAATGGCGAAAATTCATGTCCGCCACCTTCATAGAATCGATTAAAGAATTCTACATATTGTAATCGTAATGAGTGAACACCAGCACCTAGGCCAGAGATAGCTAGATTCACAAGATGTAAAATGAATAAAAGAAGAATTGTTACGATAATCCCAATAAAGGGTATCATTTCTCCAAGGAGTTGGCTGACGACATTAAATGCGAGTGCCATTCCTGCAGTGGCAAGGCCTAAAGCGAGTAATCGGGCATAGGATAACCAGTCACCAACATAACCAGTGATACCAAAGAAACCAATGGGCCCGGAGGCATAAATGAGTTGGATAAGACCGATGACGACAAGGACCATAGAAAGATAAAACAGTGGTTGGGGAAGTGTCCAATCTAAAATAAAATAGCCAATAAGAGCTCCTCCACCGATTTGTAGAGGAATCCAGCAGAGTTTTTCAGTGAGCATTTCTTTGTATTTTCCTTGAAGATAATCTTGAATGATTCCGTAGATGACACCAATGTTTAAATGAATGATGCCAAACACAAGAGCAGCGGTGAGAATAGTGATGGGATCTTTTAATGAATCCACAGGGAATTGAACGCCAAGAAAGCTGAATTGATAGAGGAGTTGTGTATTTTCACCCTGTATCATGATATGGATGAGGTTTCCAAATATACTGTAGGTAAGGATTCCAACGATTATGGTTGTTATCCCTAGCCATATTCCCATAAATCCCCAGTTTTTTATGGTGGGACTGATTTTTCCAAATTTAAGAAAACCAATTAAAGAGAGAACAAAGATGATAAGTCCATATCCTGCATCACCTAGCATCATCCCAAAAAAGATAATGAAAAAAATACCCATCATAATAGTAGGGTTGAGTTCATTATATTTTGGAAGGGCAAAAAGGCTGAGCAGGGTTTTGAATGATTCCGCCCAAGATGGTGTTTCAAGATGGGTTGGTGGATCATCTGGATTTGTTTGTGGTGTTTTTGCTTCAAAGATGAGATGATCAGTGGTCACCTGGCTGAGTTGTTTCTTTAATTTTTCAGTGTTTTTTTCTAGCACCCATCCTTGGATGAGGAGGGTATGTTGAGTACTAGCTAGTTTTGAGGGAAGTTGTTTTCTGATGAGTTCTATCTGTATTTCTTCTCTAATGGCAAGCAGTTGTGTAAGATGTTTTTTGCAGAGGTCTTGCAGGTTTTGATGGATGTTTTGTTTTTTTTGTTTTTTTTGTTTTATTTGTTCTTGGAATTGATGTTGTGCTTGTTTCGGTGTTTTTGTTATCCTGGGTAAGGTTGTTTCTTGGATGTGTTCAGCAGTGAGACGTTCTACTTTTTTTGTGACACTTTCATGTCCGATAAGAACAATGGCCCATTCAGGGTTTTTCCCTTGTTTTAATGGAGCTGAAAAAAGAGTGATGTAGTCTTCATCTTTGATTGTTTCCTCTAATTGAGGTAGAGATGTTGTTTTTCCTGCTTTGATGATCACATATGTTGATATGCCAATGTCTTTGAGAAAAAGATCAAATGAATGAAACCATCCTGCTTGTGTTTCATAGTCTTTGAGTTGTTGAATTTCATCGGTGAGTGTATCATATTGTTTTTGTGCTTGATGAATATGGTGTTCAATAGAATTTATCCCGCTTTCTGTATAAGAGTATAATCCTTCTAAACTGTTTTTTTCTACGGGTTGTTTTTCTGGGATTTCCGGATGAAGCATCGCTTTTATCCCGGTTTCCCGGTATCTATGTTTTTGTAAAATAGTAATGAGACTAGTTAATCTTGCTTCGTATTCACTGAGAAGTGTGCTTTCTGCATCTGCTTGTCCCGGCGAAAGTTCTTTCATGTGTGGATCTGTTGTTGAAATATCACTGATCTGCATCAGTCCATTTTTATGAAGTGAATTAATAACGGAATCAAGGTAGTCTTGATGCACGATGCAACTGATTTTTTTCATCCGGGAGGGGAGCAGTATAAATTATTCCTCCTTTGAAAGTTCTTCAATGATAAGAGTTACTGCTTCATCTATTTTTTTTGTTGCTTGAGAGGTTAATTGTTGAATGCGTTCATCAGATTTTTTCTGGATTTGTTGGATTTGTTTTTGTGCATCTTTTTCAGCTTTTTTAATCAAGGTTTCCACTTGTTTTTTTGCTTTGCTTACTTCTTTTTTTTCTAGTGTTGGACCTTGTTTTTTCGCATCAACAATAATTGTTTCAGCATCTTTTTTTGCCTGTGCAATGATTTCCTGGGCTTGGCTCTCAGCTTGTTTAATCTGTTGAATAGAATCCACTGACATCTGTTAACCCGTATCAACAAGAAATATATTAGAGTTTTTATTGAAAAATATTCACATTCCCCAGAATTTTTCCGTTTTTCGTTTAATATTTATGATTTTTTCTAAAACATCTTTCTCATCGATGTTGAGCACATCCATGTCTTTAAGTTTCTTTGCATCTTCCTCAGGAATATCGGTGTAAAGAATGTCTTCTGCTTTTATCTGACGTCCTACAGTTATTCCATCGATAGAAATAGCTACTTCCTCCCCTTGTTTTGCTTCAGTAACCGATTGATTCTGTGATTGAATACCTTTGATTCGACCAATGCTTCGCCCATCATCTTTCACCAGTTTAATGTCTTGTTTAATTCTCCCAGAGAGAACACGCACGCCAACGATTGCTGGATGACTTACTCTGAAGATACAATCCGGTAGAATTTTCATCATACCAGGATGTACAAATGTTTCACGACGGGCTTTTTCTAATGATTGCTTTGTTTTCGCATGCCAGTCCTCGTAATCCTCTAGAATAGTGTAGATGACATCTTTGTTGAACACAGCTACTTGTGTTTTGCTGAGTTCTTCTTTTGCTTCTGGAAGCAGCCGGACATTAAACGCAAAAATCACTTTTTGAAGGAAATCCGTTGTTGCCTCAGCTTCAGTGATATCTCGTTTTGAGACATGTCCGATTTCTGCTTTTCGTATTTCGATTCCATTATCTCTTGATTCTTTGATGAGTGCTTCAAGGCTTCCAATGGTATCTGCTTTGATGATGATTCCTTGTTCATCAAGATGAATATCGATTTTTGTTTGCTTACGGACTTCTTCAATGATTGCATCCTGATTTTCATTGGCTACTCTCACTGGTGCCCCTGGAACAGCATCCTCTAGATGCGGAGAGGAAATCTTTATCCCACTGGCAGCATGAACAGAGGTGACGCTATCGAATCGTTCTCGGGGATCACGGATTTCATCAAGTGGTTTTGGTTTCAGTAATGCTTTAATACTGGTAACAATGGGTTCTCCTTTGGTTCCTACAACAATGGTATCTTTGCTGGTCAGTGATCCATTATAAATAATGGTATCAATAGTGGTACCTAGACCGGTTTCTTCTTTGACTTCAAGCACGGTTCCTTTTGCTGGACCTTTTTCAATGTGTAGTTTTTCTTCAAGGAATCGTTGAGCTAGTCCAACAAGGGTCATTAACAGTTCTGATAATCCTTCACCGGTTTCAGCAGATATTGGAACGATACCAATGGTTTTTCTGAAATCATTGATTTTATAATATAAATCCGCTTGAAATCCTTGATCAAACATGGTTCCAATGAGTTCATAGAGGTTTTCTTCAAAAATTGTTTTTACTTTTGGTGGTTGTTGATCAATACGTTTGTTAGCAAGATCTGTTGATTGTTTCCATCCACTGATGGCATCGATTTTGTTAGCAGCGACAATGAATGGTGTTTTGTATTGTTTAAGAATGTTGATGGATTCAAAGGTTTGAGGTTTGAATCCTTCAGTGATATCTACGATTAAAATGGCGATGTCAGCAAGTGATCCTCCTCGTGATCGAAGAGTGGTAAATGCATGATGACCAGGGGTATCAATAAATAAAAGACCGGGGAGAGTAAATTGTTTTTCTTTTAAGAGATCACCACAAACGTTTTTGATAGCATCGATGGGGATTTCAGTTGCGCCTATATGCTGGGTGATGGCTCCTGATTCCCGTGATGCAACGGTTGTTCCTCGGATGTTATCAAGTAATGTGGTTTTTCCATGGTCGACATGACCAAGCACACTGACGATTGGTTGACGGATATATTCAGAAGACATACTAGATTACCCTGCCGTTGGTAACAGGGTTTCCTTTTTAACATTTATTGATACTAAAAAAAGAAGGAGAGGATTGAAAAAAATTATGGATATCGATTGATTGATGAATCCCGTTTGCAAAAGACACGGTATCCATGTCTACTTTTTTGTTCTGCATATGCGGTATTTTTGGTGAGTATGCATCCATTCATGGCTTGTATCCGATAGGTCCAGGTTATCATCTTTTTTTCCTCCAGTGTTAAAATTCAATTACATGATTTGTGATATAAATAACAGCAAAGTGGGTGTGTGAAAGTATTAATAAAAATTGTTTCATTCTAGCATAGGCCATAGATGATAGTAGTATATTTCATAAGAGGATTGATATTGTTAACCATAATTTATCATTCCAAAGGTCTAAAACTGAATGTGAGTGATTGAGTAATGACAAAGTATTATCCATGGGGTGGTGATTTCACCTCAGTGAATGCA
This sequence comes from uncultured Thermoplasmatales archaeon, assembly GCA_964627915.1. GTDB lineage: Archaea > Thermoplasmatota > E2 > DHVEG-1 > DHVEG-1 > EX4572-165. The sequence continues at coordinate 6,159 of CAZVKY010000034.1, forward strand.
CAGGGATCAGTTGCAGTGGTCGTACTGAATACTGATTTTGTACCAACTGAACAAGTAGCCATTTACGGTCGGTTGAAAACAGAGAACATCGGCATTGAAAAAATCATTGCTAATGTTATTTCAAATCCACATATTCGCTATGTTATGATTGTTGGTAATGATATTAGAGGTCATCAATCCGGTAGATCTCTTATTGCACTTCATCAAAACGGTCTGAATTCAAATCATCGCATCATTAATGCCCCTGGAGCTATTCCCTTTATTGAAAATCTTAACGGTGAAGCCGTGCTTCGTTTTCAGAATCAAGTGGAAATCATTGATTTAATCGGGGAGACAGATGATGATAGTATCCATGATCAAATCCAGAACGTTGTTCATAAAAAAACGGAGTGTTTTGGTGAACCGTTCATTGCTATCCAATTAAAAAAACAAAGATCAGAAGATGTTTCAGATAAACGAGCCATTCATTCAAAAATTGTGATTGATTATCTGGGTCATGTGAAAAAAAGAGAGTGAAAAAAATATGTTTTCATTTACAAAAAAACAAGAAGTGTTTGAACTGCAGGATATTTGTTTTGGTGGTCAACCTGGATTACATCCAACCGTATTATTTGGTGGATTGTTTTTCAAGGGTTCTTTTGATTTCAAAGCTGCTGAAACACAAATACAAAATATGTTGAACATTTCTAACGATCTTGGTGTTCCAGGGATTCCTGATGTGTTCATTAAAAAACAAAAGGATGTTGATCCGATTCTGTCTTTTATTGAAAAGACGTTACCTGAGGGATATCCTTTTTCTGTTGATATCACTGATCCTATGGTGAAAGTAAAAGTCTTAAAAACATTAGATGAAAAAAATCTTCTTTCACAGACGATTTATAACTCTATTCATGTTGGTATAACTGATGAGGAAAAGGGTGCATTAACTGATCATACACCGGCTATGGCAGTCATTGTGGCATTTAATCCAAAGGATAAATCACCAGATGGTAAAGTGGAGGTATTGCAGAATGGTGCGCATTTAATTGAGAGTGGTCTTTTAGATATTGCTAAAACATGTGGGATTAATCAGATTTTAGTTGATACTGCTGCACTTGCACCTGGTGATTATAGTGGTGCAGCAATCGCTGCTTTACCAGTAATCAAAGAAGAATTCGGTTTACCCACTGGGTGTGCTATTCATAATGTGGTAGAGAAATCAACATGGTTACATCAGTATACATCAGCTAACTCTGTGGTTGATCAAGCATCAAATGTGAATGTTTCCTTGTTTGGTGGTGATTTCTTATTATTTGGTCCCATTAACTATGCAGCTACATTGTTTCCATTAATCGCTTGGGAGGATATCCTTATTTCAGAGTATGCTGAAGGATATTTCGGCGTTTCTCCAGCTCCGGGTCATCCTCGGGAGAGATTGTTTTGATGAATAATCAGAAACCCTTGTTCACCGTTATTGGATCTTATCCAGTGACTATTGAGAGAATGAATTTGATGGATTCATATTTTTCTTATCAGCGTTTACCTTCTTGGCATCCTTTTATTTCTCAAGCGGTTGATGATATGGTGCATGCTGGAGTGGATTTGGTTTCGGATGGTCAAACCCGGGATCCATTTATGACTATTTTCACTAGAGGTCTCTCTGGTTGTCGAGTACGAGAGCAAACAGAGGTTATCGCCCCCATTGAATACAATCAGCCGATAACGTTATCGGATTTGAGATTTGTGCGATCAAAACTACCTGATACTGTTCAGTTATTAGGCTTAATTGTTGGGCCTTTCACATTAAGCAGGTCCGTGGTTGATCATTTTTATCATGATGAAAAAGAACTTGCTTTTGCCTTCGCAGCGGCTTTACATAATGAAGTAAAGGCTATTGAATCAGTGGTTGATATGATCAGTGTTGATGAACCATTTTTTGCAAATGATTTTCCTGAATATGCCGCTGAGTTAATTGATCTTGTGTTAAAGGATGTAATCTGTCCTACTCGGCTTCATGCCTGTGGTGATGTCACAAAAAGAGTTCCCCTGCTTTTGGATTTACCTGTTGATATCTTATCTCATGAGTTTATGGCTACTCCTTCCTTGTTTGATAGTTTTGCAGAGTTTCCTCATGAAAAAAAACAGATTTGTTTGGGTTGTGTCCGTGCTGATCAGGACCAAGTTGAATCTGTTAGTGAGATCAGAGAACAGATAAGAAAAGGAAAAAAAATATTTGGAAAACGATTAGCACAAATTGCTCCTGATTGTGGATTGCGGCTTCTTCCTAAAAGGAGTGCGTTTCATAAATTAGTTCATCTTAGACAAGCCTTGGAGGATGAATTCAATGAACAATAAGAAAGAATCACCCGTGGTTCCGGTTATTGAAGCTAAAAAAACAAAACAAAATGAGGTTGTGCTTGATAAAAAAGGGTTTTTTGTCATTGACCTAGTAAAGGATCAGATACAAGTAGAATATTATGAAAATGTGATAAAAAACCAGCGGATTGTCTCTGGTAAACTAAAAAAGATTTTTATTGGTACGTCAGCTGCCTCTCTTTGTGATACTATTGCATTTCATGTTCATGGTCTTCGATCTGATCATTTGTTATATCTTGGTCGTGAGATCATGCGTGCTGAATATGCCTTAAAGCATGAGCAAACCTATGAACAAGGTGGTTGTTAAAAGAGAGAGGGGTTAGATTCGGTTAACCTGTGCTTTGCCATTGACATGGATTTCTTTGCATTCATTTTGTTTTTTGATATCAATGTTTTTGATACGGATTTGTTCACCAATATTATATTGTTGAACGTGTTTGACTTGATCATCCCAAAGCGTTATTTTCAAGGTTCCATCAGTGTTTTCTAAGAACAGTTTAGCGACAAATCCACAGCTTCCATCATCTTTGAAAAAAACAGTTGTTGGCATGATTTTTGTTATGGTACCCGTGATCTCTGGTTTGTTTTGTTGCTGTTGTTTTTGTTTTGCTGAAGGTGTATCCTGTTTTTTGAGGATAGTAATCGTACTCCATCGGCCTACATGGATTTCTGTTCCTTGATAGCCTTTTTTGGTATATCCATTGATGATCTTAAGTTTGGTATTCACCAGTATATTGTGTTCACTGACTTGTTTGACATCTTCCCCCCAGAGTACCAAACGGATACTTCCCGTATCATCAGTTAATTCAAGATTAACAACGCTTCCAGTTGACCCATTTTTCCGTTGAAATGATCGCGGTGGTTCAATATGGGTCACAATACCTGTGATGGTGCCTTCAACGCCGGGTTGTAGATCAGCTATAAAAGTCTTTCCAGCGGTGTTTCTTCCTAGTTCATCAACGATAAGCATACCGATGGTCTCTTCATCAAAGAGATGCTCATAATCATTCTGTCGGTTGTTTATTTCTTCGGTGAACTCATCAATGCTTTTCAGATCCTTGATGGTTTCATATATTTCCTCAGTTGTTTGACCCATCCATTAAGAGGTAATGGGAAAGGGGTTGATTAAAATATTGTTTCCAAAAAAAGAGTTATTCTTCCTTATTTGTTGTTGATATCTCCCACGATTTTTTTGGTGAGAAATGATCGAATGTCCTCTGCTTGAGTGACATCTAAACCAAAATATTCAGGGAATTTACTGGTCAGGGTAATCAGTTCAGTGTTTCGATGTTTTTTGCTATGAACTAGTTTCATCTCTGAAAGCACATCTACATGATCATAGATTTTTTCACCGGCCATCCGTCGGAGGTTTGATTGTTTCACGGGTTGATGAAACGCAATCAGAGCAAGTGTTTTCAGCATATCATCATTGATATCTGGACGGGTGACATGATATGATTGTGAATGGTATTCTTCCTTCAGCTGCATCACATATTTTTCTCCAGCGGGAACAATCTCCATTGCTGAATCCTGATTGGTTTTATATTCCTCTATCAGGGTTTGTAGAATGTTTTTTATCTTTTTTCTGGATAAACCGGTTGCTTGTTTGATTTGAGAGATGCTAACAGGGTTACTGGCAGAAAACAACACGGATTCAACCAGGGTTTTTTCTTTTTTTGTCACGGCAACCATCCATCTCTTTTTCTAGGTACAACCGAGTGTTTTAATAAATATTTTTCCATAAGGAAATCGTCGTTGAGATACTTTCACCTTGTTTTCATAGGCTAGAAACAAAATTGAAATCAAGGTTTTAATCAGGGTCTCCCGACTAGTATCACTACAGAGATCAATTAGATTCATCTGTTTTTTATCCATGTTTCGTATTTTCTTCCAGATCTCATTGATATCTTCTTCAAGGTTATCCTCATGAGCAGTTCCAATCATTCGTTTCCGGGAGGCTTTTTTCAGTCGACGTTGTTCCTCCCGTCGACGCATCTCTAAATGCTGATGATGTTCTGCATCATGACGGGCGTTTTCAAAGGCATCAAGCAGTTCAATAAGGGTGACTTTTCGTTTTGCATCCCGACGCACGGGTTCCTCAAGAGGAGGATCTGGTAGGTTCATCAATAGATTGGTATAGGAGTATTCATCATCCGTGGTTAACCACATTTCACTGGACATATCATCCCAGGCGAAATCATCATCTGGTTCTTCAGGTTCCTGCAGGCTGACTACTAAATCATCGCTTTGTAATCGAAGAATCTTCCAGGCCATATGAATAATTCGGCCAGCGGTGATCAGATCGATGTCTTCTTCTTTTGCTCGTTTCATATACATCGTGGAAAAGGAGACTAAATCAAGATCCCAGGGATTTAATTGTTGATTCATCACTAGTTCAAAAGCGATAGCAATGGATCGTTCAAAGGGATTATCCATTGAAAGATAGCTTCCTTCATTGGTTTTTTGTAAAACATCAACATAGTAGTTGATCCGAGTGGCATCATCTTGTTCATCGATCAGTGATTTATGAAAAAGCAAATGATTGATTACATCATTGTCTACTAATGGATCGATCATCTTTTATGTTCAGCCTCCATGAACGGGTATTTCGCCTTCTGGTCCTACATTTGCTGGATCGATGTTTCCGATCATATCTGAAATCCCATCATCATGCATGGTCACTCCATAGACATGATTTGCTTCTTTTAACGCGATTTTTCTTAGGGATACCATGATAAATTGAGAATCCACTGCGTTTTGTTTCACCATCCGTGAAACATTTTCTGCATTGACACCATCAAGAAACATATCCACTTCATCAAGGACATAAAAAGGACTGGGATCATAATGTTGCACCGCAAAGATCAATGCAAGTGATGCTATACTTTTCTCCCCGCCAGATAATGCTGAAAGCAGTAGCACTTTTTTTCCTCGTGGCCGTGCTTTGATGGTAAGCCCTGATTCAAAAAGACTATCAGGGTCTTCAAGTTTGAGTTCTGCTTCTCCACCTTCAGAGAGTTTCCCATAGATCTCTTGAAAGTTATGATTGATTTCTTTGAAGACTTCATGGAACCTGGTTTTTTTCTTTTTGGTGATCTCTTTGACTAATTTCATCAGATTTTTCCGTTGTTGTTTCAGATGATTAACATCTTCATCCAATTTTGTTTTTCGTTGTTGTTGATGATCATATTCATCAAGTGCTCGCATGTTCACGGGTTCCAGATCCCGCATGGATTCCTCGGTTACTCGAAGGGATTCCTTTAATGAATCAACAGGTGGTAACTGATTAGTATCCACGTTTACTCCATAGAGTTTAAGTTCTTCATTGAGTTCTTTGATGGTTCCTTCAAGGGTGGGAAGGCGGTATTTGGCTCGTGAGATCAAATCATAATAGGATTCAATACGGGTGTTTATTTTATCAAGATCATTTTCAATAGCAATGGTTTGTTTATAGATGGTATCACGTTTACCGGAGAATTGTTTGATTTTATCAGTCATCTGATCCTGCACATTGGTCAGAGTCTGAATTTGTTCTTTGGCTTGTTCTCGTTGTTGTTTATAGTGTTGAATGTTTTCCTGGTGTTCTATAATGGATTCTTGTATGGTTTTGCTGCTTTCATTGAGTTCATTTTTACGTTCAGTAAGTACTTCGATTTTTTTGCTGATTCCATCGTTTTCACTTGACAATGTTAGCTTTTCTTCACGTAAAGATCCGATTTCTTCTTCTAATGATCGTGCTTTTTTCGCTGTTTCTTTGGTGGATCCTTGCAGGAGTTGTTTATTTTTTTCTTCCATCTTTGTTTGAATGTGTTCAAGGTCCTGTTGCAATGTTTGAATATGGTGCTGCATTTTTTGTTGTTGTTCAAGCAGGCTATGATGTTCATCTTTTTTGTCTTGTTGTTGTTTTTGAAGGTTTTCTTGTTTTTCAGTAAACGTTTTTTTACGAAGGAAAAGATCTTTGAGTTGTTGATCGAAATCAGTGGTCAAAAAAGTTCTAAGTTCTTCTTCAAGGGAACTAATTGTTTCTTTTAGTTCATGTAAGGATTGTTCTATTGTTTCTTGATGATGCTGTGCTTCAGTGAGTTCTTTATTGGTTTGATCAAGTTGTTTCCGATCGGTTTCTGCAAACTGCAAACGAGTTTTAGGTTGACTTCCTCCTTTCATTGCTCCACTAGCTTCTATCAAGCTTCCTTTGAGATCAACCAAACGGACGCCGCCCATTAACCGTCGGGCATCTTGTAATCCATCCACAACAACGGTGTCTCCGAAGACATACCAGAATGCTCCCCGGTATTCATCTTGGAAATCAACAAGATCAATAGCGAATCCATGAGCATGATCATCTTTAACGGCCATCAGTGCTTTGCCTCGTGGTCGGCCAGATATCATCTTGTTTAAGGGTAGAAAGGTTGCTCTTCCTAATTTTTTTTGTTGTAAAAATTTGATGGCATCTGCAGCTGCTTTATCATCATCAACAATAATGCTTTGCATCCGGCCACCAGCAGCAATCGCCATAGCGGTCTTGTAGGTATCCTGAACCTGAGCAAGTTCAGCTATGGTGCCATGTATGCCCATGAGTTGTTTGTTATCTCTTGCTTTTAATAGTTCCGTTACAGCTCGGTTGTATCGTTTTTGAATGCTTTCAGCGGCTTCAAATTCTGCTTGTAATCGTGCTTGTTTCTGTTGTAACCGGCGGATTAATCGATCTAGATCTTGTAATTGTTGCGTGAGTTCTGATTCCTGTTTTTTCTTTTTCACGAGTTTTTGTTCAAGGCTTCGTTGTTGTTTCTTTTGTTTGTTTTTTGTTTGTTGCAGTTCATCTTTTTGCCAATTAATATCTTTTAATTCAAAGGTAACCGTTGCTGTTTCCTCTTGCAGTTCGGATTGAGCCTCTTCAAGGCGTTCAATACGATCAGTGATACGTTGAACGGAGAGTTTTTGTTCATGAAGATTGCGTTGTGTGGTCTCATATGTTTCTTTGAGTTGTTTTAATGATTCTGATAAATCAATGGATTCATCATCAGAACTTGCAATGGTTTCTTTCAACTGATGTAATGTTTCTTCTTTGTTGGTCAGCATCTCTTGTTTTTGTTGTATGGTTTCAGAAAGCGTGTTTTGTTTGTTGGTAAAATTGTTGAGTTCTTCTTCAATGGATTGTAATCGTTGTTGTTGTTTGTCCTTTTCTTTTTTTAGTTCTTGGATTTCATCAGATGCATAATTGATTCGTTCTTCTGCTTTGATTTCATCAGCTCGAAGGGTATCGATTTGAGTATTGATTTCTTTGACTTCATCGCCACCCACCTCTGCAATTTGTTTTTCAATATCTGCAAGGTCTTGTTGTGTCTTAGTGTATTTTTCTTTTAGACTGGTAGCTTTTTCATGTAATGATTTTTGTTCTTTTTCATAATTTTGAATTTGATCGTTGATTTCAGCGATTTGCTGCTGCACTTCATGTTTCTTTTTTTCTGTTATTTGTGCTTTAATAGTATATTGTTTTTCTTTGAGTTCCTTATAACGTATTGCTTCATCTCTATCATTTTTAAGTTGCCTGAGTTGGGAATCGATTTCTCGAAGGATAATATTGATTCGTTCAAGATTACTATCAACATCAGTTTTTTCTTTTTCAGCTTTTTTTATGTCATCATCAAAATGACTGATACCTGCGATTTCATCGATAAGTCGTCGACGTTGAACACTACCCATTTCAATAATGGAGGTGACATCTCCTTGTTTGACGATGTTGTATCCATCTCCAGAGATCCGTGCGTTTAAAAGAACATTTGAGAATTCTGAATATGATGATGATTTATCATTGATATAATAATAGGTGTAGTAGTTATCAGGATTGTCTTTTAAGGGTGCTCGTTTTATCATTTTGGTAAGGATGACCTGATCATCATTAATAGGCATTTTTCGTTGTTTGTTATCAAAAAGAAGACTTACTTTACAATAAGTTGAGGGGTTTTTTCTTTTTTTTCCACCATTGAAAATAAGATCAGTGAGTCGACCTGCACGCATCACTTTTGAGCTTTTTGGACCGAGTACAAAAAGAATGGCATCAGCAATATTGCTTTTCCCTGATCCATTGGGACCAGTGATTGCAGTGAATCCTTTGAAAAAGGGAACGGTTAGTTTTTTCCCAAAAGATTTAAAGTTTTCCATGCGTACTTCTTTAAGATACAGGTCCATCCCACCTGTGATGCAGGATTATTCATCGTTTTCTCTTCTTTTGATTTACTCCAAGCATCCCAGGTACCATTAATCCTGTTGAAGTATATAAAATTTTGTAGATTTTTTAATAGTCGCCTGCAAGAAATCCAAAACTATAACAGCGGATTTTTTTTGCTGGGGTTGTTTTTCTTTGTTTTTTATGTAGCAATCTAGGTGTTAATGATTTTGTTTTCATTGGTATCTAGTGTTATTGTTCTTTTTTTTGTTATTTAAGAGAAAGGGGGTATTTTGTCAGTTGTTACAGTCTTTTCAGTTTTTTTCAATAGTTTTTCTCATTTTTTAAAGGGCTGTTTTTGGTTTTTTATAAGCAAAATACTTAAAATATAATTAATAATATATTAAAAGAAATATTTAAATATGGGAAGTTCATATATACCTACAATGGAGAATGGGGATCAAAAAGATTATTTTTTAATCCATCTTTCCTCACCATCCCATCCACCCTTCCCCATTCTCTTCATTTTCACCAAAGTATAAAAGCCTCTTTTCCTAAATAATAGCATACATACAATAAGGGATAAAGGGCTTTTTTTTGTTTCAAAAGAAGTATTAAAAATATCATTTTATGAAAACAGGTTGATTTATATGTATTATTTTTTATAGATAAAAAGCATTATTGACCGTGAAATAGTTCAATTCAGGGTTTGTTTTTTTATTTTTGCCAAGTTTGAACAATATTTCAATCAATACCTATTTAAAATAAGTTATTTTTATATAAATAAGGAATAGTAAAAATCCTTTGGGGATAAAAGACCAAAGGTGCTGAAAGGAGTTGAAAAGATCGTAAAAACATTACAATATCGGTTTTCCAGACTTAGGAGAAAGAGAATCAATGAGATAAAATCCAGGAAAAAAAATTTTGATAAATGGTCAGATCTCTCCCAACGTAAAGAAAGAAAACCCGTACATTGAATTTAGCTCAGTAGCATTTTTTTATTGGAAAAATCATTGGTTTCATCTCAAATGCATTCCATGGATTACTCGTTATGATACTCTTGTTTTTCTTCCAAAAAAATATTATTTTTTCTCATTTTTTATAATTCAAATAATCTCAGAAGTATCGTGAAATCGATATGAAAATAAAAAAAAACGATGAAAGTTCTGTCTATTAATAGATTGTATGCCGCGGGAGGGACTTGAACCCTCGGCATCACGGTCTTCAGCCGTGCACTCTCCCAACTGAGTTACCGCGGCAGTTCGTTTTTTTTTCCAGGTAATTAGGATAGGGGTTATTGTACTTTTTGGAGAAGACTTGTTGAAGTCTGAATGATAGTTTGTAATGCTACAACGAGATCCTTTAGGATTTCATCTTTTTTTGCGGTGGTTACTGCACCCCGAGAGGATGGTTCAATGAGACCTTGTTGTTCAAGGATGTGAAGGGAATAACGAACCATGTGTTGTGGATATCCAGTTAATTCAGAGAGTTTAATGATTCCCATTGGTTGGTGTTCTTGTAAGGTTTCTAGAACGTGCATATGTCTTTTGAGAATATCTAATTCATTTTCGATGACACTGGTGAGTGCACATCGAGCATTTGGTTTTTGTTCCATAATTTTACATCTTCTTTGTGAGTTGTTAACATGTGTATTTCTTTTCTTGTTCTTAAGAATTCCTGTGAATAACATTCGAAAAAACTATCTTTTTTCTTCTTTGTTTGGTAAACACAAGAATGAATAATAAAATATTTATAATAGAGAATAAAAAATCTTATAGAAGCTCTTAAAAAGGAGATAACAATTGTTAGTTCTCTCAAAAAAGTAATGGATATGTTTTTATCCAAACCAAGTATTGCCCGGAGACAGCTTATGAGAAAACAGACTCTAATCATCTTGCTTACTGCATTACTGCTCATTGGAACCATGCAGACCGTGGTTGCACAAGATCAAGACGTGAAATTACAGTTTTATTATTCTAGCAACTGTGGCGATTGCATGATAGTAAAAGAGCTCATTGAAAAAAACTATGAGGATAATAGCTCAAAATATGGTGATAATCTTACGGTGATAATCAAGGATATCGCAGTTAATGAAACCTATTTTCAGCAATATATAGCATATGATGCACCATATCCTTTTGTCGTTATTTCAAACATGAATGAAACCAGAGAAAGTGAACCAATCCTTGAATATGATATCACTGTTGATTATGTAAACAGTGTTATTGATGCTTTTTTAGCAAGTAATCAAACACCACCGCCATCTAAAAATAAAGACATTGTTCATACTCCTTTTGGAGATATCAATGTTTCGGAGTTATCATTACCATTTCTCACCATTGTACTGGGTGGTCTTGATAGTTTTAATCCTTGTGCCTTTTTCATTTTAATATTTCTTTTAAATCTATTGATCTTTGCTCGATCAAGAAAACGAATGCTTCTCATCGGAGGTGTGTTTATTTTCTTCTCAGGACTGCTGTATATGCTGTTTATGTTCATCTTATTTGAAACCTTTATTCTCACCAAAGCCTATGTCGCGATTATCACTGCGGTTGCTGGTATGTTAGCGTTGAGCCTGGGAGTTATCAACATTAAGGATTTTTTCTTTTTTAAAAAAGGTGCTTCACTGAGTATCCCTGATGAAAAGAAACCAAAACTCTATAAACAAATGCGAAACCTCGTGAAAAACCCAAAAATCACTGCTACCCTAATTGGAACCATTGTTCTAGCAGGAACCGTGAATTTTTATGAACTCCTGTGCACCCTTGGTCTTCCCCTTGTGTACACCAGGCAACTTGCTTCATATAATCTTTCCTCTGCTGCCTATTACAGTTATATTCTTTTTTATAACATTGTCTATGTCATTCCCTTAATCATCATTGTCCTTATTTTTGTAATCACCCTTGGAAAACGAAAACTTACGGAATGGCATGGACAAGTCATGAAACTAGAAACAGGAATTATGCTTACCATCTTTGGATTGTTGTTTTTGATTAACTATCAACTCCTGGAAAACATTATTACTCCTGTCGCGCTGCTTATTACTAGTCTAGGATTAACCGCGCTTATTTCTTTTATTTGGAAAAAAACAGTGTTAAACAAAAAATAAACAATGAAGAAAAAAAATAAAAGAAAAAAAGAGTGGTGAATGTTTTATCTTTGTTTTCTGAAGTAGTAAAGCCCACCAATTAGTGCACTCACTACGATTCCAGCGAGTATAACCAGAGCAATATTTGAAACTGATTGTGTGACCGTTACGGTCATTTCAACTTCTTCGGTGTATTCTCCATCAGTAACAGTACCCCTTATGGTATATGTTCCAGGTTCATCATATTGATGAGCTGCTGAGAAGTGTGTTCCAGAAGGTAGGCTTAACCAGTCACTCTCTGTGGTAGTATCATCATCCCAATCAATAATATACATTAGATCATCATCATTGGGATCATCAGAGCTAATGGTAAACATGGGCGTATTTTCTTCTGAGAAAACTGCTGGACCACCAAGTATAGGTACTTCTGGTGGATCATTTGGTTCAATCACGATTGCCCGAGTATCATTTGTATGAAAACCTCCGTCGTTATCATATACCGTTAAGGTCACATAGTAATCATAGGGATCATCATAGGTATGGGTCACCTCAATTCCTTCAGCAGTTGATCCGTCACCGAAATCCCAGATATATTTCACGATGGTTCCATC
>CAZVKY010000035.1:0-17214 GCA_964627915.1 uncultured Thermoplasmatales archaeon
GTTAGTGTTGATGCTGTTTAGCTGTTGTTAATTTGCCCCGAAGGGGCTTTCTTGTTGATTTAGCTTATTTAAGGAAAAATAGATTTTGCAAAACAAGTTAAGATTAAAAAATAAAAAAAAGAAAAAGAGAGAGAGAGGTGTTGTTTTTAGCTAGTAGTCAAAGTATCTGAGGTTTCGACGTTCGCCGACGAATCGTAGGTGTAGCTGGAATGCGTGACATCCAGCACGGTGCCGGTGTAGGTGCCTGATGTCGTTGATGCCTTGGCAAACACGGTGCTCGCAACGCCGCTGGAGTCGGTTGTAGCGGTGTCGGTCAGGAAGTTCCCTTCTGGTGTCTCCAGCTCAATGTCTACGGTGGCATCGCTGACGGCGTTGCCGTCGCTGTCCACGATGGTGACTTCGACACCGATGTCCTCCCACGGACCGCGTGTCCTGTCTAGCCATAGGTTGACATCCTGGACGTGCATGCTACCAGTGGTCGTCTCCTCCTCGGTGGTGAACGACCAGGTGCTGGAGGTCGTCGATGCGGAGCCGTCGTCAGCCACGGTGTACCACTCGTAGGTGGTATTATATGCCAATCCATCCCAGGTCACCGATGCGGTGCCGCCACTGGCAACGCCGGTATCGGTGCCGATCAGGCTGCCATCGCTTGCGTCGTAGAACGAGACATCCATCGAATCGCCATCGGGATCGGATACATCAACGCTCAGTGTTGGGCTCGTCGACACGCCGGTCGCTCCATCGCTTGGAGACGGATTTGTCGGTGCGTCAGGAGCCGAATTGGTCGTCTCTTCCTCCGTAGTGAACTGCCAGGTACTGGAAGTCGCCGTCGCTGCACCATCATCGGCAACTGTATACCAGCTATACGTGGTATTGTACGCGAGGCTACTCCACGTCACCGATGCGGTGCCGCCACTGGCAACGCCGGTATCGGTGCCGATCAGGCTGCCATCGCTTGCGTCGTAGAACGAGACATCCATCGAATCGCCATCGGGATCGGATACATCAACGCTCAGTGTTGGGCTCGTCGACACGCCGGTCGCTCCATCACTGGGAGACGGATTTGTCGGTGCGTCAGGAGCCGTGTTGGTATCGCTGCCGCCGCCGGCCGCATTCACCGCTGCTTCGGCATCAACGAGGCCGTAGCCATATCCGTTGTCCCGTCCAGCGGGGCCAAGATCTTCAGAATTGTTGTCCAAGACGTTGCGGACATCATCGTTGATGTACCCGTCGCTGTTTGCATCATCAACTCCTTTCTCGAAGACGAGAGCTGCTACACCGCTGACGTGCGGGCAGGCCATCGAGGTACCGGACATGGTGTCATAATTCTGGCTGTATCTGGACCAGGGCGGGCCCGAATTGAGCGTCACGTCATAGGTTGGCATGGTGGAATAGATGTCCACGCCGGGAGCGGCTAACTCCAGATAGGGGCCAGTGTTGCTGAAGGAAGCGACATTGTCATCTTTATCTGTGGCTCCAACAGCTATCACGCTGTCATAGGCTGCCGGGTATCCGTACTCGTTTGTCGAAGTATCGTTGTCGCCGCTGTTGCCGGCTGCTGCGACAATGAGGACGCCGGCTGCATAAGCATTATCACAGGAGTTTTTCAAGGTGTCACTGCTACTGCTGCTCCCGAGGCTCAGAGAGATGACCTCGGCGCCGTTGTTGACCGCCCAGTCGATGCCAGCGCAGATGTCGCTGACGGAACCGCTTCCCTGACTGTCCAACACCTTCACTGCTAGGATATCCACGAGAGGCGCTGCTCCGATAACACCTTCCGTGTTTTCCTCAGCCCCAACTACACCGCAGCAATGCGTGCCGTGGCCATGATCATCGAGTGGATCGTCATCGCCATTGGCGAAATCGTAGCCGCCAGCATAGTTGTCGTCAAGGTCGGGATGCGTGTAATCGATGCCGGTGTCCAGCACCGCAACCTGAATGCCGCTGCCAGTTATAGCCCCGGACGCAATGGTTGTTGAGTCTTCGCTGCCGCCCCAGACAATCTCGGCGTCGATGCGGTCAATACCCCAAGGAAGGGTTTCACCATTAATCCAATTGAGATATGCATCTTCTTCAACAAATTCAATAACTGGATCATTCTTAAGTGGATCAAAAGAAGTTTCTGGTATTATTGCTGTAATAGTGTTGATCAATGATATCTCCCTAATAATCTCGCCACCATATGCTTGAATAAGTTCAGCATTGGGTGCCTCTTTAAATCCAATGTTAACTCGTATTTTTTCGGGAGATGATGCCATAACAAAAGTAGCAGAGGCAGAGATTAGCATCATTGTAGTTACCAGCGTCAAAACAAGAAATATTTTCTTTTTTTGCAAAATGTTTTTCCTCCTGCGTGTTAATATCCATCAATTACTTATAAAATTTCGGATAATTTTCAATAAGAGGCTATTTTTCATTTTGTAATTTTATAAAGGATTTATTGAATAAAAATAAGATGAATAAATCATAATTTAATGGAAAAATATTAATACCTATTGTTTTGCTATATATTCTTAGCAAGTGAGGTGAAAGTATGAAAAAAATAGCATTGATTGTAATAAGCATTCTATTTGCATTGTCAACAATGTTTAGCGGATGTGTTGAGGAAGGAACGGGAACGTTAGTGTTAAAAATCACTGATGCACCAACTGATCTTAATATATCTAAAGCTCTCGTTACTATTTCTCAAGTAATGGTTCATCGTGGAGCTGGTGGCAACAACAGTACTGCTGGTTGGTACACAGTGGTAAATGAATCCCAAACATTTGATTTAATCGAATTGGAAAATGTAACCGATATACTAGGAGAACAAGACCTTGATGCCGGGATTTACACACAAATTCGACTTAACATTGATAAAGCACTAGTCACCATCGATGATGTTGAGTATGATCTCATGATTCCATCAAACACGGTGAAACTTGTTAATGCATTTTGGATTAATGAAACAGAAACCACATCGCTCATCCTAGATTTTGATATTCATGAATCCGTTCATAAAACAGGAAATAACAAATACATTTTACAACCAACCATTCGAGTTATCGAGGAATAATCCTTTTTCATTCAATTTTTTTTCTTTTCTTGAGTCTTCTCCAAATTTAGGTTGAATCAATTTTCCGATATCTTCTGATCGGTGATTTTGCCTTGATTTCATGATAGGTCATGATATTATCTCTGTTGTGTATGTTTATGGAAAAGAACCCGGTCGTTATATTTTATATTGGCGGGATGGCACTCATGGGAAAAAGAAGAATATACACAAAAAGAGTTATGCTAATTCCAATGATGACACCGAGGATGAGTTGAGTGAAGGTATGAGCATTGATTTTTAATCGTGACCAAAAGACAAGGGGGAGTAATAAAAAGAAAGGTATTGCAGGTAGTCCATAGATGTACACCAAAGCAGCGATTGGACCGGCAACACCAGCGCTATGAGAACTTACTTTTGTGATCAAATTACCAAGTGTTACCGCGGTGGTGACTCCAACGTAGGCGACTGATAGGACAAATAAAGTTGTTTCCTGTTGGAGATAAAAAAAGACTGATGCAAGGATATATCCCGTGATAGCTACAAGATAAAATGGTGTTCGTTGTTTTTGATTTGATACCCAGATATCCACTCGGCCTTTTTTGAAATAATAAAGAATAGCGATGATGGGAAACACACAGAGAAGGATTATTGCAAAAAGAATGATTAATATCTGATTATTATTTGTTGATGAAAGCGGGGGAAATAAGAACAAAATAACAAGGACATAAAAAGCAAATATCGTGGGTGAAAAAAGATAAGAAAGAATATTAGCTAGTGTTTTACTTTGCATCATTTCTGCTGATGAAAGCAAAGCCGTGTTATATATCCACCGGTTTGTCATCAACCTAGATAGTTTTTTTTTCAAAAACTGGTTTTTTTAGAGTTTTTGTTTTTTGTTTTTTTGATATCTCCAAATTGAAACACTGAGAAAACCAATGAAGATGATGGTGCAGATAATAGCAATGCTGAGAAAAAATGGTGATGATCCACCAGTAGATAGTTCTCCACCGGTTTCAAGGGGAACTTTCAAGGGACTATCATTCTGAGCATAAAACATTCTTTCCTGATTAGGATCAGATGTTAAGGTTTGAAGATACGTATATATTCCTATGATCGCCCCAGTTAATGCAGCAAAGGTTGAGGTAAAAAGTAGCAATACTCGTGTGTTTTCTGGATGAAGCAAGGAGGATCCTTTCCAAGAAAGCTTATAGTAGACCCATTTATGTCCTGGTCGTTGTTTTTTCTTTATCAATCCAGCAGCTGAAAGTTTTGTTAAATGCTCATATAATGTTGCTTTTGATAGTTTTGTTTCTTTGGTAAGATCATTTAACCCTAATCTTTTTCCATCAAGTGCTTTAAGAATAAGCAATCGGGTATCTGAGGATAATGCTTTGAATGATTCCAGATCAAGCATAAGTTTTGACATGATGCCGTCAAGTAATATGAAGAGATGCCTTGTTTTATAAGGAGTATGATTTCATTTGGAAGAAGCCAAACAAAACCAAGGTGTTTTCATCTGATTAAAAACATAACTTTTTTTAACAAGTATTCTGTGGGATTTCCTCAAATTCTCCAGTGATTTTGTTTTTTCTCACGTTGTCATAGGCGAAATATTTTCCATTCATAGCGATATATACTCCCCGTGGAAGGGCTTGCACAAAGGCAAGGGCACTACCAAGATTGAATAATCCATCTGAGCTTCCAAAGGCATAGGGGATGAGTGCACCGGTGAGAACAATGGTTTTATCGGTAAGATGTTCTCCGAGGTATTGAGCGGTTTTTGCCATGGTATCGGTTCCATGGGTGATGACGATTTTATCCTCATTTGAGTTTTTACATTTTTCAAGAATGATCCCTCGATGATAATCGGTCATTTCAAGACTGTCTATCATCATCAGTGTTCGGATTTTTATTTCTGTTTTACAGCGAGCGAGTTTCAGCATTTCATGAACATGGGTGTTTTTAAAAATCAGTTCACCAGTAAGTTCCATGTATTCTTTATCAAATGTGCCACCGGTTACGAGTATTTTCACAGTCATTGCTGTTCACCTGTTGTGTATCAGGAAAAAACCAGCTGTATTTAAAGATTGTTTGAAAAAAAGCATTCTGTTTGCATTATATTGTCACTTTTCTTCTGTTAAAAAACGTAATTTTTGATGCTTTATTTTTTTACCCCAAAGTATTTTATGGTTGAATGTAATTGGTGTTGAAAGACGGAAAGGATGATGATGAGGATTTCATCTTATTCAAATGAACTTTTGAAAAGATTGGAATTGTTATTTTTGTTCTTTTTATAGAAACAAAAAACTAAGGATCTTGTTTCTACAAGGAAGTTAAGACTATGAAAGGAAAAGTAAAATGGTTCAACCCACGGAAAGGATATGGATTCATCGAAGTGGAAGATGGCGAGGATATCTTTGTTCATCATTCAGAGATTGAATCTGGATATTTACACGACGATGATGAGGTCGAATTTGAAACGGAAGAGACAGACCGTGGAACGAATGCAAAAAACGTGAAGAAAATATAATTTGGTGTTTTTTATGACCGAAGTTAAAAAAGGAGATACGATAAAGGTAGAGTATACGGGTCGGTTAAAAGATGGAACAGTGTTTGACACCTCGGATAACCATGATGAACCCTTGGAATTTACTGTTGGAGATCAGAAATTGATTAAAGGCTTTGATAACGCCGTTGTTGGCATGCAAGAAGGTGAAGAAAAAGAGGTAACCATTCCACCTGAGGAGGGTTATGGGAATCATAATCCGGAACTTGTTCGGGATTTACCACGAGATATCTTCCCAGAGGATCAAGAAGTGGAACCTGGTATGGTGTTTATGATGGCGTTACAGGATGGTCGTAAGATACCTGTTCGAATCGCTGAAGTTTCTGATGGTCAGGTCAAAGTTGATCTTAATTCTCCTCTTGCTGGAAAAACATTAGTTTTTACCATTAAAATCGTTGAAATCGCATCCTAAAATCATTGGATTGTTTCAATCATTTTTTTCTTTTTTAATTTTGATTTCATTATTTTTTCCTTGTTGACTGTTGATTATCTTTGGGTGAAATATCCTAATATAATGATTATGGCTGTGACACATAATATGGGGAGAATGAGAAATCCAAAAAAGGCTGAAGATCGATCAACTAAAAATGAGGCAATGAGAGCAAGGATGAAAATTCCTATCATCCAGAATTTAAAGATTTTTTGCATACAACTGAGAACCGTTGAATAGAAATAATTCTTTTGGTAACATTTTTATCCACAATGATGATTGAAAGTGTAGTGAAAAAAGATCTTATTGCACCTTGCGGGATGAACTGCCGGATTTGTGTTGATTATTTTGGATATACAATGACTGGGAAAAAAAGAAAAATGAAGTGTATTGGCTGTAATCCATCTGGTAAAAGTTGTGCCCATTTGAAGAAGCATTGTAAAAATAAAACGATTGATACCGTCGAATTTTGTTTTAAATGCAGTGATTTTCCTTGTAAACAATTAAAGAAACTAGATAGCAAATATCGTAAACGATATCTTATGAGTATGATAGAAAATCTTGAATCTATTCGTGACAATGGTATGGATGCGTTTTTAAAACAGCAGAAAGATCGGTATACATGCTCAAATTGTGGTGCATTTTGGTGTGTGCATACGAAGATTTGTTATATGTGTGAAAAATCAAAATGAACCATTAACTATCTTGTGTGATTATTTGCGTTCTTTTTTTGATAAGAACTGGGAAACTGAATGATATGCAGTAACAATGGTTGCTATCAGAAGTAAATAAAAACCGATACCCGGTCCCCAGCTGCAAGCAAAAGAAGGTGCTATTGTTTCCCCCGGAATTGAATGTTGAATACTTCCCTGTCCGATTATTGATCCGATTGCAACGTTGGAGAAGAGTTTTAATCCAATTGTGAAACTTACGAGAACGATTAACAATAGAGATAATGCGACAAAAAGAAATATTTGTTTTTTTCTGATTTTACTATGATATGAAAATAAGTATATTCCCATACTCAACGCAGATAATATGATTAATGTGAGAAGAACATTCAAAAATGTTATAAACAAATCAGGAAGAGATGCTCGTTGCCCTCCGATGACATGTGCTGAGATAGTGGTAGTTATCATCTCTGTTGGAATAAGATATAACTCTGTTGTTGTCTCTTTTGTTTTCACTGAACCTTGCATCGTCCAAAAGGGAAAAACCAGTGAACTGATGATAATGAATAATGAAAATAGAATTAGTACTGATTTCATATCTTTTTTTTTATACAAAAGATAACTGGATAAAAGACCAAGTAACCCAATGCCTATGATAACGATGAATGATAGATCTGATTTTTGGTTTGATATGAACTCATAGTTGTTTTCACTTTGAATGGTGATATTTCTTTTTGATATGATGTTTCCTTGATGAATGATTGCAGCATGATATGTTCCTGGGGGAAGGTTGATGGATAGTTTTCCGTTGGTTGTTTTTTGTCTTATTGCTTTGTTTTGTCTTGATAGTTTAACAACAAATTCATCTAAGAAAAACCCTCGGTTGTTGATAACTGAAAGAGAAATATTGTACTGAGCAGGAAAGGATATGGAAATTTCTTTATCATCGGTAATTTCTACTGGTTGTTGTAACTGAAATGATTTGTATTTTACGTAAATATTGTAAGATCTCTTTGTTAAATTAGGAAAAAGAAATAGTGATGATGATTTTTGTTCAGCTGAACGAATATATTCATTGGTTTCAGTTAAAATCATTGGTGTTAAGCTTACTGCTGGTGGTAGATTCCATGTATCAAGGATACGTAATTTTAAATCATGACGTTTCAATGTGAAATTTCTCTGGTAAGAAAAGAGATGACTTGTTCTTAATCGGATAAATTCCTCGGAAAGAACAAAACCATCATAGCATACTTGAAGCCTATATTCATTATTATTTGCTGGGGCTTTTACGATGACTTCCCCATGTTCATTGGTTTTTTCTTGGAAAATAATTGATTTATGTTGCAAGAGGTTGATAGTCGCATTTTCCACAGGGAGATCATATTGATCTTTTATAATGCAATGAATTTTTTTTTCAGGACGACAAAAAACATGTATTTTTTCATTGTTTGAAAGCTGTATCTTAGCTATACCAATAAACTGACGTTCTGATGTTAAAAATGGATTTTCCCGGAATATTTTTATTATATATTCCCCAGGTTTTACATGATCAAAAACTGCTTTTTTAAAAAAAGAGATATTGATCCAATCAAAAAAACGTATCATGTTTTTGAAAATATTTTTTAGAGTTATTGATTGGCTGTGTTGTTCTTTGGTTGGTAATCTTACTGCAGTTTCACTTGAAAGCAAAGAATTATTTTCATAGAGTTCTACCATGATAAAGGATGTTTGTTTACCAAATAAAGATGCAAAATTAGCACCCATTGGAAAAGAGGGTGCATGATGAACAATTACTGATAATTTATTTTTTCCTTCTTCTTTTTGAGTGGTTGAGGATATATTGTTTTCTGTAGTGACATCATTGATTAGTTGTTGAAAAAATCCTGCTTCTTTTTGAACGGCGTTTATGCCATTGGTTGCAGTTGAAAAAAACTCTGCATCGAATTGAGCGATAAAATCATGGGGGATGGAGCAATCATGACCTGTTTCTTTTTCAAAGGAATTTCTTCCGATTTGTACCGTGGCAATATTATTTTCAAGACCTGGTAGATGTGGGTAATCCATTTCATAGGCATTGATCTGTAATCCATCTTTTTCATTTGTTCCTGATTGAAGGATGTTATTTGTTTGGAAAATAATAGCATGTGCTTTTCCTTGTTCTCCTTGGTTAAATGAAACCCATGGATTTGATCCTAGATCAACATCATCGTTGTATTCGATGAGTCCTATGACTGGTTGTTCAGGGATGTATTCTGGGTTGGTATCTATGGGATAGACGGAGAGATCATTGAATTCATTGATAAGATGTAAATTTGGTAATAGTGTACCAATGTTTAAATCTTGAATTGATTCACTGTTGATTTCATTAGCCTGTAATATGGCAAAGATTCCATCCGTACTTATTTCTTTTTCTAGATTTATTTCTTGTCGTGTTTCATGAGTGACATGAACTCGTATACGTGTGTTGTCTGTGGGGCAATGATAGTAGGTATAGGTCACCGTGCTGAGAAGATCTTTTCTTTTTGATTGTGATTTCATAGCAAAGGAGACCATGAGGTTTCCATCGGTGAATACTTGTTTTGAAATAAGATGTTGACTTGTTGAACTGTAATCATATGTTCCTTCACCAAAATAATATTTGAAATCAAAGGATGCAAAAAGCTCTCCATGTTTAGGTAATACTTCTGTTGTTCCTTTAAGCATTTTTGTAATATGTTGTGATGTATCATAGCCCATAAATTGGCCTTTTTGGGAGATCATGTATGGTATTTTTCCGTTATCGATTATTTTATAGAACTCTGATTCAAGCGGATACCCTGAGATGGGTTCATAATGATATGATGATTCCTCAACGGTAACATGATCCTTATATTTTGTTGGAGGTTTTTGTTCTTCATCGTAATAGACAAAATACTTTTCTTTACCATTGGCAAAAGCTGGAACAAGAAAAATAATACGGCATTGTGTAATGCTTGATTTGTTTGATTGTTTTAATGAATAGATTTGTGATTCTAGTTCTTCCCATTGATTGTTATAAAAACAGCAGATTCTGATGGAATGGTTTAGTTCATCTGTTCCCCAACTGGGGTTATCAAATATTATTTTTTGATCAATGGGCTGATGTATCGCTTCGTTGTCTGCTGTATTTATTGGTAGGTGTATTTGTTGTCGATATGACCAGTGAGTATTCCACCATGATACGTCTTCTGCAGTTGTATGTATGGGTATGGATGCGAGAAGCATTATCAATAGGAGAATAATTGCATGGTTTCTTTTTTTTCTCCCCTTTTCTTTCATCTTTTTGTTTTTATCTCCCTCTAAATTTTTTTTAATAATTCTTGATAGACATTTTTGCTATTATACTCATTAAACTAATTTTTTTAGGGAGAAGATATGTATTTTTGATTTAATAATTCTATTCATATATTAAATGTTATTGATTTAATGTATCTATTCTTTCTAGGGGACAATGAAAACCTATAAAGGAAGGAAACTTATTTCTTAACTTTAGAAAACGACCTCTTTAGTATAGTCGTTTATTTGAGGAATCCTGATGTCCAAAGACCCTTCGCTCACCCTGGAACGTTTTTTTGAGACCACCAAAACAGATTTAGAACATAAAATTCAATCATTGATCAAAGATAAACAAATCGTTGAAATCTTACATTCTGGTAAACGACTTCGTCCATTATTACAACAGTTAAGTTTTAAAGTGTGCACAGGAGGAAAGGAAACACCATATCAGTATCAACGATCCATTGAAGGAAGTGTGGCTATTGAACTAGCTCATACGGCATCACTTGTGCATGATGATATCATTGATGATGATATGATGAGGCGTGGTAAAAAAGCATTTCATATCAAACAGGGTGTTCCGAAAGCATTACTGGTTGGTCATCGTATGCTTTCCATTGGATTTAATATTGCGTTGAGTCATGGGGAAGGAATCGCTGGTTTATATGTGGATACCTGGAATGAAGTGCTTAATGGTGAATTGGAAGAAGTTGAATATAATGATTCCACATTTGAAGATGATCAGACTAATGGGATGTCATCAAAATCAAAGATTTTTAAAGAATATTTTAAGATTATTGATTTGAAAACGGCTTCTCTTTTTTCTTCTGCCTGTAAAGCAGGTGCCATTGAAGCAGAAGCTACTGGAGAAATTCTTGATATCCTTGCTGATTTCGGAAGAGAAATCGGTCTTTCCTATCAGCTTGCTGATGATCTTGTTGATTTAGAACAAGGTGAAATGATTGATAGTGTCATTATTCCCTTGCTTACCCGGTTGGAACAAAAAAAGGTTAAAAGTAATAGTCTTCGAGTGAAAACGATTAAAAAAAAATTAGTAGAGAATGCTGATGAAATCAAAGCACTGTATTTAAAAGAAATAAAACGGCATTTGAAACGAGCACAATCGTTGAGTAAATCAGATGAAATCCCTAATTCAGAGTATAAAACGCTTCTGGTGAATGCTCCTTCGTTTATTATTAATCATATGCTTGAAGATATCAATATTACTCTGTAAGCTTTAGCTTTTTTCGGTTTTTTTGTTTCTTCGGTATGCATAGATCATGATACCTGTTATAATCAAGAGGATAATGATGAGGACGCCTAAGAGAAAGTTTTGAATAAATACCGTAAAAATTGCATTAGAAAAATAAGCGATAAGGGTGCATCCAGTGATGGCTCCAACGGTTATGGCAAGAAAGGTGTTCTTTGGTTTCATTCCGATTAATCGACCGATGATGGATCCAACTAGTCCTCCTGATCCTTGGAATGGGACCATGACAAAAAGAATGATTCCAATGAATTCAAGTGGTTTTATCCATGCATATTTGGAAGATGATTTTTTTCCCAGTTTTTCAATTTTTGCCATAAAACGGCCTACAAAGGGTATTTGTTTTGCGAGTTCATAATTCCAAACCAGAAAAAGAGCGACGATGATATCCACAAATGCGATGGAAAGAGCCATCAACAATGGATCAAAACCAAGAACAATCCCTGTTGGTATCACACTTTCTTTTCCTAGTGGTGGAAAAAAATAAGCTGAGACCAATGACCAATATATTCCTCTTTTTCCACCAGGTAGCATCAAGCTAATACTGCCAATGGTTCCCAATCCTATGATAAAGGGAAGGATTAATTTCAAAAATTTCATTTCAAAGTTCTTTTTTTCAATCATCTGTAGAACCCGATGGTTTTTTTTGAGAAACAGTGAAAACAATGTGATCTTTTTCAAATGGTGAGAGCACTATTTTTTGATCAATATGAAGGCCCTTGTTTTTCAGTTCTTTTTCAACTTGTTCATAGGCTTTTTTTGGAGGCAATGAAACATCAATGCTTCGTGCTTTTATCATGATCATTGATGGGTTATCTTGTTTTAGATACTGTTGACTATTTCTGATGAAGATATCTGCTTGATTTCGCTGTGAAATGTCCTGATACACAAAATCGACAGTGGGAACAAACCGGCTGTATCGTTCTGGATGATTTGCATCATGATACAGTGGAATAATGTTTTTCCGTTGTTTTGCGAGATCTATCAGTTTTTTTGCAGCAATAGGTGAATGTTCAACGGCATAAATCATACCATCATATGCAATATCGGAGAGATGACTCACGGTGGTCCCGGTTGCTGCGCCTAAGTAAAGGATGCTTGATTCTGTTGAAAGAAGAGTGGATATATCACATCCTTTGATGATTGCAGCAGCAAGTTTACTTCGATAAGGATTCCATGATCGAAGTTCCTTTCCATCAACTTGTTTCAGTCGTTCTCCATACACTGTTTTTCCTTTGCAGGATGGCAGGTTAACGGTAAATAATCGGTTTTTTTTTCTGATGATTCCATCTATGGTCATCCGGTTACCTTGCTTGGTGTAATATCTCATGTTGATAAAGCTTTTGTCGAAATCTTAAATTACCCTGTGTTGATATGTCGGCTGGATTATTATGGCAATCAAATCACCATTGCATGATATTCATACCGAGTTAGATGCAACATTTACGGATTTTGCTGGGTTTCATATGCCGCTGCAGTTTACTTCTATTAAGGATGAACATCTTAATGTGCGGAAAAAAGTAGGATTATTTGATGTCTCTCATATGGGTAATGCTTGGATTATGGGAAAGGATGCAGAGGATTTATTGACCCTTACTACTATGGAGGATGCTTCTAGGATTGGAGTGGGAAAAAGTCAGTATACTGCTATTCTCCGAGAAAATGGAACTATTATTGATGATACGATTTTTATGCATGTGGATGATCGGTTTATGTTTATTCCAAATGCTGGTCAGTCGGAATTGGTGACGGATTGGATGAATAAACAAGCTCAAAAACATCATCTTGATGCAACTGTTGAAAATGTTTCAAGGGATTACGCAATTCTTGCGGTGCAAGGACCAAAATCTCGGGAAATGCTGCAGAATCTTACTGATGAGGATTTGAGTAAGATTGGTTTTTTCGGATGTAAACCGATTACTTTTGCTGATGAAGAAGTCATCATTTCTTTTACTGGTTATACTGGTGAACTTGGGTATGAATTCCAAGTTGATGATCCAAAAACATCAAAAAAATTATTTAGAACAATAATGGATGCCGGAAAAGATTATGATATTAAACCGATTGGTCTTGGTGCTCGGGATACCTTGCGTATGGAAAAATTCTTTTTGCTTGCGGGAAACGAATTTGAAGGGGGAAGAACACCACTTGAGGCAAACATTGGATTCTTTTTGAACTGGGATCATGAGTTTATTGGTAAAGAATCATTATTGAAACAGAAAGAAAAGGGTGGTTATGAACGGTTGACCGCGTTGGAATGTATTGGCCGGGGAATCCCACGACATGGCTGTCAGGTTAAAAAAGAGGGCAAAGATATTGGTGTTGTTTCAAGTGGGACGATGTCTCCTTGTTTGAAAACAGGGATTGCGATGGCCTACATTAAACCGGATCATATCCAGGTGGATAATGAAGTCGACATTATTATTCGGGGAAAACCGGTGAAAGCAAAAATGGTGAAACCACCTTTTGTCAAAAAAGACTGGGCTGAAAACCATTAGTCTTGTGGAAGAAAGATTTAAAACATAGGTGAAAATACTGGTTTTGATACTATGGCAGATGAAATACGTGATGAATTGAAATATACTGAAACCCATGAATGGGTGCAAGTAAAAGGTGATACTGCTGTTGTTGGCATTACTGATCATGCTCAATCTGAGCTTACTGATATTGTTTTTGCTGAACTCCCTGAAGTTGGAAAGGAATTAAAAAAAGGTGATGAACTCTGTGTGGTTGAATCAGTGAAATCGGTTTCTGAGATTTATTCGCCGATTAGTGGAAAGATTACTGAGGTTAATACTGATCTTGATGATTCACCTGAGCTTATCAATGAGAACCCTTATGATGATGGTTGGCTTGTTGAAATAGAAATAGCTAATAAAAATGAATTGGATGAACTGCTTGATGCAGCAGCATATAAACAGCAGTTATAGATAAAAAAATCCGATCATTTTTTCAAGATTTTTTTTTCTCTTTTTCACAATTTTTTATTTTTTTCTTTGTAAATTCCTTTTTTTGTTTTGGATATGCAAAATCATTAAAAAATACAATGGTTTCTTTTCCTTGTTTATGATTGTGAGAAAAGCAGAATTAAAAGATGCTGAACAAATCGCGAAAAATAATGTGTGTATGGCGGAGGAATCTGAGAATGAAATGCTTTCGTTTGATATGGTTTTAAGGGGCGTAAAAGCAATGCTTTCCGATGAAACAAAAGGTTTTTATCTTGTCGCGGTTGAGAAAGATATTGTTCTTGGGCAGCTGATGATTACCTTTGAATGGAGTGATTGGCGTAATCAGACTATTTGGTGGGTGCAAAGTGTTTATATCAAGAAGGATCATCGGAAAAAAGGTATTTTTACTCAGTTGTTAAAAGAAATAAAAAAACTGGCAGAGCAGAGCCATGTTTCTCTTTTTCGTCTGTATGTTTTTGATCAAAATAATCCGGCAATTGAGGTCTATAAGAAACAAGGTTGGAAGAAAGAACCTTATCTTTTTTTCCAGAAGCGTGTTGATTCTCTCTAATATGGTTCGTTGAAAACCAAACAAATTCCTGGAGTTTAAAAAAGAGTTTTTCTTTTCAGAGCCGTGATGAAAACGGCTCATAGCAGAAATTATATTGATTTTCCTCTTTTCCCATTGATTCTTATCGCTGTTTCATGTGCTCTGTTCTTTTTCCGTTTTTTCTTTTCTACGTTTTGAGGAAATGATAAGATTTATTTTCGTTTCATTCGTTCATATTCTTTTTCAGCAAAGCGATCTTTTAAATTTGGGGTGGCAAAGACCCCAAAGAAGTGAGCGGCTAGACCAATCCCCCACCCAAGCAGTGGGAAGATAAACCAGGGAAATATATCTCCTTTTCCCACAATCCAAGCACTTCCACCGTTAAAATACCACACCAATGCAAGTAATGAATTCACACATACATAAATGGTGAAATGAACTAGGAAATCTACTTTTTCCTCAGCTCGTTTCTCTGCTTTTTTTCTTAATTCGTTATCATCCATCATCTTTCATCCGCCTTTTTAGACCAATTGTTTATTTTTCATTAGTTGAAACAAGGCAAATGATGCAATGATTACCATGCATATTCCAGCAGTTATAGCTATTGATTCATGAGAATTAATGCGTTTTATCACGATTCCTAATAATGCCCAAAGAATCACTAAACTATAGCTGATGTCATGTTTTTGATACAAGACTAATAATGTTATTATCATTGCTACAACGATGACTAACATAGTCCACAAGATTTCACCCAGAATTAATCCACCTACGTTGAGCGTGACTAATACCGCGGTGACATTGGCGATGGTAGCAACGGTTATCCATCCAAGATATACGCTGATGGGAAGATGAATAAAGTATCGTTCATGTTTAGTAGCATTACTTGTTCCAATTTGTAATCGGATGTAGATAAATAAGAGGGATACAAAGAGTAAAAGCATTGGTAGAATCGATAAAATAATTTGTTCATAATGCCATAGAAAGATCCAAATGATATTTCCAATACTTGCAAGGATAAACCAGAAACTGATTTTTTCGATGTAATTACTTTCTGTTTTGATTTTTCCCAAAAGATCAGCGAGTTGATAGCCAGCAAATAGGAGGAGCAGAACATAAATCACCCCCCAGATGGCAAAGGTTAATCCTGCTGGAACAAAGAGGTTAGGGATTTTATCTGACAGATCACCGGTGTAGTTGCCCCCAATGGGAATAATATTAGCAAGGGCGTTAACAATGATCGTTACAAAAACAGCAATGACATTACTAATTATTAACAATTCTTTTTTCATTTGCATCTTTTCCTCATCTTCAATGTTGCTAGGAAATGATAACAGACATTAATAATAATTGTCATTTTTAAGAAAATAGGGGGGTGATTTTTTTGTTAAATTTGGAGTATTTGATCAATTGTTTGTTCAATGGATTGTTTACTGTTTTTTTGTTTATTTGTTTCGTTGTTGTTCGGATGATTGGGTAAGGTAAAAGAAAATGTCGATCCTTTTCCGGGGCCCTGGCTATCTGCCCATATTGAACCACCGTGATGTTCGATGATGTTTTTACAGATTCCAAGGCCAAGACCGGTGCTCTCCATTCCTTTTCTTGGTCTTGCGGATTTATAGAATTTTTCAAACACTCTTTTTTGTTGATCTTCAGTGAGTCCGATCCCATTATCATCAACTGAAATGAGAATTCCATCATTTTGTGTTTTCGCATTGATGGTGATGATGCCTTTACTGTCCTCGGGAGTATATTTTATGGCATTGGAGATGAGATTGTTAAAGACTTCTTCTAATTGGAATTCATCAACCTTGATGGTGAGGTTGTCTTCGATGTTGGTAGTGATTGAAAACTGATTCTGTTCAATGAGATTTGCATTGTTTTCGATCACCCGTTTAACAAGATCGGTTACAGATATTTTTTTTAGATTAAGCCCCTTTGCACTATCTTCATATCGAGACATTTGTAACGTTTCATCAATAATCCGACGGATGTTTGTAATGCTTTTCAGGGACATGTTCGCCATTTTTTTAGTATCTTCGTTCTCACTTTTTTTAATAATAATCGGAAGTAGATTCAATGGTGTGGTCAGTGGATTTTTAAGATCATGGGCTAACAGATGGATTAATTCATCTTTTTGTTTTAGGAGGTTTTCGACTTCACTTTTTCTTTGGTTTAGTTTTAGATTGATTTTTTCAAGGCCTTTTTTAGATTGACGTAGTCTTTCTTCGGCAATGTTTTGTTTTGTGATATCTCTGATAGTGTAAACGTATCCCTTTACTAATCCATCAGGATCTATAATGGATGATGCATTGATGGACGCGGTGATGATCCTTCCTTTTTTTGTCATGATTTTTTCTGTATAATTATTGATGAGTTGTCCTTGTTTGAGCTGTTGGAATTCTGTTGAATGAATAATATTCTGTTTATTATCGAAAAGAGCGGTAATATTTT
>CAZVKY010000036.1:0-17048 GCA_964627915.1 uncultured Thermoplasmatales archaeon
ATGTGCACTGTTTAAAATTCACAACATGTTTCATACTTTATATACAATGAAAAAGAAAATTGAACTAAATTTCAGATCATTATTTGTCCGTACGACATTACCCTGTTATCAAAAGGGGTGACACATGTCTTTGGGTTCGACAACACTAAACTAAAATCAACAATCTGAAAGTTTAAGTACAACGGTCTTTTACGCCCGATAGTATGGAACGGAAGGTGACAAAGATAGTTACGGCGGACACTTTCGAAGTATTCCCGCCGTGGAGATGGGAAGACCAGAGCGGCATCAAAGTAAGAGTAGCAGGCATCGAAGCCCCACGTGAAGGGGAAGTGGGCTACGAGAAAGCCAAGGCCTGGCTGAAGTCAGCAATAGAAGGTAAACAGGCCGAGCTCAAGAACATTAAGGAAGTTGATTTTGACCGCTTAGTATGTGACGTTTATGTGGACAGCAAGAACATTTTGAATAATTTGAAATAATAGGTACTAAATTCAACGCTGTGATACGACCACACTGACGACAAGATGGTCCGGGAGCACTTCCAGAAGATGGACAAGCCGGACATAACAAAAATACCGGACAAGTACAAGACCAAACTCATGCTCGACCACTTCCTCAGCGGCGAGATAGACATCAACACATTCAAGAGAAGCCTCGACCTCATCTATGAAAAAGACAGAAAGCCCGAAGACATGGGCTACGCATAGTCAATTAGGCCATTATCCTGTGGTTTGGCCAATATCATCTGACAAGCGGATATGATCTAGTGGTATGATAGTGGCTTCCCAAGCCACTTACCCGGGTTCAAATCCCGGTATCCGCATTCATCAACCAAATCTTGTTTTCGAGTTAAGTGTTCGACTAATTTTACTTCGAGGAAATGACTCATATCCATGCCAGATTCTTTAGCTTTTTGAACAACTTATCCATTTAATCGTAATACTGCTTTTCGTCGAATCATAATACGTCTATTGTACGTACATAAACTATAAATGGATTTTAAATGGTTGATTCAGAAGAGTAAGCGTACAAGGTATGAGTACATTGGTTAAGTGAGGGGAAAATACATCATAATTAACCGGTGAATTTTTTCCGTATGTATGACTTAAAGTAGTGATTTTAATTTGGAATTTTTTGTCATTCTGTGACAATTTATTGTGCAACATCGTTTCAGATAACAGATATTAAAAATATTTCAATTAACCACCTAAAATTATCACAAATTTATTGCTTTCATTGTACGTTATCGAATAGTTTATATGTTACTATTTATTTTAGGTTTAAAATGTGGTGAAGGAAAAATGGTTTTTGATACAATAGTTGAGGGTATAAACGCTGGTTTCTACGACGCTTTTCAAACAATTGTAGGCGCTCTCCCCAATATTATTGCCGCAATTATTATTCTTATAATTGGGTATATTATTGGTAAATTAATAGGCGGTGGAATTAGAAAACTTTTAGAAAAAGCTAATGTTGGCGCAAAATTAGCGAAAAACAAAATTATTAGCCGAATGTTAGCAGCGGTCGATATGACCTTTGAAAAATTAATGGGTGCACTTATCTCATTGTTTTTTTATGTGGTATTTATTCTTGCTGCAGTTGATGTCCTGGAGATTACTGTTTTGAGTGAATTTGTGAATGCGGTGCTTTTGTATTTCCCCCATCTTATAGCGGGTGTACTGGTGCTTATTGTTGGGTTAATCGCAGTAGAATGGATTGTCTCTTTCATTCAAGGAACAATGAAGCAATATAAGATTGCTGCAGCAGATATCATTACGATCTTTTTCAGAGCAGTACTTACCTTAGTCGTTGTGGTAATCACGTTAGATCAATGGAAAATTGATACCTCAATTATCTATACGTTTATTCAACCGTTAGCTTGGGGTGTTGCAGCAGCTATAGCGGTAGCCTTTGGCTGGGGATGTAAGGATATTGTTGGTGATTGGGCAAAGAAACAAGCTTCTGAACTGTCAAAAGAAAAAAAATAAACTTACAGATAGTGCAATATAATCACCTCCTTCCCCTCTTTCTTTTTTTTGGGCATAAGATATTTAAAAAATAATGGTTTTCATAGGTATGTATGAAACAGTTATTACTGATTAGTAATTCAACCCTTCATGGCAGCGGATATCTTGATCATTGTGAAGATGAAATTAAACATTTTTTAGAGGAAAAAGAAACCGTTTTATTCATCCCTTATGCCCGTCCTGGTGGTATAAGTCATGAGGAATATACGTCTACAGCGAAAAAACGATTTAAAAAAATGGGATTTGAATTAACAGGCATTACTGAAACAGATGATGCACAGAATGCGATTGAGGCAACTGATGCTATTTTTATTGGTGGCGGAAACACCTTTGTTTTGATTAGTATGCTGTATAAGAACAATCTGATTGAACCAATTCGTAATGCGGTTTTGAATGGTACCTTGTATATTGGAACCAGTGCAGGTTCAAATGTTGCATGCAAGAGTGTGAAAACTACTAATGATATGCCTATTTATTATCCATCTTCCTTTGATGGGTTGAATCTTGTCCCATTTAATATCAATCCACATTATATTGATCCTGATCCAGGCTCAAAACATATGGGGGAGACCCGGGATACCCGTATTAAGGAGTTTCATGTGTATAATGATACCCCTGTTATCGGTTTAAGAGAAGGAGCAATGATTCATTGTGTTGATGATTCTTTTGTGTTAAAAGGTGATTTTGGATCCAAACTGTTTAGAAATAATGCTGATCCAAAAGAATTGGAGATTGGAGAGAAAATCAAAGACGTATAATTCATGGTAAGTTGATGTAGGAACAGAGAGGATAAAGGAAAAACTGTCCAGACCTGAGTATCTTGCTGGGTTAACAGCTATCATTTTAGTATTGCTTGGAATAATCCAGATTTTGTTTGGAGAGATCTGGGCGAAAAGTGTAGCATTAACGGCGAATGGTTTTGATTGTATTGGTGATGGTTTTGTTTCTGCAACCGTCTGGGCTGGTTTAAAGATCTATCAACGTCCTGCTGATGACCGGTTTCATTTTGGTTATTATAAAATTGAGAATCTTGCTTCTATTGCAGCAGCGATTGTGATGATGGTTCTTGCTGGTTATATTGTGTTTCGATCCTATAATCAACTCATTGATCCGCATCCAGTCAGATTACCGCTTATTGGTATTGAGCTTGCCTTGTTTGCTGCTATTGTTGCATTGGGATTGGGTTGGTATAAACATCGGAAGGGAAAAGATGAAGGGCTTGGCTCGGTGAATTTAGATGCGTTTAATACGGTGAAGGATGGTGTTGCCTCTGGATTAACTGTAGTTGCATTGATTGCAGCATCTTTTGGGTTTATCATCGCCGGTATTATCGTAAGCATTGGTCTGGTAGCGATTAAGGAATCGAGTTATATGCTGGTGGATGCTTGTGATAATGATTGTATCCTGCAAGAAGATCTCATTCGCCGTATGACAAGAAATATTGATGAGATTGAAGAGGCCCATTTGGTTCGTTTGAGACGAGCTGGACCAGTGATTCAAGGGGAACTTGAAATCATTGTTCCAGGTGATATGACCATAACTCGGTTGTATGAGATAAGAAAACAAATCATTGCTGAAGCAAAAGAAAAAATCCCTAAATTGGACCGGTTATCGGTCATTGCACATCCTCAGCAGATGAAAGAAAAAAACTGATTAGAACAATGTTTGTTGTTTTTTCATTTCTTTGATTGGTTCAAATTTTTGTATCATTGAATCAACCCGTTTTTCACTGAATTGATACTGGTCACAGAGCAGATTTTTTACCCCGTTTTCATCTGGATAGGACCAGGTTAGTTCATAATCATCAGTAATTTTTGGATGTAAAAACAAAGAGCGGATTTGTTTTATTTTTTCAAAGGTTGGTACCTCATCACTTCCAATGGTTGAAAGCACGTTTTCGATGTTTCCATTTTTTTTAATGAGTTTCAGGCTTTTTTTAGGTCCGATCCCTTTGATTCCTTCATTGAAATCAGTTCCCATGAGAATCGCCATATCCACCAGTTGTTTCTGTGAAATTCCGAGTTTATCCAGCGTCTGATTCAAATAAATCCGTTCCGGATGAATCTTAGTATATGCTTTTTTTCCGGGAAGTTTTCGTTTTGATGCACTAGTAAGATTCCGGATAAGAACAGGTGAACCAATGAGTAAACAATCAAAATCCTGAGATCCCACCGCATAGACATCACCTTTTTTCACCATGTAACTTGCTTGTGCCTCTCCTTCTTGTGGTGCTTGCACATAGGGGATACCCAGGGTTTCTAGGAGAATTTTACTTTGTGAGACGATTTCACCGGTGACTCGGCTGGTTTGTTGTGCTTTGATCCGTGCGGTTTTCATATCTCCTTTTTCAACGGCTTCCTTCCAATCTTTTTCAGCTTGCAGTCGCCGTCGGTTGCGTTCATCAATGGTTTCTTGTTTCAACTGATGAGGCTTACCATCAAACACATAAACAGGTTTTATCCTGTTTTGTATAAGATTTGCAGATCGATAAAATAACCCAGAGATATGTGAGGTCGTTTTTCCCTCAGCATTTTTCAGAGCGGTTCCGTCTCGTTGTCTAATCGTTGCAAGAAATTGATGAAGGACATTATATGCATCAATGGCAATAATACGGTCATGAAGATCTTTAAACGCAATTGTTTCTGAAGGAAATAATGAACCCAGTTTTACGCCCATGCCAACCACTCATCTGTATAATTTCTTGGTTAAAAAAACGTGCGGTGAAAACGATACCTTTAAAGGAGAAAGAACTATTCGGTTGAGCTGATGAAACGAGATCTTATTTCAATGCTTGATGTGAAGGATGATCTAATCGATATCATCAACCTTGGTATTGAATTAAAACAGAAATCAAAAAATGGAAAAGATACCAGTCTGCTTTCTGGAAAAACATTGGGAATGATTTTTGAGAAATCAAGCACTCGCACCCGTGTTTCTTTTGAGGTTGGAATGGAAAAACTTGGTGGTCATGCCTTGTTTCTTTCAAAAAATGATATTCAACTTGGTAGAGGAGAAACAATCGAGGATACTGGTCTAGTGCTTTCTCGTTATCTTGATTTGATTATGTATCGGGCCATGAGCAATGAGGCAATGAAAGATCTTGCCAAATATGCAACAATTCCAGTGATTAGTGGTCTTGATGACAAGGAGCATCCCTGTCAAGTAGTTACTGATTTGATGACCATTAAGGAACATAAAGATGATCTTAAAGGATTGGATTTCGTTTATCTTGGTGATGGGAAAAATAACATGGCAAATTCGTATCTTCTTGGATGTGCAATTGCTGGGATGAATGTAAAGATTGTTTCACCGAAAAAATACTGGCCGGATCAATACTTTGTTGATGAAGCAAAAAAATTTGGTGTAAACGTTGAAATTACTGATAATGTGAAAGATTCAACAAAAAATGTAGACATTATTGCAACGGACACTTGGGTTTCAATGGGTGATGAAACAGAGAAACAACAGCGGTTAGCCGATTTCAAAGGATATACCGTCTCTGAAGAAATAATGAAACAAGCAAATCCTGATGCTATTTTCCTTCATTGTTTACCCGCTTATTATGATTATGAGGTCACAAAAAAAGTAGCTCATGGACCGCAATCAGTGATTTTTGATGAAGCAGAAAACAGAATGTGGGCTCAGATGGCTATTATGGTCACCCTTGATAGATCAATGAAGAAATAAAAAGGAAAAAAGCCTACGATAAGATTTCACTGAGTTGATTGTTTTTTGCTGCGTATTTTATTTCTTGTGCGATGCGTTTACCTGTTGAAAGTCCGGGTTCAATGAATGCTGAATATGGTGAACCAGTAACATAAGGGTTTGTTCCTGCAACAATACGAGCGCTTATTTCAAAGACCTTGAATTCAAGGGTTTCAGTAACCACGGTTTCCAAGCAGAACGATCCAAGGATACCCCCAAATAATTCTAAAGATTTTTCAACGACTTGTTCACCCATCTTAAACACCTTTGGCAGTAATGATTCCCGCATGACGATAGGAATATTTCCAGTGACCACAAAAGTGGGATGGATACCGATTTCTTCAAGTTCTGCAATGGATCCTAATCGTTGTACTTCATCGATGGTTGTTTCATCACGTCGATCCATGGAAAGCAGTTGCAAGCTTCCTTTTTTTAATTGATAGGCATTGTTTTGAAGTGGCGAGTAAAAATAGTGAAGATAATATCTGGTCCCCATCACAAATTCCTGGATGGTATATGGTTTATCGGATTGGATACGTTTTTTGAATTCTTCATATGTTTTTGCGATGAAAAATCCTTTTCCTCCTTTTGCTCCATGGTATTTCACAATCACTGGTTTTTTAATGTCTTTAGGATCTTTGATTTCCCGTGGCATGGTTAGTCCTGCTGATTCCAACCAGGATCGTTCTTTATCCCGATCTGATTCCCACATGAGCACGTTTCGATTACCAAAAGTTGGAAGATTAAGATTGAGAAATTGATCGGCCCCAAGATATTCTACAAATGATCCATGTGGAATAACAATTGCGTTTTTTTCCTGAAGTTCTTTGGTATGATCTAGGATTTGGTTATATTCCTCTACCATTAAAAATTCATCAGGTTTTGCATGTGGAAAAGCATCATAGAATTTTCTTCGTTCTTCTCCCACAGCTATCCCAATGGTCTTAAATCCTTCCTGCTTGGCCCCATGGAACAGTTGAAGACTTGAGTGGGAGCAAACGGTTGCAATCGTCAAATCTTTTGTATCATAGGATGCAAGCATGTCGTCTATCTTTTCTTTTTTCATCAGTGGCGACACCTTGCGGTGGTATAATAATCTGACTAGTTTTATGTATTGTGGTCAAAAAACCATGTTTTTTCTTAAAATCATCTGTTTTTTTTTTAAAATGTTTTTTTGAGAATATCGCTTTTTGAATTGGTTTTGCATTCTTGTTTTACGATGTTCAAAAAATTGTATTGTTCTTGAATGTTGAAGTTAGGATTGTGCTTTCAATTTCTTTTTTTGCTCCTTGTTCCATTCCACGAATTTTTGTTCAAATGCAGCAATGGTAGCGGATTCAATGATAAATTGAAGTTGTCCTTTTCCAATCCAATCCATTCCTCTTCGTTGGTATGCCTCATCAATCATCCGTTGCAGTTCATTGAGAGTAAATGAGCGATCATCTTGTTTTCTTTTTTCAATATATTCACAGATATCATCGAAAACACGTTCATAGGTTTCCTCATCCCAACTGTTTTCAGAATTCATGTTTTTTACTCAATCCTATTACGATAAACTTTTTTTCTATGATGCCTACTGAAAATAAGGTTCTTGCATTAAAATCTAATGAATGATATTCATGAGAAGTATTTTTTTAGTGTTAATCAAACAGTTTTTCAGATAAGACTTGTACCACAAGTGCTTATAAGCAGTAAATCAACATCTGAAAATGATAACTATGATAATCGTCGGACAAATCTCAAGTAAGGAGGAAGCTCAAGAAATCACGTTCATCGCAAAATTATTTGCAGTTGGACAAAGAGCTCAAGTCCTTGCTCATCAATGTGAAAAAGAAAAATAATTGAGAGTTTATAGTTTTATCAGAAAATAATATTCATCTTAACCATTTTTTTATGTGTTTTCTTCTTTTGTTGCTTTATTTAATAGAATAAACAACAAAAGAGAAAAAGAAGTGAAATCTATGAGTGAAAAGTTAATATATCTTAGGAAAAATTGTATAAATGGCAAACTTATAGGAAAATAAGAAAAGATAATGAAAATTGTTTTCAGGTGAATATTACATGGCAGATATTTATGATTATGATAAAAAATCAAATGAGCAGTTAATTATTAAAACTGATTCTAAAAAAAGAAAAAAGGAAGTCTTTATCGAGGATTTAAAAGAAGGAGATGTGGTAAATGAATCATTTTCAGTGAAAATGAAAAGTGCACCACGTTCTTATCGGAGAGGAACATGGTTTGGTTTTACTGTATTGGATAAAACAGGAGAGATCGCTGTTCGATTCTGGGGTGGAGATAACAAGGAACGAGTGAAACGATTATATGATAGTTTTAGCGTGGGCGATGTTATCAAAATCCGATCAGGAAACGTTGAAATCTATAATGATCAAATGCAGATTTCAATCAATGAAAAATCTGGTGGTCTTCGCCGTTGCAGCGAAAATGAATATGTCACCAGTGACTATCTTCCGGCTTTAGAGGAAAAAGAAATTTCAACCTTGTTCACTCAGCTTAAAACCTATATCGATCAGATAGCTAATGAGGAATTACAGCATTTATTACAGGTTTTTTTCGAGGATGAACAATTTGTTCATGCGTTTACGCATATGCCTTCAGCAATGACTCATCATCATAACTATATCGGTGGCAATCTTCAGCATACGCTTGGAGTAGTTCGACTTTGTGATAATATCTGTAAAATGTATCCATCATTGAATAAGGATCTAGTGATTACCGGTGCTATTTTACATGATGTGGGAAAGTTGAGGGAATATAAAACAACCACAGCTATTGAAAAAACAGGGATTGGAAATTTCATTGGTCATATCGTCATTGGAGATAGATGGATTCGACAGACCATTGAAAAAATACGATCCGAGGGGTATGAGTTTGATGAAAATCTGGAGATGTATCTTTGTCATATGATTCTTAGTCATCATGGACGCTATGAGTTTGGTTCTCCTCGAATGCCTAAACTAGCTGAAGCAGTGGTGTTATCTCAAGCGGATTTAATGGATTCTCAAGTAAAAAATTATTTGCAACAACGTGAGGATCAAAAGAAACAAACAGATGATGATTGGGCGTTTGTCTGGGATTCTGATGCAGGTCGGAAAAAAGCGATGTATTTAAAAAACCTGTTTTCAGATTTCAGTGAGCAATAAAAAAAAATCAAAGATGGAGTAATAATGATGAAAAAGGATATGATGGATATTCTCTGTTGTCCAACGTGCAAAGGTGAGTTAACCTTAAACGTAAAAGAGGAAAAAGACAATGAAATCATTAATGGATCATTAACCTGTTCATCTTGTGATGTGACATATGATATTGTTGATGGTATTCCAAATCTGTTACCAAAAAAATAATCTGAGATAAAGGAGCTCATTTGTGGAAGAAAAGCTGTATTTCTTTATTGAGATTTTTTGCTGGTCGGAGCTCTTTTAAATATTTTTTAAATCGACGAGCCCGTCGGTCAAGGATAACTACCACCCCCCGGTCATCCTTATCTCTAATAAGTCTTCCTATGGATTGCAGTAGTTTTCGAGCAGTGGGTGCTTCAACGGTGTATTCCCATCCTTTCCGAAATTTTAATTCATAGTATCGTTGCAGGCCACGTTGCCGAGCTGTTGGTTTCGGATAGGGAATACCTACAATGACCACAATTTCAAGTTGTTCAGCCGGAAAATCCATGCCTTCACTGATCCGACCTCCCATCACTGAGAACATGGTTGCTCCTTCTCCTTGACTTTCTCCATATGATTTAAAATCAGAGACTAAATCCATTAATGCCGCTTGGGACATTTTTTGTTCCTCTAAAAAGACGGATCGGTTGATTACCTCGAAATCATTTTTTCGTTTGAACATGGACATGATGTTAAAACTGGGAAAGAAAACCATGGTGTTATGCGGAAAACTATTGCAGATATCGGTGATGTATTGCCACATGGTATCGGTCATCTCTGGTTTTCGGACCATTTCTGAGTATTTTGTTGTCACATCATTAACATAATAGAGTTTTCTATTGGTTTTTGGAAATGGTGAGGGAAACGAGACCAGAGTGGTATCAGCCGGTAGACCCATTGAGTCGCGGTATTCTTCTAATGGTTCAAGGGTGCCGGACATATGAACAGTGGCATGAAATTTTTTTATAATATTACTTCCCACTGAGGGATCAAGGCAATATGCTTCGATTCGAGGGTTTCGTCCCTCTGCAGCATCAACTACCAGTTTGGCATATTGATCTTGATGAAGGTTTAACCAGAAATCAAGAAAGATTCCGAGTTTATGTAGATAGGATCGGGGTAGTTGATTTTGTTTTTGTTTATATTCCTGTATTTTTTCTCCATAGGCAATGAGATCTTCAATGATGTCATGAATTTTTTTCTGAGAAAGTTTTAATCGTGAAAGGACTTCAGTTTCAAATTCCTGTGAGGGAAGAAAAGCATCCTGGTCTTTTTTCCCTGTTTTTTGAATCCCGGTTTCCAGGATATTATAGACATAGGTGTCCCGTAGTTCCATGAGGATATCGCCAAGTATTTTACTGAAGGAGGAAACAGTAAATCGACCATCTACCATTGAGGGATTTCCATGTTTTTTGGCTTCAATACTACAGTTTTTCACCATCCAATAGCTAAGCTGCAGGGAATAAAGATCTCTAATGTAATCAGGGAGGTTATGTGCTTCATCAACGATGAGTATCATTTCTTCTTCAGATCGCCCTAGCCAATCCCAAAGCATGTTTCGGATGGTGTCATTAAAGACATAAATGTAGGGAACTACGACCAGTCGAGCTTCTCGCACTAGTGTTTTATTGAGTTCATAGGGACAGATCACTTTTTGTTCACAGCGGTTGATGAATTCCTCTGCGGTGGGAAGATCTGTGGTCACCCATTCCTTGGTTTCTTGTACTTTGTCTTTATCCTCTACAAAATGACGATAGTAGATACATCCTTTTTTTGAGGTGCGGGCTTTCTTTTTTTCATTTGCACAAAATTTTGAGAGTTCTTCCGAGGTTCCTTTTTGTAAATCTTCATCATTTTTGGCATGAAGGCACATATGTGATCTGCCCTGAATACCAACTCCAAAGATTTGTTCTCGTTTTGTTTTGTTTTTTATTTGTGCTTGTATAGCGCGTAATTCAACAATGACTTGTCTTTGTTGGGCATTGGTTCGGGTGATATACACAATTTTTTTATCATGTTTTAATGCATAGGATAGAGTGGCAGTGATAGCACAGATTGTTTTTCCTGATCCAGTACCAGATTCCAAAATGAGATGATTCCTCTCATTGAGAACACGCTGAATGGTTTGCATGATTGCGGTTTGATTTTTTCGTTCGTGGTAAGGAAAAAGCTCCATGATTGTATCTGCAATAACTAATTCCCTACATAGAGTTGTTGGAAGAAAAAAATTGATTTTATCTTGTTTTTTTAAGCTGAGGTTTTATTAGTCTCTGTTTTATTTCAAGGGTTATTCGTATGAGGAAAAAACCATTTGACCGAATCCAGCAAAAACTTAGTTCTCATCTATCCAGGGATGAATGTGTATTGCTTCCTCAAAAATGGGAAAAAATTGGATCAGTCTTAGTGATTAGATTACCCTCATCATTGGCATCACATAAAAAAATAATTGCACAAGTCTATGCAGAAGTGTTGCAGTGTTCAAGTGTGCTGTTGGAAAAAGAAGGAATAACTGGGATTTGTCGAACACCTAATGTAGAACATGTTTTTGGGAAAAAAAATACAGAAACCATTCATAAGGAAAATGGTGTTTGTTTTGCTCTTGATCCCGCAAAAGTGATGTTTTCTTCTGGTAATATGGATGAACGGAAACGAATGGCTTCTATGTCTAATCATCATGAAAGAGTTGTTGATTTATTCGCGGGTATCGGCTATTTCACCGTTCCCATGGGGGTTTATAGTAAACCAGAAAGTATTGTTGCTTGTGAAATAAATCCAATCGCATTTGAGTATCTTTGTAAAAATATTGAGTTAAATAAAGTAAAAAATATCGTTGAACCTGTGCTTGGTGATAGTATGAAGGTTGCACCCGCGGATTACGCTGATCGGGTGATTATGGGGTATTTTCATCAGACAAAAGAGTTTCTTCCAACTGCAGTTGATTGTTTGAAAAATGCTGAGGGTATCATTCATTTCCATGACACATATCCTGATAAGCAGGTTCCTCAGAAACCCATGGAGATCTTTGAAAAAAACTTGGAATCAGTTCATGGATCTTTTCAAATTCTTAGGTTTCATAAGGTGAAATCATTTGCACCAGGTATTGGTCATTATGTGTTTGATATACAAGTGAAAAAACTATGAATGAAGAAATTAGATTATGGGTGTATCATACGGCAGAGGATGATCCAAAAAAATGTAGTGCGAAAAAGTTGCATCGTTTTGGATATGCTCAGCTTGCCTCGACACTTGGAAAGATTCCGCAAGGAATGATTTTGTTGAATCCTTTTGCAAAAAAAAGTCTTTCTGCTGAAGATAAAAAAATTGCAAAAAAACAGGGTATTGTTGCGCTTGATTGTTCCTGGAAAACCGCTGAACAACAGTTTCCATTGATGAAAAAAAGATTTCATTCTCGAGCGCTTCCTTTTGTGGTAGCAGTTAACCCAGTGAATTATGGAAAACCTTTGAAATTAACGACTTTGGAAGCGTTTGCTGCTGCTCTGTATATTCTTAATGAGGTGGATCAGGCAAAAAAAATTGTTCAACTGTATAAATGGGCTCCTCATTTTTTAGAGATGAATAAGGAACCATTGGAAGAGTATCGAAGGGCAAAGAATAGTGCTGAAATCATTCAGATTATGAATCAATATCTTTCAGAGGAAGAATAAAACTGGGTGAGGTAACTTTTTAGTAAGAAAGACTATTACCAAGGCTTTGTCTTAACTATTAATTGAAA
The DNA here is from genome assembly GCA_964627915.1 of uncultured Thermoplasmatales archaeon. GTDB lineage: Archaea > Thermoplasmatota > E2 > DHVEG-1 > DHVEG-1 > EX4572-165. The sequence goes on from CAZVKY010000036.1 coordinate 12,643, forward strand.
TTAATGGGGAGTAAATATGACTGGAAATCTTCATCATTTCTTCAAACCAAAAAGTATTGCTGTCGTTGGTGCTTCAAAGGATTCAAGAAAGATTGGGCATGCTGCATTAAAAAACATTATTATTTCAGATTATGACTGTGAACTTTATCCTATTAATCCACATGAAGATAAGATTTTAGGGTTACCTTGTTATAAATCAGTAAATGATGTTCCTGGCAGTCTTGATTTAGTCTTGGTTTCTGTTCCAGCAAAAATTGTTCCTTCTATTATGAAGGATTGTGTGAAAAAAAAGGTGAAACATGCAATTATTATTTCCTCTGGTTTTAGTGAAGTGGGCAATCATAATTTAGAAAAAGAAATCAAACAAATCATTCATCCGTCTGATATGCGGGTGCTTGGTCCGAATACCATGGGTTATAAGAATGCTTCTGATGGTCTTGATGCTTCTTTTGTGTTTGGTGTACCTAGGAAGGGAAATCTTTCATTGATCAGTCAAAGTGGAGCGCTTGGTATTGGCATGATTTATCTAGCAAATAATGAGTTTGTTGGTGTCTCAAAAATCATTGGGGTGGGTAACAAGGTTGACATCGATGATGATGATTTGATTACGTTTTTCAGTCAGGATGATGATACCAAAGTCATTGGATTGTATATCGAAGCAGTAAAGGATGGACGGCAGTTTATGAATGCGATCAATGCTTGTGATAAACCAGTGCTGGTGGTGAAAGCTGGAAGAAGTAGTGCTGGTGCTCGAGCTACTGCATCACATACCGGCTCTATGGCAGGTAGTGATCGGATTTATAGTGCTGCTATTAAACAAGCTGGTGGTATTCGCTGCCGGGATGTCGTGGAATTATTTGATATGGCTCGTGCGCTTGCTGGTCAACCTCCGATGAATGGTAATCGAGTAGGCATTATCACCAATGGCGGGGGGCTAGGTATTCTATTAACTGATGCCTGTGAAGCAAATGGGCTGCAGATACCAAAGTTATCAAAAAAATCATATGAGAAAATCGATGCGATTCTTCCAGATCTAGTGAAACCGAATAATCCCGTGGATTTGGTTGCTGATGCCGGGTTTTATCGGTATGAAACCTGCACGAAAGCATTGCTTGAGGATCCAAATATTGATGGGATCATTGTTGCTTCGGTGCATGGTGGTTATGCACGGCCTCGGGAGTTTACTGGTGCGATTTTAAAGATGATTCGGGAAAGAAAGCTTCATGAGACCCATAAGAAACCTATTCTTGGAACTTGGGTGGGTGGAAAAGAATTTGAGGATTTGGTGTTTGATTTGAAATCTGCTGGTGTGCCTATTTATCCATCTTCTTGGCGGACGGCTCGGTCAATGTATTCATTGTATTTGGAAGGAGAAAGAATAAAACGAGGAAAGGAACAGAAAAAATAAGATCTTTTTTAAGATGATTTCGGTAGTGTTAATCAACCCATTCGACACCGAGTTCTTTTTCCCAGTCTGGTTGTTTTCCCTCCCATCGTTCTGCGATATCTTTAGGAACGCATTCTTTGCAGACACTAATGATTTTGAAATAGCAGGATGAACAAACTGATCTATTGCATTTGATGCAGACGGCTTCGGCTTTTCGATTGCCACAGATGGCGCAGTATCCAGTAGGTGTTTTTGTCTTTTTTTGTTTTTGTTTCTGTGTTTTTTTTCTTTGTTCCCGTGTTTCCTTTAACCATTCCTGCATTTCTTTGTTCATCGTTTTATTTGGATGGCTCATTGTTTCTTTCCTCACAAAAAAATACATACCTTATACTACTTAATCAAACGGGATTTATATATTTTGTTTTTGTTCGGTTGTTTTTTTGGATACATGATGAATAAAATTTGAAAAGAGATGAATAAAAGGGGTTACGATAAGAAGGATTAAGATGTGAGAAAGGGTAAAATGGTTGGTAAACCAGTTTGATGGGGTGAATCCTAGGAGATAAAGACTAGTGCTCATAAGATAACTGAAGAGAAGCACTCCAAGGATGAAATCAATTTGATCAAAGGGTATCCAGTCTTGTCCCCTTTTTTTTCCTGCTCTTCGTTTAAAAAAACTTTCGATGATATCGCCAAGTAATGCTCCAAAGCAAAGTGAGAAAATAATGGGAATCATCAGTGGGAAACCAGTGAAATCAGTGATAGATATGGGAAAATTAATGGATGTAGCATATTTTGCTACTGCGGAAAGACCGAATCCAGCGGTCATACCAATGAAGGCACCGGCAAAAAGCCCTTGCCATGTTTTTCCATCGCCAAGTATTCGTTTGCCATCTTTGTATGTTTTTCCAAAATCAATTGGTGTCCCCCCTCCTACGAGAAGAGCACTGGCATTGGCAATATAAGCAGGGATAATGAGCCAGAATGCTTGGATGATAATCTCGTAATCCATGGTATGGTGGGAAAATGAAAAAGGATTATAATATACTATTTGTTTTTGTTTTTAATGTTATAATCGTATATGATAAAAAGTGGGTTATTTGTTTATTGGCTTCTAATCAGTTTTAGTCCTTTGTGTTCAATGATACTTGATCGTTTTACAACACTTTTCAGGGCCAGGGTGGAGAGTTTCAGTTGTTCTGCGACGGTGTTGCTGAATTTTCCGTCTTCTCCAAGGAATTCATAGATTTCTTGTTCTAGTTTTTGAAATGAGTTTGGGTCAAGTGATGCAACGGTGAAGATTTCACTGATTTCATTGACGGGGCAGGATATATTGATGTTGAATGCTGAGTAAAATGAGCGGTATTTTTTTTGTGGTTTTCCGCTTACTCCTTCTTCGGAGGTGGTCCATCTGGTTTCAACAAGTTTCATGCGATCAAAAATTTCGAGTGCTTGTTCACCATGTTCACCATATTTTTCTTTGATTTCGCTGAGGGGTTTCCAGTCTGATTGTATTTCTTTGAATACTTCTTTTTTGGTATCGGAATCAAAGGCCCTCATGAGTGGGATGAGATCTGTGGAATCATTAACTACTTTTGTTCTTAACATAGCTTTCGCACCAAACAATTTATATAAAAGAGAAATTTAACTATTTAAAATTTGTGTAAAAGAATTTTTATAATGCTTCTAGGATAAATAATGGATTTGGTTTTCGCGTTCATAATTGGATCTTGCGAGATGCATCACTTACATTTTTTCACATTATTTGAAAAGAGAGGTGGGAACTATTTTGCACCACTGGTTATTATGTTCTGATTCTTACGGAGAAATGAGAGCGGGGAGAAAAAAATATTGGGATGCACAATTGTAAGCGGTTGGCAGGATGTAGGTAGAGAGGGTTTCAATGCAAATAATCTCTAACCGACTACAACCCCCCGCTCTCAACAGCATCATTATTAAATAAATAGTATTTAAACTTTTATCATAAAAATAATTAATATGTTATTATTTTTAAATTTAGAAAATTAATATAGTCATTTTTTGCAAAAATACCATTAGATTGTTAAATTTAATTCATAAAGGATCCTCCATAAAAGAGGTATTATGGAGGAAGAAAAAGGAGGCAAAACAGGAATCCGAAGCAGTTGTATTTCTCACCTCTTCAACAGATATAACATATATGTGAACCATGATTTAAATACATGTCGATTGTTTTATCGGCTATTAACGAATTAAACGGCGATAACCCTGTTAAAAAGTAACAAGATTTTTAAATGAAAAGCTATTTTACCCTAACATGGCTTCAGATATTGCCAGCACACTCATTGAAATTGAATTATTTTGGTTTATCATTTTATCAATCTATGCCACCGCAGTAACCCTCGGCACCAAAAAAACATACCAAATCATGAGAAACAAAGGCATAGAAAAAAACGTTGCCGTATATTACAACCGAAAACTCATCCATATGTTTGCCGGTGGTGTCGTCGTCCTCATAGTCCCTTTCGTTTTTTCAACACCATGGTATCCACTTCTTGCGGGATTGATACTCACCATTCTCACCTACATTCCTCATGCGACGGGAAATATCCTCTACTGGTTTCAAACCAAAGAAAATCTCAATGATGTTAATTTCTGTCTCATGTGGGCACTCACCGTCTTTTTACTCTGGATCCTCATCGGTAATCCTTGGATTGCAATTATCCCGCCAGTATTCATGGCCTTTGGAGATGGAGTTACAGGAATCGTGAGAAACGCTGTTTTTAAAAAACGTACCAAACATCCTATTGGCAATGTTTTCATGGTTATCGTCTGTATCATTTTTGGCTACATTTTAGCAGGCCAAGCAGGATTACCCCTTTGGGGCATCATTGCAGGAGTCGTTGCCTCAGTCGTTGAACGATACGAATTTGGTCCAATTGACGACAATGTATTGATAACAGTAAGTGCTTCAATTATTCTTTATATAGGCAATTATGCTGGATCATTAGGATCATTATTATGAGATAATAGCAAAAAA
>CAZVKY010000037.1:0-16615 GCA_964627915.1 uncultured Thermoplasmatales archaeon
TTTCTCGAAGAACTAAGGAGGCTTACGGCCTACACCCAACACAGTCTCTATTCAAAAAGATCAACACAAGAGTTTCAATAATATGGAAGTAACTCAATCATGTTCATCCCAGATATCACCAAAGACTTCCTCAATGAGATCCTCCATGCTCACTAGGCCGATTGTTTTCCCCTGATTACTCTGAAGAACTGCAAGATGAATACGTTCTCGTTTCATTTTTCGGAGGGCATCATCTGCTTTCATCCCTGGTTTAATGATCAAGACATCACGCATGATATCTTTTATCTTCTTGGTATGATCCTTATGAATCAGTGAATCCTTGACATGAACCATCCCCACGATATCATCATGGTTTTTCCGATACACCGGAAAACGAGAATACCCGGTCTTCACACTTTTCTTAATCAAGGTTTCAATGCTATCATCCTGGTCTATAAACGCAATGGTATGTTTTGGTTTGTCCACATCATCAGCAACAGTTTCATCAAATTCAAACACATCTGAAACCATTTCTCGTTCATCACTTTCTATGGTCCCTTCTTCCTCACCAAGTCGCATCATGGCCATAATCTCATCTTCAGTGACCATATCCGAATCCTTTTTTTTCCGTCCAAGAAGCGTAAGAAACCCTTTTGAAAACGCATTCAACATTACAACAAAAGGAAGAAACAGAACAGAAAGAACATGAAGCACTCGAGCTGATCGAATCAACCAGCGCTCATTTTTCCATCCCACTGCCTTTGGCGTGGATTCACTAAAGATGATAACTAACAAAAACATGATCACTGTGGCAATACCAATCCCTACATTACCAAACAGAGATGTGGCCACATAACCAGCAAGAACTGATGCGAAAATATTAACGATGTTGTTACCAATCACAATAGAGCTTACCAATCGATCGGGGTTTTTCATTAATTTTTTCAGCACTAATGCATTCTTATTTCCCTGTCTTGCTTTATCATTAATCAACGCTCGATTCACCGAGATAAACGCCATTTCAGATCCTGAAAAAAATGCAGACATTATCAATAAGATAATAATCAGGATACTACTCATCAAAATCCAAATCATTTCGTGTATTCATCTCCAAATCCAAATGAAAACAAGGAATCTTTCATATTCATCATGATGAACTCATCGCCTTTCACTTGAAAAAAGAAATAATACTTAAACATTTAGTATAAAACGATTGAAAAAGACAATAAGTGACTTACTCCTTTTAACAACCATTTTATGATATCGTGATGTTTTTCGGATAACTCTGAAATATAATAATTTTTTTGCTCATATGTTGATTTTTAAGAAAACAAGATACACTATTGCTTTCTATCCCGATTGATTTCCTTGTAATTGATCCAATTGATCAAGGATGTCTCCCAGCTGTTCAATCCGATCTGCATATCCTGAGAAATCCCCCTGCTGAAGCAAAGATTGTGCTTCATCATAGATCTCAACTGCTTGGGTGATTAACTCCTGAAGATCGCCTTCAACAGGTTCTTGATCATCAGGGATGGTTTCATTAACCTCTTCACCAAACACTGCTTGCAATGATGCATTTAAATCAGATCTCATTGCCAACCGATCACCATAAGCAACAATCACCCGCTTCAACTGCGGAATGGAACTACCCCCTGAAGCTCTTAAATAAACAGGTTCAACATACAACAATGATTCCCCAATGGGAATCACCAGTAAATTACCCCGAATAACCCGTGATCCAGACTGGCTCCACAGTGTCATCCGCTGAGAAATCTCTGTATCCTGATCAATACGGGATTCAATCTGAATAGGTCCGTAGATCAGTTCTTGCTTGGGGAACTGATACACTACTTTTTCCCCATAATCCGATGGATCCGATTTTGCTCCCATCCAGCCGATCATATTATCTTTTCCAGTTGGTGTAAACGGTGTCATCATGATAAAACTTGATTGATTATTGGTTCCAGGTAGATTGAGTAACACATAATATGGTTCCATCTTTATCATATTACCAGAATAGAGTTCATTAGGAATTTTCCATTGATCCTCCCGATTATAGAACACACGGGGATCAGTCATATGATACGTGGCATAGACCTCTGCTTGAAGAGCAAACAAATCCTCAGGATATCGAATATGCTTCTTTAAATCCTCAGGCATCGCCGAAAAATCCGTAAACAAATTGGGAAACATCTTTTGATATGTTGTTATCAACGGTTCCTGATCAATCACATAAAAGGTAACATCACCGGAGTAGGCATTGACTACAACTTTCACAGAATTTCGGATATAATTTGTCCCATTCAAACCAAACCGTTCCGAATATGGAAAGCTCTCTGTGGTGGTATATGCATCAATCATCCAATACAGATTTCCTTCTGAAACAACCAGGTATGGATCAGCATCATACATTAGAAATGGTGCAATGGCCCTAACCCGATCATGAATATTTCGATGAAGCATGATTTTACTTTCATCGGTGATTGATCCAGAAACAAAAAGTTGAACTGAACCAAACCGTAATGCAAACGCAAGTTTCGAACCCTCTGAAAGGGCTACACCGCCAGATCCATTATATGTCGTATAAGCATTTTTTCCACCTTGCGGGTAATCAAATTCCTCAGTTTTGGTGTTCACTACTACAAAATTATCTGTTTTCTCACCATAATAAATCTCAGGTCTTGTAATCGTTATATTCTTCTCTGTTTGTGGAGGAATATCCTTAATCCATAGTTCAGGAAAACCCTCCTCAGTCTTTTGATTCACTGGGCTTAATGCCACCCCATATCCATGGGTATAAACTAAATGCTGATTCACCCAGGTTTGCGCTTTTTCAGCAAGATCCTGCTGATTTAACTCGCGAGAAGAAAGCATGACCTGATAGGACCGTTGCTTTCCATTCTCAGTGACATCATACCGGTCGATATCTACATCATTGAAATCATAATAACTCCGAATCAACTGCAATTGCGCATAGGTATCCTTCAACGCTCGATAATCCCACAACCGGATATTGTCCAAGGTGACATTGTTTCTTTTTAATTCCTGATAGCTCATATTATAATTTGGTTGAAATTGAATCTCCTCAATGGCATTAAGATCAAAAGCTTGCAGGGTATAATTGATGTTTCTGACAATAAAAGGTTTTTCCGTGTTGTATTCGTCAGGTTCAACTTGAAACTGTTGCACTGCAACACCAGCGACTCCTCCCACTAATAAAACAACGAGGAGCACCCCAATACCAATAACTGGAAATTTCAGATTCCGGATTTTCCATTCAGCCAAAAATAAGAGTCCAACAATCCCTGAAACAACAGCTAGAATAGAGCGTAGGGGAAGTGTTACATGAATATCCGTATATGCGGCTCCAAACACCGCACCAGCATCTGAGAACAAAATATCAAATCGGGACAGCCAGATCCAAAGCGCAATAAGAATGAAAAAAATACCAGCCAGACTGCAAAGATGCAGCTTCACCTTACCTTTGAAATTCTCACCTATACGATTCAACAAGATATCGCCGACATCCTGAAAACTCCCGAATCTGAATGGTTTTCCAAAAATCAGATACAGCAATGATGAACTTAGCAAGCTAAGTATCGTGAGAATGAGCAGAAATCCAAGGATTGATTTGTACCATGGAAGCGTAAACACATAGAATCTGATATCGTTTCCAAAAACAGGATCAGAAACATTGAAACTGGTTGCATTTAGAAATTTTAGGAGAACATTCCATTGTGTAGAAAAAACAAGTCCAGCAATCAATGCACCGAAAATAAATAGAGATGGAATAATCTTTTCAACGTTTTTTATTCCATCGATTCCTTCAAGCTTCAGCACTCTTTTGATGAACCACCAGTTCACATAAAACATGGTAAAAAAGAACACTGCTGAAAGAACGCCCAAGCTTACTTTAGCATTGATAATAGTGAGGAACACATCTGAAAAACCAATACTATTAAACCAGAGGAAATCGGTATAAAGACCTGGGATTAGTAATAACGCGATTATGAAAATAATTATTGCTATAAACCCACTTATGAGGATATTTCGTAAATCCATCTTATCACCCCTATTCATCCAAAACTTTTCACTGATTATACAGACAAATTGAAAATAGTAGGATTGAATGATCTTGATTATGATCACATATAGGTGAAGGTATAAAAAGGTAGTGAAAATTCCTCATCGGTGTGCCATTTAATGGATTTTTAGCCAAATGGTAAAACAATTTATTGATTAGCCGATATTTCTAGTTATTAATAAAAACAACAGGAATATTCCTTTATCAGGACCCATAGTAAGATTTACAATCTACACTAACATGATTCATCAATTTGAAAAAATATTATGAATAAAAGTATGTACTATTTGAGAGACTATATCATTTTTTTCTAAGTTATCTCCAGGAAAATTAGCTTTTTCTTCTTCAATTTTTTGAGCACGTTCACAGACATATAGATTCACCCCAACATGTTTGATACAGGCATCAATAACATAAGGAGTATAACGTTCAGGTCGATGTCTGCATAATTCCATAGTGAATGCAAGAATTTCATGCTCTCCATACAGCCAGTTTTCTGAAGAACCTGGTGTTCCTTGATACCGGGGGATCAGATATTCGCGATCGCCATATTGTCCATAGATTCGAAGATCGTATTTGTTAATAGCTGACATATTTTCCCCAATCGATCTGAACAATGATTCATGCCGTGTTCTCCTACTCGTATGCATCCAAGGGAACAACATAAATTCACCATAATCATGATATGATAAAGAAATGCTGATATCATGTGTTTCAACAAATGCTTTCACTGCCTGGGTTTCCTTCTCAGAAAATGGTTCTTCACCCCGATAGGTCCAGCTTTCATCATTGGTTATCCACTCAAAGTGGTAGTTATCTGGGAATAGATACACTATGTTCCACATATATCCATAGTTTCTGTTGAGATCAACTCCAATTGAGGTGATCGAATCACTGTTTCCATCTTTACCATAATTTGGTTCCCTGTTCTTTCGCCACCCATATTCAACACCATCTGGATTAACCATTGGTATCAAATAGATCTGAGTGTTATTCAATACATCTCTGACTCTTTGTTCTGAAGGATCTTCATCTACTAGCCCATCACCATCATTATCAAATCCATCGATGATATCTTCATTTATCTTTCCATCACCATCATCATCAATATCCTCCATATTATAGCGATCTAGAACGTGTTGAATGAAATAAATGAGAACTTCATAGGATGGTTTCTCATTGCCATGATGAGCACCCATTAAAAGCACACTTGGTTCATCTTCATCATATTCAACATTATCGGATAGTTTTACCAACCAAATATCTCTTCCCCCATAGGTTGTGCCAATTGAAGATAATTGCATGATATCAGAATGATTCTGAGCAAGATTATGAAATAAGGTAGTCATGTTATCATATGTATAATATTCATATAGAGTTCCACTAGAATAAAGCCCTTCTGACTCAACCACTGAATCAGAGTGAAATGGAAAAATACTAATTAAAAGAAATATTAATATTATGGAACCTATTTTTTTTAACATGAAATCGTATCTCATATGATCCCCTATTGTTCTCTATTTAATATTAATATCATCTAACTTATTAAAGTATCCCTTGATTTGAAAAAAATACTCAGGATTTCAAAACTATAACCAATAATATCTTTAGCAACTATTGTTGCAATTTATAATGGAGAAATTCGACAAAAAAATAATAAATTATATAAGGAAATAATAATTATAGTTATAATATTAAAATCACAATTATCGATATTACTTTAAACTACTGGAGATACATAATATGGATCTATCATTTATTAAAACAATAGCACTAGTCGAATCAATGCGTCCCATTACCAGCATCCTCTGCTTAGCAGGTGCCTATATCGGAGGGATTGTTGCAGGATCAAATCTTTTTGCTATTCCATTACTATTAGCAGTTCTCGTGGTTTTTTTAATTGGTGCGGGAAGCATGTCATTCAATGATTATTTCGACCGAGATATCGATAAAATATCCCATCCTAACAGACCAATTCCTTCAATGAGAATAACCGCAAAGGAATCACTTGTTTTTTCAATATTTCTCTTTCTATCTGCCATCACATTATCCTATTTCATCAATCCACTCTGCTTTGCAATCGTTCTTTTTTCACTTGCAGCTCTTTATCTTTATGAAATATTTCTTAAAAACCAGGGCTTTGCAGGTAACATCATCGTCGCTTTTCTTTCCGCTCTCTCATTCACCTTTGGTGGCGCAGCTGTCGGCAAACCATTTTCTTCACTCCTGCTCTCCATCATCGTTTTTTTCCTGTTTACTGGAAGAGAGACCCTTAAAGATGTACAAGATGTAAAAGGAGACGCACTCTCACGAGTAACCCTCCCCATGAAAATCGGAGAAAGACCCGCAGCAATGGTTAGTTCAATCTTTTTAATCATTGCAATAATACTTACCCCATTTCCATACATTCTTGGTCAACTAGGAATTGGATACCTCCTCTTCATCCTCCTTGTTGATCTCATATGCATCTATGGCATCTGGGAAACATTAAAAGACCTAAGAAACACTGAACGAACCGTAAATCTTCTAAGAACAGCTGCAGGCATCGGAGTCATCGCTATTCTCATCGGAGCCATCCTTTAAAAAAAATTCTTAGTATTATCGATCATAACCAAAGGCATCAAAAACAAAACCCCAACGATCAAATATCTTTTTCTTGGTTTTCAAAGAAATATCGTAAGAACTTGCCTTATAATTTTTATGTTTTTCAATATAATCTTTAAAGAGGGGTTTCGCAGAATCAAAACCAGAAAGATGGAGTTGACCATAACTCTGCTTTAAAAAAAACAAGGGATCTTTGATGAAATCCTCATAACGAAATTCAATAAGATTTCCGTTTGGTATCAACTTTTTTTCCAAAAAATATTTTTTAAACAACTGCTGATAACTATACAAAATATTTTCATCCAATTGTTCACTTTTTATCTGTTGAAATGAAAACAAGGGAAGAATCTTTTGATACAATTTCCAAGTGGACATATATACATGATAGGGATTTCGATAAATATGAATAAATTTAGCATCTGGATAAAGATCAAGAATATATTTGATACGAGCAGTATTAACTAGACTCTTTAAAAGAATCTGCTTTTCCTTGTTCTTATAACTAATTTTTTGTAGAAAATAAGAATAAACTTTTTTCCACACATTGATTTCTTCAACTGATGCTTGTTTAAAAAGAACATATTTATCAAAATACGTTTTCCACCGTCTGGGAAAATACCAGGCAAGATAAAAAGAATAAGGAGAAAGATTCGCAATAGCATATTCTTCCTCATAAGGAAGATTTGCATGCATTTCAAGATCATCCATTGGTCGTTTTGCTGGTAGATGATTTTTCACAATGTTTCTGAATAATTCCTCATTTGCTATGATCATACCTGGAGTCATGGTTTCAAATGTAGAAACATAGGCAAAATGAGGATCATGACCAAGTAAATAATGAAGAAAAGTAGTCCCACTCCGGAAATGACCAATGATAAAAACCGGTGAAGAAACATGAGCTTTTTTTATTTTACTATTCATTTTTCTTTTTTCATAATATTGAAAGGGAGAAAGAGCTGTCATCATTGCAGTAACATATATTGCTTTAGGGAGAAATGGCCAATCTATACTAAATCTATTATCTTTTAAAATCTTAAACCAATTTCGAAGATTAGAACCAGAAAGTGGTTGTTCTTCTATATGGAGGAAATCTTGTTTGCTAAAGCGTAATTGTTGCATATCGTATCATCAATTTTTAGATCATATAAAAACAGCTAAGCTGTTTTAATGAATACTCTCCGTTGAAACAAGGTATGGTGGTTGAAAATATTTAAATGTTAACGGTAAAAAAACCATAAATCAATTTCTACCGTTTTTTAACCAAATAAGATATTGTTTTGACTTAACTATGAATACATTAATAGATACTGTTCATCACCCATTTCAATCAATTCAACATTCAATGTTACTGATCCAGATTGAGTAATAACAAGCGGATCGGGAATTTTTGTGGGAATCCAACGATTCTCCTCCAGGTGACCCCTCAGCATTCCATTTGAATAATCCATCCAAAACACCTGTTTTGTTTTTCCGTCAAACTGATAAAAAATACCTGTCATCATTTGATTGTTAATGGTTTCATTTTCAAGTTTTTGCATGCTAGGATCACCGCCAAACGAGAGAAACTCAATATTATGTGGAAGATGAAAAAGAAATGTTCGTTTTGAACCATTTGCTGATAAGGGATCATAAACATCTCGTGCAGATCCCTGCTGTATGAGCACTTGTATTGATGCCTCAAAGTCATTGATTTGCTGTTCCAGTCGATGATTACTTGTTTGATGATGAAGCGTAATCATGCCAGAAGTAAAAAGAACAGAGATAACACCAATGATCACCACACTCATGATAAGACGAACCGGAATTAATTCTGCTGCATCAACGTTCATTGAAATCATATGTATAACCTTAAATTGACACCATAAAACACACCAACCACTAGGAGAAATCCAAGACCGATGGTTCTCCACCCCCATGCCAGCTCTGCCGTGGTCTAATTTTTATAACATTGACAAATTCCTGAGTATCATCGATAACTAACGCAACACCCTTTTCTGAACCTAGTTTTGCTATTTGAGCTTGCATATCACCAGACATATAGGTCGGATGGATTTGTTTTAATGATTGTAAATCCTCTCCCGCAGTTAACCGATGGCAGAAAATAAGATCCGAATGGGAAAAAACCTCTGGATCAATGAGACTTGGTTTCTGTGTGGCAAGAATAAGAGAAAGACCAGGTTGTCTACCCTGTCTCATCCAGCGGTCTTTCAAAATGGTCTTGCTTAAAAATTCCTTGTTTCTTGGAAGAAAGAGTTGTGCTTCATCAATTGCTAACCAAACCAAGGGAGTAGTATTTTTTTTGTGAGATAGTTTTATATTATTAAGCTCAGTAATTTTTCGGGAATCAACTCTTTTATTAAACAGTTTATCAGCGATAATACTAGTGATAATAGTTTTTAGATAATCATTATTAATCTCACTTAAATCAATGATATTGATGGTTTTAGTATTTAACAAATTTGTTATATCCATTCCATTTTTTGAAAAAATATTCCAGGATTGTGCCATAGTAAGCAAATTTTTAGCAGCAGTTTTAGAAATATCATCCACTGATTTATCATTTTTAATCTTATCTCTAATATCATTAATGGTATATTCCATTTGTTTTTTCTGAAGATGCAACACTGCCTTTGCAATCACAATGCTAACTGTATTTGTTGGTTTAATATCAAACAGTTGACACCAATGAACCGGGGAAAGATCCGCGGTTCTGATCGAAAGGTTTTTTATATGCACTCGTTTGTTAGCATTTTTGATTATATGATCTTTTGAGCTGGTGAATAATTGAATGTCAAATCCTTTTGTAGATAATCCCCATTGATCAACCACGGTTTCTTGTTGATTGTTCGGAAAAGAAAGCGTCCAAAAAATCCCAAGGGTATCGACAAGGATGATGCTAAGATTATTTCTAACGGAGGGTTTCTGTTTGGCTATTTCCTCGACTAAAACGCCCATCGTATATGATTTTCCATACCCTCTTTTTCCACAAATCAAACAAACATGTGGATGACGCACATCCATAAAAACAGAGGAACCAAGAGAGGAATCCAATGCATGAAAGTTACCAATATACAATGCTGCATCCGGTTTCTGATCGCATCTACCTAAGATATATGATTTTTGAGAAAGCATCGATTTCTTATTTGTGGATTCCCCTATCATTTTTAATCTCCAGCATCAGACCCGGCTATATATTGGCATAATTATATATTTTACTATTTATTTTAGGGGTGTGATGCAGAACAATACCTGTCCACATCAAATCGTAAAAAAACCAAGCACATTCACCATCAAAATAAATTGCAGATCATGCAACAAGGGAAATGCATCTATTGCACATACCACCTGCCGAAAAAACATTATATCACTAATACAACAAAAACCACAAACACAAAAACTCATCCTCAACCACGCACTCATCCAAGTGTTCCAAGGTGAATCATTACAAATCCTCAAAGAACTCGCCAACTTTGCCGATGACATCACAATGGCACAGACCATAAAAACAAAAAACCAATCATTCAAACAAAACAAAAAAACACAAGAAACACAACCGAATTATTATAAAGAACTTTTCTCAATTCAAGAACCAGACCCATACCAACAAAGCATCACCCTCACCCAATGGCTCAAAAAAAATTCAATACAAAACCAAAAAGAAAAAGAAGAAATACAAAAACTCCTCCACAAAGCAACATTTCTGAAAAGAATTCCAGCCGAACTACCATCAAAAGAAATATTTTACACCCAATATATCAGACCATACATCCGACCAGGGTTTATTGATTCATTTATCCAACTCAACCCTCCAGCTGAGGCAGTCTTCTATGATTCATATATCATTAACAAAGAAAGCAATCAACCAAGCACCGTCACCATCTACACCATGAAACATCGACCTGAAAAAATGTATTTCATTGTTCCAACAGAATACCAACTTTCCAAACAACATCTCTTGCTCCTTGAAAAAATCCGTCAACGACTCTCCCATCATCGACCGGAGGATTCATCATTTATCAATCAAGAAAACACCCGAGAATATTTTAAACGCTTTGCCAAAAAAACCATTGCTCAAATCATCAAGGAAACATCCATAACGCTCAACGGTAAAGAAATCAATCAATTAGCCACTATTTTTGCAAAATATACCGCAGGCTTAGGTATTCTTGAAGATGTTTTAGAAGATAACCAGGTTCAAGACATCTATGTCAACGCACCAGTAACAAACAATCCACTCCATCTCGTAATCAATGGAGAAGAACATACCTCAAATGTTTTTCTTTCACCAGATGACATCGAAGCACTCTCCTCACGATTCCGAGCAGAGAGCGGACGAGCTTTCTCCGAAGCTGCACCAGTGCTAGATATGGATCTCCATCAATTTCACACCCGGGTAGCAGCTATTAGTAACCCATTAACGCCAAAAGGAATCGCGTTTGCCTTGCGTCGTCACCGGCAAAAACCCTGGACCCTCCCCCAATTCATTGCAAATAAGATGATCTCTGCTGAAGCAGCAGGTCTGCTTAGTTTTCTCATCGATGGACAAGCATCAATTCTTATCGCCGGCAGCAGAGGTGCAGGTAAAACCTCACTGTTAAGTGCCCTTCTCTTAGAAATACCTCAACGATACCGCATTCTCACTATTGAAGACACCGCAGAAATCCCCGTAGAAACACTACAACGGCAGGGTTACAAAATACAATCATTACTCACCAAATCGATTTCATCAGGATCACTTTCAACCGAAATGAAACCAACTGATGCATTGCGCACCGCGCTTCGATTAGGTGAATCAGTGCTTATCCTTGGAGAAGTAAGAGGTGTAGAAGCAAAAGTTCTCTTTGAAGCGATGAGAGTCGGTGCAGCAGGAAATCTTATCATGGGCACTATTCATGGCGCTACCACACAAGATGTCTATGAACGCATTGTTTATGATATCGGTGTTCCACCAACTTCATTTAAAGCCGTTGATGCCGTAGCAATTGCTGCTCCAATCCGTGTAGAAGGCGGACTTGATCGGAAACGTAGACTGTTGCAAATCTCAGAGATCACCAAATCAGATTGGCAAAAAACACCATCCTCTCAAAAAGTTTTCAATGATTTGATGAGCTATGATAGCAGTCAGGATACTATCTGTTCTACTGATCTTTTGTCAATGGGTCAATCCGAACTCATTCAACATATCGCCAAAAAATGGAATATCAGCATTGAAAAAGCAATACAAAACATTCATCTCCGTGCAAATATCAAGAAAAAAATCGCTGAAGCAGGTAAGAAACAGCCAATACTTTTGGAAGCTGAATCAGTAACTGATGCGAACAATCAGTTCTGGCAGTTTTTAGAGATTAGTAAAGTCAAACATGGAACCGTTCACTATGATTTTGTAAAAAAACAATGGGATGACTGGTTTCATGATTACAGGGGAAGAAAAACACAATGAAACACACTAGCTCATGGTATGAAACACTCGGTAGAAAAATCAGCAGCACCTGTTCATGGCTGCTGCCTGAAAATGAACAGAGCAAAACAAAAATAAATCGATATGTTACTCCTTCTTATTTAGATGCACTACGATTCTCCGGACTCCAACTAAATCCAAGAGAAATACTCATCTTTTCCTATGCTACTGCTCTCTTAACATTTTTAGGCATGCTAGCTCTAGACATCAGCATTGTTCTCATCTATTATGCCGCAGGAGTAAACATTGATCTTTTTACCATGGCGTTAATGCTTCTTACCACCCTTCTTCTCCCGTTTATCATGTTAAATCTCATTGCATCCTATCCCAAGACATTTGTGCAATACAAAAAAATCCATTCCCTAGGTGATATCCCTGAGGTGCTCAGCTACCTGGTCATGTATCTTAAACTTGTCCCCAATCTTGAAAACAGTGTCAACTTTGCGGCCATGGAATCAAACACATCTCTTGTCAAAGATCTTCGAAAAATGCTTTGGGACATGCACATACGGGTGTACCATGGTATCGATGATGCTTTAACCCATTTTGCAAATCAATGGGGATCCTGGAGCGATCATTTCAAACGATCCCTGCATCTCATCCGAAGCTCAGTTCATGAATCCATGGAAGCACAACGAGAAATAACCCTCAACAAAGCATTAGATGTCGGACTAGAAGGAACACGAGAACAAATGCAGAAGTTTGCATCCAAACTCCATCAACCAACATTGATCATCTACTCCATCGGCATCATGATTCCACTAGCAGTAATTGCTATGCTTCCTGCAGCTGGGCTTATTGGCCTACAAATCACCATTTTTCAAATGTTTTTTCTTTATGATTTTATTCTTCCACTCATTCTCTTTCTCTACATGAGGAAAATATTATTGATGCGGCCAGCTACTTTTAATCCACCACACATTCCAATCAATCATCCAGAAATAGCTACAATCAATAAACAAAAACAATTATTCATCAGTATCATATTAGGAGCTACTATTAGTTTTATAGGATTTAGCAGTTTACTTTTTCCTTTTTTATCAGATAATACAATAGGGGGAGAAATAATGTCCTCATTCACCTTGTTTGCTGTAATCAATGAATGGGTTCCCTTAACTTTGTTCATCATTTGGGGATTTGCACTAGGAGTCTCTTACTATACCCATGTGGTGTATCATCCCTATAAAAAAATACGGGATCAAATAAAACAAATGGAAAAAGAATTCAGTGATTCCTTGTATATCATAGGTAAACGAATCGGAGAAGAAAAATCACCAGAGGAAAGCTTTCTTTACACCGCACAAACCATGGAAGGATCAGCAATCGCAACCATCTTTTTCAAAACCGGTTACAATCTCACCGCGATACATACCACTATCCATGAAGCTCTTTTCAGCGCAGAATATGGTTCATTAAAACATGTATATTCCACTAGAATCACATCGATCATGCGGCTTTTTGTGGAGGGAATCAAAAAAAGTCAACAATCCGTCAGCATCTCCCTAGTCAAATTAGCAGATCATCTCAAAGAACTACAAAAAGTAGAACTAAACATCAAAGAAACATTGAACACACTCACCTCAACCCTGCGCTCAACTGCAACTGTTTTTGCCCCTATGATAGCAGGAGTAACCCTTTCCATCACTCAACTCATCTCCGTAATTATTTCAAAAATGAGTCAAAATCTTAATGCATCAACTCATTCTCTATCCACTGGAAGCACTACTTTTTCCAGTATCACCAATAGTTTCAGCCTTGAAAACATCCAAACAGAATATTTCGTCTTAGTCATTGGTATATATATCATTGAACTCGTCATTCTTCTCACCCGATTCACCAATGGCATCGATGAAGGAGACGATAAAGCAGAATTTATGTATACCTTAGGAAAAGCATTACCCATCGCCGTAGGAGTATTAACTTTTACCATTATCATCAGCCATTTCTTTCTTTCATCAATTGCCATTCATATTTAACGTAAAAAAGCAAATAATCATTGAGATATAGCACCGATACATAAAAAAATACATCTGGTATCAACAATATGAATTTGATCAAAAATAAGGAATGAATATTTCATGAATCTTCATGCACTAGGACTAGGTATCTTATTCATCAGTATCGCCATTATCATCATTATAATTACTTTTGGATTCGGAATCATTTGTATCTGGCCATTACTCATCCTCGGAGGACTTTTATTTATCATTGGCCTTTTTACTCCCTCCCAGAAAACATTTTTCAAACAGTATCAATCACCGCAACAAAATCAACCAAAAGAGATGAAACGCATCTGCAACAACTGTCAAAAAACAGTTCCTCTAACCCAAAGAAAATGCCCTTATTGCGGACATGAATTCAAGTATGAATAACTCATTTTCCACTCTAATTCGAGAGGGAAAAATATACAAAATTTTTTATTCCCCCTAATGCTACACAATATCGGATGGGACAAAATAACAATACAACAAAATTGAAAATAGTGTTCATAATTGGAAGTATTCTTTTCACCAGTGTAAATGGATGTATCGATTATTATGAATATGCAACCGGTGGCCAATCAACAAATAACCCTATCTCAGAAAAAAATGATACTGATCCTTCCTCAGTTCATATCGCCTGCTGGAATTTACAAATATTTGGACCAAGTAAAGCAGCAAATGAAAGCCTGCTTGAGTATTACGCAGATTGTATAGATGAATATGATATGATCATCATTCAAGAAATTCGAGATGCATCCGGAAAAGCTATTGAAAAACTCGCTTTGCATCTTCCAACCTATGACTATATCATTAGCGACCGAGCAGGACAAACCATATCCAAAGAACAATACGCAGTGTTCTATAATCAACGAATCAATCTTCTATCAACATTGGATTACACCACATCATATCAAAGCCAGATGAATCGACCACCATATCAACTAATTTTTACAGTTAATAACTGGACCTGTTCACTATGTACCGTTCATACTGATCCAGATACAGTCACTGAGGATCTTAATATCCTTGAACGTATTATATTACACGAAACAAATGATACCATTCTCATTGGTGATCTCAATGCAGATGGATCATATTATGATGAAGAACAAATTAGCCATTTCACTGATTGGCATTGGATTATTCCAAACAATGCAGATACCACTATTGCTGCAAGCAATAACACCTATGACCGAATCATTGTAAACAATCAAGCATTCAATAACGTCATAGACTATGGAATCATGGATACTGTTACAAAATCACAAAGTGATCATTATCTTATCTATGGAATCTTTAATACAAAAATTAGTTAAAAATATTTATAAAAGAATTATAAAAGTAACATTTTTTAACCCAATTCTACTATAAATTTTCCAAGTTTAGACGAGTAAAGAAAATCATAAATTTTAGGAAAATATTCATAAATGAAATCAAAAAAAACATTGTTTTGTTTTTTTGGTAACGTAATCTGCAAAATTGAATAATTGCTTTCTAATCCATGAATATCCTTTGCTTTCACCCGAATTTTTGCTGTTTCCCCCTCAAACCACATATTGTTCAATACAACCTCTTCACCAGAATCAAATGGACCTACCCAACAATCAGAAACATTCAAAGCAGAAGGAATCACTGATCCATCAGAAAAGAATACATTACTATAAAACAAATCAGAGTGTTCATCCATAATATCCACCAGCGCATCTGCTTGTGCAGTACCCGGTCGAATCAAACAATCAAATGGCCAATACCATCCCCAAAATGGATGATAGGACCACATAGAAAACCCATGGATCTCAGGGTAATCACTAATGATTCTTTCAAATGTTGCGGTGAGTTTCTGGGCAGCAAAAGAAGAATCCTTTCTCATCCCATCAGCAAAACCAAACTCCAAAAAAAACACGGGTTTATCTGAAGCTACCAATCGAATGTTTTTCATGGTATAGTCCAAACCAGTTAGAAAATACTCAATCGGAGTAGGAATCCTTACACCCATCATTCTCCAGTCATTCCCATAATAATTGATGCTTATCCAATCAACATAGTCATCACCAGGATAAAAATTGGAAAAATTATAACTGTTCTGATAAACATCTTTCACATAGGCTTCATCATGACCAGTTCGATTGATGTATTCATTGATCTCAGATTGAATCATCTCAGGGCTCATACATACCCATCCCATGGTATCAAAGCTGAGAAAATCAAGTCCTTTTTGAGTAATAAAGAAATGATGGTAATATCTTTGTGCTGCGACGAGTCGTTCAATACCATCACTTACGGCTGGATCCCCTAAATCATTGTAGAGTTCCGGATGAGGAAAACTGGAGGGATCAAATTCATCATACGCTCTTTTGTTTTCTATTGCCCAAAAAGTTGATTTATCCCCAAATGGACCAAACCCGCCCATATAATCAACTCCAATTCCTAACGGTTCGCGAGCAGTGTGAAAAAACATTGGTTTACCAAAAGCAGCGAATTGATCTGCTAATCGTTCAAGATATT
>CAZVKY010000038.1:0-16201 GCA_964627915.1 uncultured Thermoplasmatales archaeon
GGGGTTGAAATGCCGACGAAGACTT
Source organism: uncultured Thermoplasmatales archaeon (assembly GCA_964627915.1). Classification (GTDB taxonomy): domain Archaea; phylum Thermoplasmatota; class E2; order DHVEG-1; family DHVEG-1; genus EX4572-165. The sequence continues at coordinate 26 of CAZVKY010000038.1, forward strand.
TTTTATTATTGAGCTATTATCCTTTTGTTGGTCAAGTACGATGAAGAAAAGAAAGACATCATCATGGCGGAAACTTACAATCTCTATTTATGGTCCACCAAAAGATGGTAAAGTGTATGGAACCTATGAGGTTGATGCTTCAGCGATGCTTTCCTATATTGCTGAAAAGAAGGAACAGAATATTCCGATGACGGTGACAAATGTGGTTACTGCTGCGTTGTCCCGAGCGATGTTTTTTGATGTTCCTGAGATGAATTGTTTTGTTCGTCGGGGTAAACTGGTGCAACGTGATCATGTGGATGTGTTTATTGCGGTGGCTCAAAAGGGAAAAAATGTGAGTGCAATTATTATCTCTGAAGCAGAAACAAAGACGGCAACAGAAATTGCTCGGTATCAACGAAAGAAACTTGATCAGACCTATAGTGGAAAAAAGAAATCTTTTGCAATCAAGGACTCCCTAGGAAAAATACCCTGGCCTTTTCGAAGATTGGTGGTAAGGTTTATAAAATGGTGGATTTTTGATAATGGGTTTTGGTGTCCTTTTGTAAAAATTGGTCGTGATCCCTTTGGAAGTCTTTCTATTTCTAATATTGGAACCTTTGGTTTGTCAACGGGATATTTAGCTTTGTTTCCTATTGCTAATTTGCCCGCAATTGTAACTATTGGAAAGATTACTGAAAAACCTGTAGTAGTTGATGGAAAGATCACGATTCGTCCCATGCTTCCGGTGAGTGGAACCTTTGATCATCGTATCGTGGAAGGAGATAAAATTGGGATGTTAGTTAAGGGAGCTGAAAAACGGTTGTTACATCCTGAAACATTAGATAAAAAAGAAGACCACTAACATCAATTTATTTGATTTTTCTGATAATGGGATAAAGTATTGATTATGCTTGTAAGCTTTCATGTAGTGGTAGTGTGTTGAGATGTTGAACTATTTCTTTGGGTTGTGTTCTACCGTTTTGGGTGATTATTTCAGTGATTAATGACAGTGTGGTGCAATCAAAATAATAATTAGATACTGTTAATTGTTTAGTTGTATTTGTAAGTATTTCTTTTGGGTTTTTTGTTTGTTGTGAGGGGAGTTTGTATGTTGCTGGAATCATTTTTTCCTCAGCCGATAGACTATAAATGGGGATGTTATGATGGTTAGCTAAGCAGGCCAGTGCACTCGTTCCCATTTTATGAATGAGACCCTCTTTGCTGATGGTATCAGCTCCGATAAGGATGAGGTCTGCTTTTCTTAGATGACTGAATAATGCTGCATCAGTTGAAAGAGTGGTATTGATTCCTTTTTTGCTAAGGGTTTTTGCAAGCTGTTTTCCTTCATCTGTTGGTCGTGATTCTGAACAGTAAACATTGATTTTTATTTCTTTTTTATGAGCTAATCTTAATGCTTCAAAGACAGAGCTACTGTTAGAATAAGTAAAAACCGTGGTATTATCTGATAGTAAGGGAAGGGTGTGGATGCTGATTTGTTTGTTTGCCTGTGAAAATGATTTAAGAAATGTGTTTGATTGCACTAAGACCATTTCTTTAAGGGATTGAATCGATGAGGGTTTTTGTTTTTCAAGTGTAAGAAGGATGGTATTAGCATAGGTAACTAATGGTGCCATCATCGGCTGGGCATGGATAAGGCTGAGTAATGTTTGTTTGATTTGTCGTTGAAGGCTTTGTTGATCTGAAATATTACCTTTTTTAAGGAGAAGATGAATGGTTTGTATTCCTTGTTTAGTCAGTGTTGTTGCACCAGATTGTGTATCAGATTCTATACCTTTGATTGCTTCATCTATCTCAGATGGTAAAATCATTTTTTCTTTTGATTCCATAGATATACGCTTTGTTGAACATGGTGAGGATGGTTTATAAGCAATGTGCAAAGATGACGGGGTTGTTATGTTTGGTAAAGTTTTTGAATACATTCCCCTTATCTTTTATGGGTACTAGAGGAATACATATGACGGATTACAAGGTTGAGATTGATCGAGTGATAAAGAAAGGGATTACAGGGAAGGATAAAACAGAGATCTGGGCAAAAATCAAAAACATGGATACTTCAGAATCAGAAAAGAAACTTATCTGGTGGGAGGATGAACATGGTGTTTTTCATGATGAAACCCCGAATCTTCCTATTGAAATAAGGGATGTTGTGGATAATGCTTGGATTGAGAAACGTCGTCAGTGGTAACAATTTAAGGTTTTGAGGGGATTTCTTTAGCGGGGATACCGGCATAGGTTTTTCCTTTTTTCAGGATTTGATCTTTGGTAACGAGGCTGCGGATGCCAACGGTTACATTATCTTCAATGATTACTCCGGGTAAGATATAGGTTTCAGCACCAATGAGGCAGTTGTTTCCAATTTTTATTTTTTTGAGAGTTAGTTTTTTTTCTACGATGTGTCCGGTGATTTTTATGTATCCTCCGAACAGGGTTCCTTCACCGATTTCAACGGAGTATGGATCATAAATAAGTTCTGTTCCGGGGAGAATACTGGTTTTTCCAATCTGTAATCCGGCAAGTCTATGCAGAAGCCTTCTGAGTGGAAAGAGTTTGAATTGTTCGATGAGTTTCAGTGGGGGCCGATATAGCATAGTGTTTAAACAGAGTTTGAAAAAGGTTTTGTCTATGATTGAAATATCATAGGTTCCCTCCTTAGGGTAGGCGCTAAAGAGTTTGATAAATAACCCAGGAATGATGGTTTCAAAGATCATAAAGAGAAAAAAGAGGATAACAAGAAAGAAACTGAGGAATATGAGATAAAAGGGATTGCTGAGATTAACGTAAGGGATGATAAAAGCAAGTAGACTTATAATTGGAAGAAGTGCCAGTGAAAATGCGGTGATGGGGATGAAGATGAGTTGAAATGATCGCCAGATTGAGATAAAGGAGAAATCATATTTTTCTTTTCCACCGCGGAAACCATCTCGGACCATAAAAAAACCTTGATTGTTGATGTTTCGTTTTTAGATTCATTCTATTTTTTTTCGAATGGCTTTGGAGAGTCGTAATTTTTTATTTTTTTTGGTTTTCCGTGTTATTAAAAGGTTATGTTTTAACATATCTGAGATAATTCTATATTTGGTCATATGACTAAGATCACAATGTAATCCAAGTTCTTCACATAATGCATCTACTTCTCGAAGTGCTCCATCAATACTTGTTGCGATATGGTCTCGGTGGACTACAAAAATAATGGTGACAAGACTGGCGTAAGTGGTTGATTTCATGATTAATCCTCATTTGTTTAGAGTAAAGGAATATCATTTCTGTATTATGAACTTTTGGGATACCATATATGATATACATATACTATGGTTTTCATTTATAAAAAGTGATTTTTAGGTTGGATATCAAATCAAATATGTTAAAAAAATTTGGAAAAAAATAAATGGTTATAAAAAAAGAAAGGGAGTATTTTTATTATCAATGTTTTATTTTCTTTTCATATAGATTTCAATGGTTGGTATATCCATTGGTCGCTCTGTTTTGTCATCGATGATGTTTTCAGATCCGACCTCAATTTCATCGATGATGACATCAGATAAAAATTTTTTACGAACGATTTCAGCAGTTTCTACTGCTTTACTGATTGCTCTTCCACGGGCTTTTATAACCACTTCTTCAGATTTCTTAAATTCCGTTAACACGGCAACAACATAGTTCATCGGTGCTTTTCCACCCACGAATATGATGTTGTCATCATCTGTTTCATTTGTCATCTTCTCGTTTCCTCCTCTATCAGTTCTTTTCCAGTCATTGTTTTTTCTTCCCATTATTCATTCCTCCTATTAAGTTATTGTGGAAGAAAAGATGGTTTTTTTTAGTGTTGTAGCATTTAATCTATTTTTGGCTCACTTCATTTTGTTAGCATGGCCCTATTTTTCGGTAATAAAATTTTTTGTCGTTTTCTATTTCTTTTTTTTTATATATGCCCGTTGGATCATAACAGTGAAAGGCCCATATCATTTATATATGATTGAGTGATTCGGGGTAGATTATGGCATTATGGCAGGGTAAATCAAGAAGAAGTCATACTGGTCGGCAGATTCGATATCATCGTGGGAAAAGACGATTTGAAGTCGGCCGTGAAACCCATCTTACCACTATTGGAAATAGGAGTATAAAAAAAGTTCGGACGTTGGGTGCTGGTTGTAAATATGCAGCAAAAACAATTGATGTTGCTTTTGTAGTTGATCCTTCTTCAAAGAAAATGAAAAAAGCAGAGATTAAATCAGTGATTGATAACCCCGCCAATATTAATTATATTCGGCGTAATATCATTACGAAGGGTGCAATTATTGATACATCCGCTGGGAAAGCACGGGTGACTTCTCGTCCTGGTCAGCAGGGTGTTGTTCAAGCTGTTCTTTTGCCTAAACAGTAATTGATGTTTCTGGTGTGATAATCATGGGTTTTCGATCTGATGATAAATTCATTATTTATCCATTGTATTTTGATAAGTCCTGTTCTCGAAGTATGGGCAGACGAGTTCCTAAAAAAGATGCGGTGGATAAACCTACTGTTGAATCTCTTTCTAAGGCAGCTAAATCCCTTGGTTTACATCCGGTGCTTGAAAAAGATGTTGCTCATCCTTCCGTTCATTGGAAGCAACATGGTCGATTGTTGGTTGATAAAACAAAATCCAAGGAAACTATTCTTAAACAGATTGCTAAACGGTTGTAATTTTTCTTTTGAAAGATTTTATATGATTTTTTTATATTTTTTGAACAATTAAGATGGGGAAAGGCATTAAGAAAAGAGTTATTGCTTGATAATTATTAAATCCTATGCTCTGAAGGGAAGTATTTTTTGTAGCTTTCAATTCGAGTGAACACATAGCCACAGTGAGGACATCGAACAGAGAAGAGTTTATCTTTTATTGATTTTTCCACGATGCTTGAGGTTTTTTTGCAGCGGGGGCAATAGACGGTGTATTGATATTGTTTCATAATGGTCTGTATGTTTAATAGATAGTCTTCCTATTTATTTTTATTGTTTTTGATGTACCAAAAGCTACTCAACATTATAAAAAAATAGATAGTTATTATTTTATATAATAAATGGGTTTTAGAATGTGTTGTTTTCTAATTTTTTATTTTTTCTTTCTTTTATTGTTGCTTCTAGTTTTTTAGCATAGCGTTGATTTGGTGTGCTGAGACCAGGTTTTATGGTGTTGATGACTTCTGGTTGTTGTAATGCAGGTTTATGAAGAAGATCTTCAAGGATTTCTTGATGGTGTTTTTGTATATCCAGGTGATTGGAGAGTAATGTTTGATCCTGTGTTCCATCTTTCTTTTTAAGGTTCATGGTGGTTTCCTTCCTTTTCTGGTAATGGTGCCGGGGTTTTAAGTGCTTTGTGTTTTCACATGTTAAAAAGTGATGTCGTATTATTTTTTTTCAAAAACAAGTACAGTTAAAGCTAACCCTTAATTTAATTAATTTATTTGTTTAAATACGATAATTATTAAAGGTTTAACTATAACTAATGAAAATATTGTTAGAATATAGCATGATACATATGAAAATTTATAAACCGATATGTAATCAATATTTAATGGATGGATGCAGAAAAGAAAAAGGCAGCATTATATACTAGGGTATCAACTGAGGATCAGGCAAAGGAAGGTTTTTCCTTGGATGCTCAATTGGAAAAATTAAATGCGTATTGTACGGCAAGGGGGTGGGATGTTGCAGATATCTATGTTGATGATGGGTATTCAGGACGAAATATTCGCCGACCAGCCTATACACGATTAATTGAAGAAATGGATGCTTGGGATACATTGTTGGTCATTAAGATGGATCGGATTCATCGTAATTCGAAGAATTTTATGATCATGATGGAAAAGCTCAAGGAACAGGAAAAAGAATTTGTTTCTATGACTGAATCCCTGGATACATCTACAGCTATGGGTCGGTTTGTGATGGATATTATTCAGCGGATTGCTCAATTAGAATCCGAGCAAATCGGTGAACGAGTCTATGATGGAATGGAACAAAAAGCACGGACGAATGGTGGTAGTCTTGGCTTTAATATCCCCTATGGTTATGATTATAAGAATAAGACATTAGTGATTAATTCAAAAGAAAAAGAGTATGTTAAAACAATTTTTGATCTCTATTTGCAAGGCTGGGGAATGAAAAAGATTGCAGATTATTTAAACGATCATAATATTCCAACAAAGCAAAAGAAATCATGGGCCGGGCAGACCGTTTCTCGTATTTTAAAGAATCCATTGTATTGTGGCATGTTTCATTGGGAAAATTATACTCATAATGATACGTTCCCACAGATCATTTCCCAAGAAAAATTCAATAAAGTTCAAAATATAATTAAAAATAAACGTAAAAAACTTCTTATATAACATATATAACTTAAATAAATTATTTAATAACCTTATTTATTATTATATTCAGGAAAGGTATTTGTGATATAAAAAGAGGGGAGTTTTAGGCTAAAAAACGTGTTTTAAGCAATTTTTCAAATCATGGTCAAAAAATCATTAAAAATAAAAAAAAATATACAAGGACTAAAAGCTTGCTAGATAATATTTAGCATGTATAACATTGATCTCATTTTTTGTCAATGGGCGTTTCTAACACATTATAAAAAAAATGGGCATAAGCTACGGTGTTTTTCTGGGCTTATTCAGGCGGTGCAGTTACTGTTATTTCATCGTCTCCTTATACCATATTATCAACTTCGGTCTACCGATGTTGATAAGACCCTATAGCAATATTTTAGTTTGTACACCTATACTGGGAGGTTATCACCTTTTTTTTACCATTTGAGATGATCAGTGGTGTTTTTTTGATGTTGTAATTGTTCAGCCAATTTTTTTAAAAAAAAATTTGGTACTCATTTTATATGCTAGATAATTTCTAGCATGTTTATTTTGATAATTCAAAAATCAGATCTTTGTGGGAAAAATAGTTTGATGATTTTTTTTCTTTTAATCTAGTGATAATCTCACACGATATGTAATAGTTAAGGCTTAATAGTTATAATATGATGGTTATTACGTAAATAGTCATAAAATTAAAGATGAGATGACTATTAATCGGAATTTAAAATATGTTGTCATTTGAATACTATTAATTTTATCTAAATTGTGAAAAATAAGTATAGTTAATGTAATGAGCATTCATTAATAAATATAGGTAATAACACTATAAGCTTTACAATTAAAATGTTTTTCATTTAATACTACGAAACCTTTAAAATATAAAAGAAATTATCCCAACTCGAATCAAGCAAAGGTAAAGGTATTTACTATGTACATTATAATTGTTGGTGCCGGAGGCATAGGACGAAGGCTTACGGAATACATTCTCAAAGATGAAAAACATAATATTATTGTGATTGACAAAAATCAAGAACGCTGCGAAGAAATCGCTCGAAAATTTGATGCTATCGCTATTAATGCTGATGCCACACAAGAAGAAACCCTTGATGAATCTGAAATTAAAAAAGCAGATGTGGTCGTCACCACTACTGATGATGATGCAGTGAATCTCATGGTGGTATCCTTAGCAAAAAACAAAGGAGTAAAACATCTTGTTTCCGTGGTCAATCAGGAAGAAAGTAAACCCATGTACATGGAAAAAGGCGTCAAAATGGTGAAAAGCCCGAATCTAGTGATGGCGGAGCATTTATATAAATCAATTAAACATCCATCGGTTGAGGATTACATGAACGTGGGCCGGTATGCAGAGATCTTCCGAATCCCGGTTGCTGCTGATTCAGCGTTTTCTGGGAAAACCATTAAAAAGATTGGTCTTCCGAAAAAAAGTTTAATCGTTGCTATTGAACGGGATCAAAAATTCATTATTCCAACTGATGATGTGGAACTTTTTGCTGGTGATAAGGCAACGGTGCTAGCTCATAAAGATCAAGTGGATAAAGTTGCAGCGTTGTTTTCAGCTGAATAATATCCTTTTTTTTTCTTTCCTTTTTTTTCACAACACTCTTAATAAACTAACTTGTTTCCTTTTTTTGAATAGCGAATGAAAAAAAGAGTACTCGGAAAAAAAGATATTATTTATCAGATTCTTATCGATCGATTCGCTGGTTTTTCTGAACAGAAACAGTATCAGCCATCAACAGAGTTCATTGGTGGAAATTTACAGGGAATCATTGAAAAAATTCCGTATTTACAAAAATTAGGTGTGAATACCTTATGGATTTCTCCGTTTTATAAAAGTAGTGCCTATCATGGGTATCATATCACTGATTTTTTTTCTGTGGATCCTCATTTTGGAACTGAACAGGACCTTACAGACCTTATTGATCTCGTACATCAGAACAATATGCATATAATTACTGATTTTGTTCCTAATCATTGTTCTCGATTACATCCTTTTTTTCAGGAAGCTCAAAACTATGAAGATAGCCCCTATAAAGATTGGTTTTATTTTTCTGATTGGCCGGATAGCTATCAATGTTTTCTTTCTGTTTCGGATCTACCAAAAATAAATCTACATAATCCTTTAGCTCGTAATCATATTATTGATGCTGCACTTTATTGGTTAAACAAGGGATTTGATGGCTTTCGTTTGGATCATGTGATTGGTCCATCTAATCGATTCTGGGAAATATTTTCTAAAAAAATAAAAACAAGTTTTCCTGATTGTGTGTTGATCGGTGAAGCCTGGATGCAGGGGATTAGCTTTAGTGAGCTTAAAACCATTAATCTGAGCTGGAAATATTTGAAATGGTTGTTTGGATCTAGTTCTGATTGGTTGTTAAAATCATATCAAGGCATTCTTGATGGAGTGCTTGATTTCCAGGGACAGCAGCTGATTCAACAGGCAATCCATTCATATCAATCAACGTCTACAATTCAACATCAATTAACGCATCATTACAAGCATTTTGATGAATCCTATCTGCTTCCCTTGTTTTTAGATAATCATGATATGGACCGGATCTTGTTTCAATGTGGTAATGATATAAAGAAACTAAAAAAAGCTGCAACACTTCAGTTTTCTACCTCTCAACCAGTGATTATTTATTATGGAACAGAAATTGGTATGAGCCAACAGCAATCAATATGGGATCAACCCATGCATGGTGATGTACTTGCTCGGGAACCAATGCAATGGCATCATATCAATGAAGATATTTTTTCTTTTTATACACAATTGATAAACAAAAGAAAGAAAAATCAGTAATGATTTTTTTAATATGAAAATGAAATAATACTTTCACCGGCAAACCGTATGTTTATAAATGTTTTTTTTATTATCCATCGTTGAAGGTTTTTCCATGGGGAAAGAAGAAAAGATTACAAAAATTGATGATTTACCTGGTGTAGGACCAGCAACAGCAACAAAACTTCGAGACGCAGGATATACCGATGTGATGAGTGTTGCCGTGGCCTCTCCACGAGAACTTTCTGATGTCGCAGAAATCGGGGAGAGCACAGGGGCAAAGATGATCATGCAAGCTCGAAATGTTGCAAATGTTGGTAATTTTGAAACCGGTGCAGTATTGTTAAGTCGACGGGAGAAAGTAGGTCGAATCACCTCTAGTTCTAAAACAGTTGATGAACTGCTTGGTGGCGGATTTGAAACACAGTCCATTATTGAATTATTTGGTGAGTTTGGATCATCTAAAACCCAGATTGCTCATCAGCTCTGTGTGAATGTACAGTTGCCAAAAGATCAAGGTGGTATGGATGGTCAAGCGTTTTTTATTGACACGGAAAACACGTTTCGACCAGAACGAATCGTGCAGATGGCTGAAGCATTAGATCTAAATCCAGAGGAAACATTGGATAATATTCATGTGGCTCGAGCCTATAATTCAAATCATCAGATGCTTCTTGTTGAAAAAGTACTTGAGCTATCTAAAGAAGTACCAGCCAGTTTATTGATTGTTGATTCATTAACAGCGCATTTTCGGGCTGAATATATTGGCCGGGGAGCACTTGCTGATCGGCAGCAGAAATTAAACAAGCATATGCATGATCTTTTACGTTGGGGTGATTTGAATAATGGAGCGGTATGTGTCACCAATCAGGTATCAGCAAAACCTGATGCGTTTTTTGGTGATCCCACTCGTCCTATTGGTGGTCATATTGTGGGTCATACGGCAACATTTCGGATCTATCTACGGAAAAGTAAGGGTCCAAAGCGAATCGCCCGGTTAATTGATTCACCTCATCTACCAGAGGGAGAAGCGGTGTTTACGGTAAGTGATAAAGGAATTCGTGATTAAGGAAACAAGAGAAACAAACGGCCTCGGAGGAGGAGTCAAAAGACTTATAAGCGATATACTGGTTTCTTTCAGGTAAGGTGGTTAGGAACTATGGCATTTGAATATAATGGATGGACGCTGTATACTCGTGAAGTCACCCTGAAAGGAGGGAGAAAACAACCTATTTATTTTTTTAGTAAACGGGATCCAAAAAGTGGTACTCCTTGTGAGAAACCAGCAGGATATACTGTTGGGGTGAATAAGCGAACGAAGCTTCCCTATTTGAAAAAGGAATGAGCACTCATTTAAAAAATTGAGTGTTTTATGTTGATGGCAATTCAACTATTTTTTTTGTGTTGCCATTTTTTTTTTATTTTTTTTTGTTAAAGATTTATAAGGTGTTTTACTTTCTGTTGTGCTGGTGAATCATTAGAGATGAGTGTTATTATTGGTTTTGTGATTAATCCTATTGCTGGGATGGGTGGTCGAGTAGGCTTAAAAGGAACTGATGGGGTCTATGATGAAGCAGTAGATCGAGGTGCAGTTCCTGTTGCTGCCCAGAAAGCAACGCTTGCCCTCAAATCATTTCTTGCAGAAGAAGATCATCAGCAGGTGAAATGGTTGAGTTGTGCTGATGAGATGGGTGCTTCAGTGTTAGCTTCTGTTGGTATTGATTCACAGGTGGTCTATGAACCTGGAAAAAATCGGTCTTCAGCAGAGGATACTCAATTAGCCTGTGAACAGTTTTTGGATCATGCGGTTGATTTGATCGTGTTTTGTGGTGGTGATGGCACTGCTAGAGATATTGCAACGGTTGTTGATAAAAAGGTACCATTGTTAGGGATTCCTTCTGGAGTGAAAATGCATTCAGGAGTGTTTGGGGTTAATCCTTCTGCTGCAGGGAAGATGATTCATCGTTTTCTTTCTGAAACATTAAGTGTGGGCGAGGTTGAGATCATGGATTTAGATGAAACCTTGTATCGAAAGGGTACTTGGAAGGTTCGTTTGTTTCATACCGTGAAAGGAATTATTGAACCCACCTTTGTACAAGTAGGTAAAATGAGTTTTGCTACGGTTCCTGATGATGAGGTAAAAGATGATATCGCTGAGCATATAAAGGAGGAAATAACTGATCATCCAACTGTTTTGTATTTGTTTGGTTCTGGGGGAACCATTGATCATATCGCTCGATATATTGGTTTTGAGAACACCGTGCTTGGTATTGATGCTGTTTGTCATCAAAAAGTTGTTGATAAAGATGTTAATGAGCAGCAGTTATTATCCTTGGTTGATGCTTATGATCAGGTGAAAGTGATTTTAAGTCCTATTGGTGCTCAGGGTTTTATTCTTGGTCGTGGGAATCTGCAGTTGAGCCCTGCGGTGATCAAAAAAATTGGGGTTGATAATATCATTGTTGTTTCCACTCCTTCTAAACTACAGGCGACACCAGTGCTTCGAGTTGATACGGGTGATCCATCATTAGATGCTTCCTTTGCATCACTTGAAATGATGATGGTGGTTATTGGGTATCGAGTAAGTCGGGTGGTTAAAATTCAGCAAAGCTAACATTTTTTTTAAATTTTTTTTCTACCAACAGGTTTTAATAGGCTTTTTCTTTTTCTGGTGTTCAAGGACAAGACCAGTGGTTAAAAAAGGTTGATCTTGTCTTTTGCTCATTGAAATATTTTTGGGGAAAAAAGGTGAAAGAATCATGACAGAAAAAACAGGTTTTCTGAAAGAAAAATTTGAAGAGTTAGAGGAAAATGGTTATACCTGGACGATTCGAAGTCTCTCTGGTCCAAGTAAGCCTCATGTTGATGTTGATGGAAAAAAATGTATTATGCTTGCATCAAATAATTATTTGAATTTAGCGAATCATCCAAAGTTAAAACAGGCAGCGATTGATGCTGTTGAGAAATATGGAGCAGGTGCTGGCTCGGATTGGTCTATTGCTGGTACCATGGATGTTCATACCAAGTTATTTGATCGCATCGCTGAGTTTAAAAACACGGAAGCAGCGGTCACCTTTCAAACTGGTTTTGCGGTGAATGCGGGTGTGATCCCACAAATTGCTGGGAAAGGTGATTTGTTGATCTCTGATGAATTAAATCATGGGAGTATCATTGATGGCGTTCGGTTAACAAAGGCTGATCGTGGTATTTATGTTCATTCAGATATGAATGAACTGGAAGCAGTGTTGAAAAAGGCATCGAAAAAGGATTATAACCATATCTTTGTCATCACTGATGGTGTGTTTAGTATGGATGGTGATATCGCTAAAATGGATGAGATCTATAAACTAGCTGATGAGTATGGTGCATTAACGTATGTGGATGATGCTCATGGTGAAGGAGTGCTTGGTGATGGATATGGCATTGGAAAAGAATTTGATTTGGAAAAAGAAATAGATTTTCAGATGGGAACGTTTTCTAAAGCATTTGGTGGTTTCGGTGGCATGTTTGCCGGCAGTGAATACACGGTGAAATTTGCGTGGAATACCGCTCGGTCTTGGTTGTTAAGTGCAGCTTTTCCACCACATGTTGCCGCGGTGAATCTTGCAGCGATGGATATTGTAGAAAATGAACCAGAACGGGTGAAAAAACTCTGGGATCATACCAAGTATTTTAAAAAGGAGATTGAAAACCTGGGTTTTGATACCGGGTATTCTCAGACACCGATTATTCCAGCTATCGTTGGTGATAGTAAAAAAGCACAAACCCTTGCCAGTCAGATGTATGAGGAAGGTATTTTTGCACTTGCGATTGTGTTTCCCATGGTTGGACGGGATAAAGCTCGTATTAGAAATCAGATGAATGCAGGAATGACCCGTGATGATCTGGATAGTATCCTTCGGGTCTATGAGAAACTAGGAAAGAAACTGGATCTGATCTAAGATTCTTTTTTCTTTTCTTATTTTTTTGTTTTTTTTATTGGTTGGTGATCTTGGTTTGAGTAAGATTATTGGGTTGCATCATGTTGCTTTGTGTTGTCAAGAAAAACGATCACTGTCAGTGTTTTATGAACAAATGCTTGGTGCTATTGTAGTGAAATCATTTAACCTCGATGATGAGTTGTTTCAGCGTATTTTTGATAAAAAGGGATCAGCAGAGGTGTTTGTGTATGAAACAAGGTCTCTACGTTTTGAGATTTTTGTTACTGATGTGAAAATGTTGCGTGGTTGTGCTCATGTATGTATTGAAGTAGATGATAAAAAAGAGTTTGCCAAACAGTGTGATAATCATCAGATACCAGTGAAATGGGTAAATAAAGAGGAAAAACGTTTGTTGTTTGTTTCTGATTTCTCAGGTAATCTTTTTGAAATCAAAGAAAAACCATAAAAATAGTGTTGTTTATTTTTTTTATTGATGTGATTTTTGTTTGTCGATGATATGATTTATTTTTTCATCAGCTGAATCAGTATCAGTGGTATTTGGTTTGTGTTTTTCAATGGTTTTTTCAATGGTTTCAGCAGTGTGTTGTGGTGGTTGTTGTTGTTTTTGACCGGGTTGATGTTCTGATATGGTTTTTTCAGAAGAATCTTGTTTTTTTGATAGATCGTCAAAAAAGGAATCAAAAAAAGATGATGATTGTGATGAGTTTGTAGTATTGAATAGATTAAATACTTTTTTTAGGAATTGTTGTTCTTCAGTGGTGGGCTGCCAGCTGAGTGTGTTTGGTTCTTCAGAGAACTGTGCATGGTTTTTGTCAATGATGATCTGAAGTTGGAGGTCATGGGTGATTGGATGTGGGATGATTTCAGCTTTACAATGGATGTACTGTTCATTATTCATTGATCATCCTTGTCTCCTCACAATAGTTTTTTTATCTGTGTTTGTATTCAGGTTATTGTCTATAATGATTTTGTTTTTTTCTGACTGAAACGTTTGATCTTAATCGTCTAAAAAAGTTTTATCAAGGTTTTTTTATGGTCTATATTATTATTTTAAGATTGTTATTATGACGATAGTGTTGATTAAATTCAAAATGTTTAAATACCAGTGTCTACATAGTAGATGATAGTACTATGTTGGAAGGAGGAAAAAAGGGAGACTTTTTTCATGAGATTGTCCCCTATCAATTCTCCTTTTTTCCTCTTCTTTTGATTTTTTGATGATGAATAGCAGTATTATAACAATATTTATAAACTTGTTTTGATAATAGATAGATAAGGGCTGTTGTTTAAAATGAGTTTCTGGATGAAAGCAGTATGGGTTCTTTCAGTTGTGCTTGTTATTTCAATGCCAGTTATTCCAGCTTTGCAAAAAAAGCAGATTGATCAAGCAGTTGATGAGCTCATCACCGAGAAACAATCTGTTTTGTCCAGGATGGATCAATTGTTTGGAACTCAGAATCATCCCTCGTTTTTTCTTCGGCTGCTGGTGTTTTTAGAGTTAGCAGGTAGTATTTGGTTTTCATTGTGGTTGTTAAATATACTTGAGTTAAAAGTCATTGAAATCGCTATTGAATTAAATCTAGGGGTGTTTGTCAGCTTTTTGTTAATGTTACTAACGGCATCTATCCCCGTGAAATTACTTAATGGAGTGTGTCTTTTGGTGCAGAAACAATTACAGTTAAAGCAATGGAAAGCTGGGTTGTTGACTGCGTTTGTGTTAGGGATGTGGATGATTCTTCACATGCTGCAGTTGCGTCGGATTGATCGGGTTAGCCGTCTAATGTAACGAGGAAGAATTCATTTTTTTTGGTTTTGTTGTAGAAGTCTTTTTATGAAATGAATCTGTTTTTGGATGGTAAGAAGAATTGTTGATGATGCCATTGGATTATTGATTGCTTATGAAAGAAGCATATTTAAAGAAAAAGTTAACAAAGCTTGCTGAGGAAGCCCAGGAGATCAAGCAGTATATCACTATGCAGAAGAATCAGTTGGACCGGATTGAGGCTCGGATTCGTGATTATAAATCATTGTTGAAACGATTAGATGATGTTGATTTGTTTAAACAGGATGCATTAAAGGAGTTAAAACAGAAGAATAGTAATCATTTAGATCAGATCACGGTTCAGTTACAGCAAGATAATGAGAAACAGTTGAAAAAACTCGTTGAGGATAAATCAATGATGTTGAATGAAACAAAAGAGTTATTAGAGCAAGATCAGGTTTTGTTTCAAAAATATACTCAAATTGTAAGGGAGGCGGAGATGGCAACGGTTTTTTTAAAGGAGTTTCATCATTTGTTGTTGTTGAAACTGATTAATAAAGGAGTGTTTACTCAACGGGATCTTTCTGAAATTAAGAAACGAGCCGAAAAACGTAGTGTATCTATTGTTCATGATGATGGTGATAAATAGGTATGGTTAAGGATTCTAAGCATGATACAAAAACAAAAGCAACATCTAAAGAGACTGAACAGGGCGTTTATTGTAGGTATTGTGGTCGGAAGATGAATCCTTTTGATTTTAAGACCTTTCATGGGATCTGTGGGAAATGCCGGGAGACAATGGATTGGAAAGAGATTTTAGAGCAATTGAAATAATGAGGAAAAAAAGGGTCTTTTTCTACGTATTAAAATTTTTTTTTATTTGAGAACGGAGTCGATTTGTTGTTTGAGTTCTTCAGCTGAAACCGGTTTTTCGATGCAGATTGCTTGTGGGATATCCTTGGCGTGTTCACAGGTTCCAGCGGTAAGAAAGATAATAGGGATATGTTGACTTTTGTTGTTGTCTTTGAGTTGTTTGTACACATTGAGTCCATTCATTTCTTGCATCATGATATCTAGGATGATAAGATCGGGTAGATCCGTGCGTTGTTCAATATAATCAAGACAATCTGGTCCACTGTAGATCGGAATGATTTCATAGGTATCGGCATATAATGATTCCATTGATTTTTTGATGCTAAAGACTTGGTCTTTTTCATCATCTACCACCATAACTTTTTTCATAATAACAACCAACCACTTTTTTTGTCATATTTGTTAGCATTAATAAAATTTTCTTTTTTTTCTAAAAATATGGTTTTT
>CAZVKY010000039.1:0-8381 GCA_964627915.1 uncultured Thermoplasmatales archaeon
TCAGCAATATCAGCTAATTTTGTAAACTGACGATGAAGAAACCAAAGAATGAAACCAATACCAATAAAAATAATTGCAAATGCAAATGAGATATCAATAAAACCCGCATCTATAATAGTTGAAAAAAAGGATAATATACCTGATGATTGATCAGAAGGAAAAAAAGAAATCAATGAAAAAAAGACTGCTAGCACAAGCAATACAATGCCAAAAACAATGAAGCACTTTGAAAGAAAACCCGTATTAAAATCGTAATGCGCAGAAAAAAATCTTTTTTTCACCATATCAAATACCAATTTTTTTATGCATTCCCTGGTTTTGATGCCTGCATAGCATTCTGAACCTTGCTTTGTAACTCGGTAAGTTTTTCTTTGGTTCTTCCTTCTTGTTTTGTTAATGTGCTTTTGCGCAGATCCAGCGATTCCTTTGATGATTTTAATTCTTTGACAACATCAGCTTTTCCTTTTGTTTTAATCAGAACGGATCCAACACTCTTATAAATCTGCGTTTTATCAGTTGCCTTTTCCAATTCCTCTAAAGCCTCCTCGATTTCATGAAGACGAGATTCAATTTGCTGACGTTGCTGTTGAATCATCTGTAATTGGGATTGCATTTGTTGAAATCTTCCAATTTGATCTTGTAGTTGCTGAGACATCTCTTCATCTGCCATACATTTATTCTCCTTAATCGGGGTAATAAGGCAAACATTATTAAGTTTATTGAACCCCTGGTTAGCATTCTAAAAAAATCTAGCAATGTGACAATCTATATTTTTTCACTTATAATTATATAATGAAAAATATTATATAGAGAGATTCAAATATACAACGATGTCCTGTTAGCATCCAAAACGTTGGGGGAAACTATTAAAATGAAAAAAAATGACAAAATCATTGTTATCATAGGTGTTTTCATCATTATCTTATCATCAATTGGCATCTACCTTGGTATTCCAGATGAATCAAAGGATTCAGTTGATCAAATTGAGGATTTAGAACTCAAAGGAGGAAGTTTTAAACAGCTTCCCAGCGCAGTAACTGTGCCAGATAACAATCCTTTTTTGCCCTTGATAGCAACGCCCCTTGCAATTCATTATGATACTGAAAACATAAAAACAATGTTGCCATTATATGTGGAAAATTTCTCTTCACCTTCAGAAGGAATCAATGATTTACGGAATCAATATTTATTTGATTATCGCAATAATGAACTCATTCTAGATGAAACAAAAACAGCAGAACAACACTCCATTTATTTAGCAGAAACATACTGGGAAAAAAGTGATACTGCATTACTCATAGAACCCACACAACAAGGATACCAGTTAGGAATCGCTGCTGCACCCATTGCCTCATACTTAAGCATACCCATCATTATCACCGATGCTATTGATGGTGATGTTTTCAATGTCTTCAACAACCTGGGAATCGATCAAACCCTTGTTTGTGGATCAAATCTGACCGGATATGGAACCTCACTACGTTTTGAAACCATTGATGAGGTGATCAATACTCAGATTGACGTAGTCAAAAACAAATTTGGTACCATTGATTACATAACCCTGACCAATCCACTCGATGCATATCCGCCTGAAATCCTGGATTCTGAAATTGTTCTTTCTGAATCAGGGACGTTACAATCAGGAAACCTTCTTCCGTCTCAAATCATTAATCTGATTAAATCACAGTTTCTCGGAAAAACCACCTCATATAAATTCAGTATTCCAAATGATTACAAATACGCATTAGTAAAGTTAGATATAACCAATCTTGAAGATCCAGAAAACATTGAAAAATTCGGCGATAACATTATGATTCGTGGAAGCCTAACCGGCTATCTTCGAACCTATGCACATCCAGCTGATAGAGATTCACATGGAAATATCATCGCAGATAAACTTCACTTTGAAACCGTTATGTATGATATGGGTGGAGAAGAATTTAATATTGAACTAACGTCAACGTATCACACTGTTGACGCAGCAGATTTTGAAATCATGGTAACCGTGGAAGAACTTTCTCATCCCTATTATCCAATGATGAAACAATTCTCATCATTATCACCATATTTAACCGCGGCTCATCAAGGTATCATTTTTGCCAAAGAAGATTTTGCATTTGCTCCAACAGATAATATCACCCTCAATGCTAAGACCTTACCTGGAAACACTCAAGTATTATACAATCCATCTTTAATCCCAGCGGTTAACCGACATGTCTATGAAAACATCCATAAACCACTCAATCAACTCCTTGCGACCATCAAAGATATTAATCTCTCAGATTCAGTAGAATACCTACAAAAACAATGCAGCCAATCACCAGTTCATATTTGCTTATTAGGTGATACCATTATGCTTCCTCATTACTATTACCGAAGTCCACATAGTGATCCATTTGATCATGCAGTCGCTGGAAACTATGGAACAAACTGCCCCAGTGATTTCATCTACGGAAACATCGATCCTGAACCATACTCTCTTCTCCCATACAGTAAGGATCATTTAGAAAATGATCTTCATTCTGAATTCCCAGAACAAGAAAACATTGTAGGACGAATAACCGGTTATGATGTCCAAGATGCCAGTGCGTTAATAGATCGAACCCTCTTTTATGATCAGGTCATCCAGGATTTAGATGAATGGCGAGAAACTGCATCAGTTCTCACTGGAGCCGGAACAGAAGTAGGACGTCTTCCCATTTTTAATATGCTTCAAAATCTCCGTGGTAAAACAGAACCAATGAAATTTCCTACAGGTGAAAAACTGTTCATGATGCAACGCATCCGTGAAAACTTTGAAAAAGGAGGATTCACCGCAAAAAGCGCTGCACGAGCACAAGCTCAACGTGAAGGCTATAGCATGGAAGCTTTACGGGAGATAAACCATGATGGAATCTTAAATCGACTTATTTTCCCATTTTGGTCAGCAAAAATCCGGCAAGGATATGGAAATGTAGAGGATCTAAAAAACCTCAGCTGGTGGTTTAATATCATCTTTGATGATAGCTCTGATCTTGTCATCGGCGGAGAACTCGAAGAGAATAGTAATCTGATCATTAGTGATTCCCATGCGATATGGTTTGAAAAAACACATGGTGATATCCTCATGAGCACCATCGGTGTCCCATTCGTCTATGATTTTCTTGCTCGCTATTTACAAGAGGGAAGATTTCGGACACCAATGGATAGCATTGGATCATATACGGTTAGAGATGTCTCAGCTATGGACATGGGACCATCCGTGATGCTTGTTGAAGGATGCGGGTCAGGAAAAATAGATGGATTCATCCCTCAGAACTCACTCGCTAATGCCTATCTTCATGCTGGAGTAAATGCATATATTTCACCGACAACGCTTTCTGCTTTTTATGGAGCACTCGAACCACGACCTGATTTCCAAGGTGGTGTCGGTCTAGGAATCCTAGGGTATTTGAAAGCAAAACAAGAAGCAAAACAAGGAGTATATCCACCGGTGTATTTCAATCAATACATCTTTGAGGAATTAATGCTTGAAATGTTTGATGATAACATTGATTTAGGAACTGCTCTCCGCAACGCAAAAAATGCGTTTTTACCTGCTCAGTTTGATATTCAGTTCCGTTGGTCTCCACCATTAAGTCTTCCATCTAATCTTCCAAATGATCTTTTTGATGACATCCAACAAATGGCAGCAGGTGGAAAGGATACTTATCCAGTAGAAAAATACTGCACAATTTATCAAATCAATCTCCTTGGTGATCCAGCATTCAACCCCTATGAACCAGTCAATGAAGACTAATCAAACTATCAGAAGAGATCATCATCCATTTTTTCTATTCATTTCCTTCTTGATCTTGTTCTTCTTCAGTTGATTTCTCAATTACCGTTTTATCCGTTGAATCCTCAGATTGTTCAGCAGTAGAGCAACTATCATCCTCTTCTTCATCCTCATTAGAAACAACCTGGGTAACTGAGACCACCGTATCACCTTCATTAAGACGCATCACTCTCACGCCCATGGTATTTCTTCCTTGCAGACGAATGTCTTTTACCGGGATACGAACAACCATCCCCTCACGACTGGTAAGCATGATTTCATCATCCTCAGTTAATTCACGCACAAAGATAACCTGCCCGTTTCGTTCATTTGTGATAATCGTTCGCACACCTTTACTGCCACGATGAGTCTTTCGATACTCAGAAATAGCCGTTCGTTTCCCAAAGCCATTCTCCGTAATCGTTAACAGATCACCTTCCTCACCCACAATAGCAATGGATACTACCCTATCATCCTTATGTAACCGAACACCAATAACACCACGAGTTACTCGCCCCATGGCACGAACCTCGGTTTCATCAAACCGACAGGCCTGACCCTGAGCAGTCGCAAGCATAATGGTTTGAGATCCATCAGAAAGACGAGTACCAACGAGTTCATCACCCTCCTCAATTTTTACTGCCCTGATACCATTCACCCGCACATGTTGATAGGCAGACAACACTGTTTTTTTGATCAACCCATTTTTCGTAGCAAACACCAGGAAATGCTCATCATCAAACTCATGAACCGGAATAGCTGTCTGCACATATTCATTTTCATCCAACCTTGGTAACAAATTCACAATTGCTTTTCCCTTCGCATGCCTACCACCCTCAGGGATCTTATATCCCTTCAACCAAAAAGCCTTCCCATGATTGGTGAAAAACATGATATAATCATGAGTGGAGGTCATAAAGGAATCAACCACCACATCCTCCTCCTTGGTCTTCATTCCAATGAGTCCTTTTCCACCACGACGTTGCACTCGATACGTGTCACAAGAAATCCGTTTAATATATCCAGAATCAGTAATGGTCACAATCACATCCTGAACCGGGATGAGATCTTCAGTTTCAACCGTGATTTCACCTTCAACAATCTCAGAACGACGTTCATCGCCAAAGGTTTCTTTCATCTCCAACAGTTCCTGTTTGATTTCATCAAGAATATGCTGTTTATCACTTAATAATAACTCCAATTGCTCGATAAGCTGTTTTACTTCCTCAAATTCAGTTTTCACTGATTCAATCTCAAGACCCGTCAGTTTCTGCAACCGCATATCAAGAATGGCCTTTGCCTGTTTCTCAGATAACTCAAACTCATTCATCAACCCAGTTTGTGCTTCAGAAGCATCCTTACTTTTTCGAATCAAAGCAATCACTGCATCAATATGATCAAGCGCAATCATCAACCCTTCAAGGATATGCATCCGATCCTTTGCTTTATTCAACTCATAGGTCGTCTTGCGAGTGATCACTTCCACACGATAATCCACATAATGCTGTAACATCTCCCGTAAACCAAGGAATTTCGGTTCACCATCCACCAATGCTAAATTGTTAATGCCAAACGTGGTCTGTAACTGAGTATGAGTATACAACTGATTCAACACCACATCCTCAATCGCATCCCTTTTCAACTCGATGACAATACGCATACCATTACGATCACTTTCATCACGAAGATCAGAAATTCCCTCGATTTTTTTCAGTTTCACCAAATCTGCAATATGAAGTAATAATTTGGATTTATTCACCTGATATGGAATCTCAGTAACAATAATTCTTTTTCTCTTGTTTTTCTCTTCCATCTCTGTTCGAGCACGCAGTTTAATAAGACCTTTGCCGGTGGTATACGCCTTTAAAATACCTCCTTTCCCATAAATAATGCCACCCGTTGGAAAATCAGGACCAATGATATCCTCCATCAAATCAGGAACAGAACAAAAAGGATCATCAATAATCCGGACAAGTCCATCTACGACCTCAGAAAGATTATGAGGCGGCATATTCGTTGCCATCCCCACCGCAATACCAGAAGAACCATTGATCAACAAATTCGGCAGTTTCGCTGGTAACACCACTGGTTCCTTCAATGAACCATCAAAATTATCAATCCAATCCACCGTATCCTTCTTAATATCATCAAGCATCAACTGAGAAATCTTAGCCATCTTGGCCTCAGTATACCGCATGGCTGCAGCAGAATCACCATCAACAGAACCAAAATTCCCCTGCCCATCAACGAGTTGATAACGCAACGAAAAATCCTGAGCCATGCGCACCATGGTATCATACACCGATTGATCACCATGAGGGTGATACTTTCCCAGACAATTATGCGATACCATCCCATTGGCAACAAACTCATGATCAGATTCCACCTGAATATCATAGGTTTTTTCAGGCTCAATCGATTGTATCGAAGCAACTCTTAAGAAAGCAAGATTGTTCTCAAGCACATATTCTAAAAAAGCATTAACATCCGATCCAATCCGTTTTAGTTTTTTCTTAATACCCCACTGATTGATTTGATTCATATGCAATGGTTTCGATTGTAAATCAGATGAATACCGTATCTTACAGCCAGTAGGATAAGAAATACCAGATCTAAATTTCTCACCAGTTACACTCTGATACCATCCACCTCCAATATGATAATCGCTTAATTCACCAAACACCTTGCTTCCTGCATATGGTATAACATCAAATTTTGACCATGCATCCCGTTTTGTAATCATCTCATCTGATATTTTTTTGAGAAGAACGCGTTTTCTCTTATGGAAAACATCCAAGCTCTTCCCAAGATCACAAGCATATTGACCTGTTATTTCCAAATAAAAAAATTGATGACGCTCGGTGATTGTTTTTTCATCAATAAGATGCTTTGAGTCTCTTTTATCAGAAACATATTTTGAAGCAAAAATCCCATTTGACTGAAGGAGAATCTGAATTTGATTGATCATCTTCTCAGAAATGGATCCATAATGAATCGCATTTCTCTTCGGATGAATACTTCCATCCCCATCGATTAATCCTGAAATAAATGAAAAAATCACCGGTTTCGGTGAATAAAATAATTGTAATGGAACCTGTTTTGAACATGCATTAACATCGGCGATATTAAAATTTGAAACAAAAAAATCATTTATCTCCTTTCTGTTTATGCGAACATAATAGACATATTTTAGATGATTTGGTTTATGGGTATATGTTTTCTTTTCGATCGTTGGTTTATATTCAAAAACCCGTTGAACTATTTCTGAAACTCGCTCTGCGATCTCCTTATTAGTCCCCCCATAAAAACAAACCCGTGAATGTTTTTTCTTCCCATAATCTTTGGAAATCCATCCATCTGATAAAAAAATACCTAACAAGTAAGCAATGTCCTCATCCAAGCATATGGATATCGTTTTTTGTTCATTGGAAAGTTTTACAAACTTGTTGATATTTGGATACGCATGTTTCACCACTATTACATCATTTTCATTCAACTCGTTAGCTTGCTTCCATTCAAACGTCCAATCCCTTGTTAAGATCTTGAATTTCTGAGATTTCGTCACCTTGTTTTCTATACCATTCTCCAAAGTTACCTTCAATAAATCTTTTTTTGGCATTACATATAATTCTGAAACCTTCTTGATATCATCCTGAGTGTAAACGGCATCTCCTCGTTTTACCTGTTGAATAGGCAATAATCCCTTCGAGGTTAAAACCATGGTATCCTTAGTAAAACATTCACCAACCACACGAGCAGATTTCTTATACGTTTTATTATACGTCAATCCCATGTCATACATGGCATACAATACCCGACGATGCACTGGTTTCAATCCATCACGAACATCAGGCAGCGCCCTGCTCATAATCACACTCATGGAATAATCAATGAATGCCCGTTTCATCTCAGATTCAATAGCTCGATCTTTTTCCCGAAATACATTATCCTCAGTCATAATCAATCACCACATTTAAATATCAAGATTCTCCACATCTTTAGCATGATTCTCAATAAACTCACGACGAGGCTCAACCTTTTCACCCATCAAAATAGTAAACAATTCATCAGCATCAACCGCATCATCAACCGTAACCCGCACCGTTAACCGGTAATCGGGATCCATCGTCGTATCCCATAACTGATCCGCATTCATCTCACCCAGGCCCTTATACCGTTGCACGCCAATACCAGATCCACCCATTTCCTGAACCATTTTTACTCTTGCCCGCTCAGAATACACGTATTCCACTCGATTTCCCTTCTTCAGTTTATACAAGGGCGGCTGAGCAATATACAAATATCCTTCTTCAACTAATTCACGCATATACCGATAAAAAAAGGTAAGCAACAAGGTGCGAATATGCTCACCATCAACATCAGCATCGGTCATAATGATGATTTTGTGATACCGTGCCTTGGCAATATCAAATTCCTCTCCAATACCGGTTCCAATAGCAGTAATCAAGGCTAAAATCTCATTATTCTTCAAAATCTTATCCATCCGCGCTTTTTCCACATTCAAAATCTTTCCACGTAAGGGTAAAATCGCCTGAAAATCCTTATCTCGACCCTGTTTAGCACT
>CAZVKY010000039.1:8481-16059 GCA_964627915.1 uncultured Thermoplasmatales archaeon
GAATCGCCCTCCACGATATAAAGCTCAGTTTTACTTGGATCTCTGCTTGCACAATCAGCCAGTTTACCGGGAAGCGCTGTTGATTCAAGGAGTCCTTTACGCCGCGTTAGTTCCCGGGCTTTTCTTGCTGCAGCACGAGCCCTACTCGCTGTTATCGCCTTGTTTATAATAACCTTTGCAACAGTAGGCGTTTCCTCAAAAAACTCACTTAGTTTTTCATTGGTTAACCGTTCAACAATACCACGGACCTCTGAATTACCCAGTTTGGTTTTCGTTTGCCCTTCAAACTGAGGGCTTTTCACCTTACAAGAAATAACGGTGGTAATCCCTTCACGGCAATCCTCACCACGCAAGCTAAAATCATCATTATCAAAAAGCTTGTTTGATTTCCCATAATCATTTAACACCCTTGTAAGAGCTGATTTAAACCCTGAAAGATGAGTACCCCCCTCATGGGTATTAATATTATTTGCAAAAGTGAATATACTATCAGTATACCCATCTGTGTATTGAATAGCAATTTCAACTTCAACATCATCTCTTTCAGCACTAAGATAAATTGGATCAGGATGAAGCGGTGTTTTGTTTCGATTGATATAGCGAACAAATTCTTTTATTCCACCATCAAATTTATAGGAAACCTGTTTATCTTCCCGTTCATCATAGATATTAATCTTTAATCCTGCATTTAAAAAAGCAAGTTCCTTTAGCCGAGATTCAATAGTAGAAAACGTATAAATGGTGGTTTCAAAAACATCTGGATCAGGAAGAAATGTAATCGAGGTACCTGTTTCTTCTGTTTTTCCAATCTCTTTAAGAGGTGAAGCAGTGGCACCATGATCATATTTTTGATGATATTTTGTGTTATTTCTACAAACAGTGACTTCTAACCAGCTAGATAACGCATTGACTACTGATACACCAACACCATGTAATCCGCCTGATACTTTGTATGAATCCCGGTCGAATTTACCACCAGCATGAAGGGTGGTCATCACCAGTTCTACACCTGTTTTTTTATATTTTTCATGAACTGCAACTGGTATACCTCGACCGTTATCTTCTACAGTGACAGATCCATCCTTGTTAATCCTAACATCAACCTTGGTACAATACCCAGCGAGCGCTTCATCAATGGCGTTATCAACAACCTCATAAACTAAATGATGTAATCCACGTTCATCTGTGCTTCCAATGTACATTGCAGGGTTTTGTTTTACTGCTTTCAACCCTTCTAAAACCTTAATGGAACTGGTGTCATAATTTCCATTATCTCGACTCTTTTCATTGCTCATAGGCATTCACATCTTTACAAAATAATTGGCTTGATTATACTTTTGATTCTAAACCATATCATTGACTATTTTGGTATCCCATCTCCAGGAGTAAACCAGATAAAACCTCATATGGAATCAATGCTAATAAAGATTACTATTATCAACCTGTTAAAATCTTCAATTTTTAACAAATTTTATAAGACAATAATTGCTTACCTGAAGATGGAAAATTGGGTGAGGAGTGAAAGATGTATTATTCAAGTGACTTCGTTTCTTTTTCAGATAGATAAACAGAGGTTTTTACGAATTCCAAATAGGCCTTTTAACCTGGTTTAATACACCAAATGTTCACCCCGCCTCGTTCAGAAAAAATCGAAAAGATACTATGATAGTGAATGCCGATTTCCATATTCATTCACCTTATTCAAAACCAATGCAATATCCGGTTAGTTTAAAACAGCTTTCCTTTAATGCTACTTTCAAAGGTCTTGATATACTTGGCACCGGTGATTGCCTTCATCCACAATGGCTGAAGCAAATTAAAACTCTTGAAAAAAGAGATGAAGGAACTTTTTGTTTTGATCAAACCATTTTTTTGTTAACCGTTGAAGTTGAAACAGATGATGGAATTCATCATTTACTGTTCTTTCCCAGCATTGCTTCAGTACAGGATTTTATTGAACAAATATTGCCATTTTCACCTGATTTGAATCAAAAAGGCCGACCTCAGCTTAATTTTTCCAGTCAGCACTTAGCAGCTTTAGCAAAAT
Source organism: uncultured Thermoplasmatales archaeon (assembly GCA_964627915.1). Taxonomy (GTDB): domain Archaea; phylum Thermoplasmatota; class E2; order DHVEG-1; family DHVEG-1; genus EX4572-165. The sequence goes on from CAZVKY010000039.1 coordinate 10,529, forward strand.
CAACTGATGCGCTTATCGGCCCTGCTCATCTCTTTGATGCAAATACTGGATTGTACTCGAAATATCCGACTTTAGCTTCCTGTTATAAAGAGATGACACCTTATATCTCATTTGCTGAACTTGGACTTGGAACAAATACATATCATGCTGATAAAATAGGTGAATTACATCATCTAACCTATCTGACAAACTCAGATACCCATAATCCTCATCCCATACGGCTAGGCAGGCAATTCACTCAATTTCAGATTACTGAATTATCGTTTTCTGAAATTAAAAAAGCTATTCTTCGAACACATGGCAACAAACCAGTTCTTAATGTTGGTTTTCCACCAGAGGAGGGAAAATATTTCTCATCAGCCTGCACTCATTGTCACAAACGCTACAACTCCTTAGAGGGAGAAAAAAATAATTGGGTCTGTAACTGCGGATATCCGATTAAAAAAGGAGTAAATGATATCATCCAGGAAAAGGCAACATATCCACATCCACAGCATCCCTATCATCGTCCTCTTTATCTTTCTTTTCTTCCACTTCATGAGATAATCACTAGAACATTGCAAGAACAAAATCCATTCACAAAAACGGTTTCAAAACAATATAACAAACTCATTTCCACTTTTGGAAATGAAATAAACACTCTCCTTCATACCCCAATAAGCGATATTTCAAAAGTTTCTCCACCATCAATCTCAGAATCCATTCAAGCTTTTCGAAATGCTATCGTTTATTTCAATCCTGGAGGCGGTGGCACCTATGGATCAGTCTCTATTCCCTGGGAAAAAGACAAAATAACAATTTCATTAAAGGATTAAAAAAACAATCTAATGATCACAGTCTCATAATAAGAGAAAATATAGCCCAATAACACACAATGGTTTATGCAGTATAAGAGATATTCTCTTGGATTTTCCTTCCTGATTGTTCAAGAGGGATAACTATGAATTATCAAAAAGCAAAAAGAGACATCGACCTTCTTCTTTCTGAATCAAAAGAAAAAAAGGTAGAGGCAGTGGTTTCCTATCTATATGAACATATTGAACATTACACTTGGGTTGGAATATATCTTATTAAAAATAATATGCTAACATTGGGTCCATGGAAAGGACCTCAGGCAACAGAACATACCAGTATACCCATTGGAAAAGGAGTATGTGGCGCAGCTGCAAAAACTGGAAAAACAGAACTGGTAGCAGATGTTAAAAAAGATGATCGATATCTTTCCTGTTTTTTATCAACCCGATCAGAAATCGTTGTACCCATTAAAAAAGACAAAATGATTATTGGTGAAATCGATATTGATTCAGATACTCCTGCAGCGTTCACTGAAAAAGATAAACTCTTTTTAGAAACTGTTGCAGATATGCTGAGCGAACATATCTGCATAGACTAATTTGTTTTCAGCACTCAAGATCTTCATCATCGCCCAATAAACCGTATCGAGCTCAGCAAGGGTTCGCTCATCACATGTTTTCTTTATGGAAAAAGAAGTTGTTTAAGATTTCTATCCCATAAACTCCCAAATTGCCTTTTTCCAAACTCTTCCTAGTTCGTCGACTGGCATATTTATGAGTAATTCTTTATCATTAGTAAACCTCAATGAATCACCCGTTGTTTTTCCAATCTCTACAAAAGATGTTTTATGATCTTTAAGGATTTTTTCAAAATCCTTTTTCCGGTCTTTTTTCACCTCAATAATCCAGCGAGTATTGGATTCAGAAAACAACACAATATCATCATTTAATCCATCAGTGATATCACTGATATTTAACTCTAATCCGATGTCTCCACCGATCGCCATTTCGGCAGCACACACCGCAATGCCCCCCTCACTAACATCATGACAAGAGGCAACAACGTTTTGTGATATGGCCGCATGAATACCATTCATCGCATTCTTCAAAACATCCATTCTGGTTTCAGGCACCTTTCCACCATCAATCCCAAGAAGTTTAAAATATTCCGATCCACCCATTTCATCCTCCGTTTTTTTACCAACAATATACACTGGGTTATCCTCTCTTTTAAAATCACTAGTAACACATTTTCTAATATCAGGAACAATGCCGATACCAACGATTTCAGGAGTAGGAGGTACTGCTGTTTTCACGGATTCATTATAAAAACTAACGTTTCCTGACATAAATGGAAGATGTAATGCTTTTGCACTTTCTCCAAGACCATGACAGGCTTCATAAAACTCACCCATCCGCTCAGGTTTTTCAGGATTACCAAAATTCAAACAATCAAGCAATGCATCAGGAACACCACCAACTGAGGTGATGTTTCGACAGGTCTCATCAATAGCAGAACAAGCACCCCAATAAGGATCACGTTCCATAAAACGAGGATTAACATTTGCAGTAACCGCTAGACCTCTAAAAGAATTCTTCAATGGTTTAAGAACCGTAGCATCACCATGACCCTCATCATTGATTTTACCCTGCAATGGTTTAATCACCGTGTTTGCCTGTACTTCATGATCATATTGTCTGATCACCCATTCCTTTGAAGCAATATTTGGATCCTGTAACAATTCAATCAGTGTTTCAGCTGGATCCGGCGGCGAATAACGTGGAACATTAGCCAAAGTCTTTTTTCGTTCTGGTTTCGCATAAGGTCGTTGACAACTATCATACACTGGTCCACCCGTAAAAAAAGCCATATCCATCTCTAGGATTTTTTCTCCTTTGTAAAACACCCGGGTTATTTTTTTATCAATTACATTTCCAATGGGAACAGCGGTTACATCCCACTGATTACAGATATGAAGAACCTGATCAAGATTTTTAGATTTCACCAAAAACATCATCCGTTCCTGACTTTCAGAAACCCAGATCTCCCAGGGTAACAAACCCTTTTCCTTTAAGGGAACATCATCTAAATGAATCTCAGCTCCAAATCCTGCTTCATAGGCAAGCTCACCAGAAACACAGGAAAGACCACCACCACCAAAATCCTTTAAACCCTCAAGTAACCCTTTCCGATTACATTCCAGGGTAACATGAATCAAAGGTTCCTTGGTGATAGGATCACCGACTTGCACCGCAGATCGACTACTTTCTTCACTTTCATCAGTCAGTTCCGCTGAAGCAAAGGTAACACCATGAATACCATCTCTTCCGGTTTTTCCACCGACATAAACATAGATATCACCAGGTGCTTTTGCCCTGCTGTGAATAAGTTCATCTTTTTCCATGATGCCGATAGAACCAACATTAACCAAGCAATTACCCGTGTAACCTTTATGAAAATACACTTGCCCAGAGAGGGTGGGAACACCTATCCGATTTCCATAATCTCGTATTCCATCGACGACTCCTTTAAACAAAAAACGAGGATGTTTCACTCCTTTTGACAATGTTTTACTTGATTGATCCAAGGGCCCGAAAAATAAAGGATCTATATAAGCAATGGGGCGAGCACCCATGCAAACAATATCTCTTACAATTCCACCAACACCTGTTGCAGCACCACCATAGGGTTCAACTGCTGAGGGATGATTATGGGATTCAAGAGCGGCACAATAATAATGATCTTTATCAAATTCAACAACACCTGCATCTTCCCGGGCAACGATTTTCTCTTCGTTGATCCCATAAATATATTTTTTTAACGGGACCTTTGAAGACTTATAACAACAATGCTCCGACCAAGATTGACCCAATGCCTGAAGCTCAACATCAGTAGGCATCCGTTTTTTATCTTTAAAATGATTCTTGATTTGTTTCATTTCATCAAGTGATAATGCCAGACCAAGTTGTTTACTCAGAGAAACAAGTTCTTTATTAGATGCATCAAAGATGTTCACATCAAATAATTCAAATGAAACATTTCTTTTTTGTAATAAATGATCGATGTTCATCAAAGCCACCCCACTAAATATTATTACATTTACTTTTTCATTAATTTGATTTCATATTGATGAATCACAGGATTTGTCAACAATCGCTGGCACATTTCTTCAACATTTTTTTCTACGATGTCCTTCTTTTTTTCATCGATTAAAAGATGAAGTGTTTTGGCCATTTTTGCTTCTTTTACAGAGTCGAAACCAAGTAGTTTTAATGCTTTCAACGTGTTTGCTCCCTCTGGATCTGAAATGCCTTCTTTAAGCTGAATTGTTATGATTGCCTCAAACATAATAAACCACTGCCGAACAACAAATATTGTATTGATAAGGTTATCGTTTCATGCGATATTAGAGTAGCTGCAACATGATTTTTTTTACTTTTTTTTGAAACCCTGATAAATCATCATTATTACTAATGGTGATATCAGCTTTATTCATAACCTTTTCAATGCCCCATGATTTTTCCCGGTTATCTCGTTGCTTTATTTTATTTAGATCTTTACTATCATCAGCTCTGTTTCTTGAAAACGCTCTCTCATATCTGACTGTATCATCGACTTTAATAGCAACCAGCACAAAATCCTTTCCTATTTCATCTTGAAATGTTTTCATTTCCGTACTATTACGCACACCATCAATGACAATCAATGAATTTTGCTTAAAAGATCTTACTTTTTCTACTGTTTTTTTAGCCCAGATATCAGAACCATACGTTTCACGCATCTCACTAGCTACAAAACCAACATTTTTATCGTTAATTTGTAACTCTCTTCTTTTTACTTCCTCCCACACTAAATCCCCCATCCGGACAACAGGAATCTTTAGATTTTTAGCAATTTTAACTGCTTCACTTTTCCCAGAAAAAGGCATACCTGTAAATGCAATAACTCTCAACGCTTTTATCCACCCGCATTATAAGACTATTTGGATGTAGTGCAGGGGAAGCGATTCGAACGCTCGAAGACCTACGTCACAGGGTCCTAAGCCCTGCCCCTTTGACCACTCGGGTACCCCTGCATTATTTATTACTAGGGGCTAAAGAAAAATCATGCTAAAATACTTTACTTTCAATTCAGACCGAGTTCAGATCTAAGTTTCATAAAATATAACAAGACTGATTTATTAGCATTTTTTCCTTTTATTTTCTAAAAAAATCTAAAAAAGAATGCAATTAAACCCTATCTGAAGAAAAAGTATATATATTAAATGTAACCATAATATATGGAGGAAGAACAATAACTTCGACCACTCTGTGGGGGAGTATGGTTTGAAGAGAGCGTGAGACCAAATTAATCATGTCCAAATCGACATGTCATTATGGCTTCATTAACGCTCTATAAAAAACACGTATGTGTAACCTTTAAATAGGATGATTCTATACCATCTAAACCCACAAATTATGGCCCAGTCCATTCCGGTTGATCCGTGAGAATGGCGTATCGCATAATTTCAATGACATGGATCATTTCAGTACTGGGTTACAAATGTAATATGGAGATTTAAGAAAACAATCCTTTGTGGGTTTGAACCTCTTAAATCTGACGATCGACGTGTAATGGTGAAATTTAATTCACCCACCAATTTCAAATTAATTATCCAAAAACAATAATAGTGTGTAATTAGTGATTCCGGTTGATCCTGCCGGAGGTCACCGCTATTGGGATTCGATTAAGCCATG
>CAZVKY010000040.1:0-8946 GCA_964627915.1 uncultured Thermoplasmatales archaeon
GTTGATCATTCAATAGATAATGCTAGATATCGATTAGGATTCATTCAAAAAAAATCATATTAGTAGATGTTGAGAATGAGAGGGGGAGTGGAAGGATGGTGAGGTGAGAGATGAATCTTAAAAAATTTCCCCTCATTCTCTATCTCTATCGTTACAGTAGATTTATAAGTATTTAAATATTTCTATAAAAATATATTCATTTCGAATCTGGTAGGTATGATTTTGATCATTTGTAATCTTTATAAAAATAGTTGATGATAGCTATTTAATCGTTTGATTAAACTTAAAAACAATGGATATTTTTCGAATGGTTCAACTATTTTATCAAATTGAAATACTTTGTTTTTTGGCATTATCACCTGAATTGGTTCAGACCAATTACTCCAGAAACCATATGAATCCCGAACACGCGCAGTAATATTATAATCCCCTTTATTTTTCCACTGATGGGAAGCAATCACTACCGTTCCATTTGGCCAAGATTGCCCGCAAGCGCAATCCACACTTTCTAATCCATCTCCCCATTTTATCTCTAAATTAAATAACAAATCTTCATCAGGATCTGTTAACGTAAAATTATACAAATAATGTTCATCCACCTGACCATTTAATGGACCTGTTATCTCTGGTGGATAGGGTGGTGAGTTTTCTTCAATTATGATAACAGAATGAACTGTTGGTATCGCAAGTAATAACAAAACCAAATAACAGCCTACATACAATCGTTTAACCTTTTTCTCTCTCATACTATTCATTCACATAATATATTAACAATTGTTAAATATTTAATATTTTTGTCCAAATCACCAAGATGAATGAAAAAAATGATAAATCATGACAGAGAAGAATAATGAGATGAAGACTCAATGTCCCCATCCAAAAAAAATTAATAAATAAGATTTTACGATAACATAAAAAAATCTTATAGTTTTTTCAAATTTACAGCCTTTGGACCTTTGTCATCTTCCTCAATTTCGAATTCGACTTTATCTCCTTCATTGAGGTAGGTTCCCATTGGAACCTGAGTCCGATGGACAAAAACATCCTTTCCTTCTTCAACTTCGATAAATCCAAAACCTTTTCTTGGATTATACCATTTTACTGTTCCATTCATTTTGTTCACTTTCTTTTTAATGTTTTTTAAAATGAAAAAATGATAACTTCGATATTCTTAAAAAAAAGAAACCGAATTACTATCTTTCCATTCTAACGAGTAGTGAGATAATAATTTCTCCTTAATATAGTTTATTGAAAACTTTTTCCTTGATTTTCCATGAACTCATTCACAGTATTTTCACAATCTAACCGTCACTTCTTTTGTATTACAAATCGAGAGAAAAAAACTGATTGAGAAAATATCGAAATATCGGATGATTAATCAGGAATCTATCATTTATATTGAACTTATTGTTCTTGGGCATGCTAATAGATGTCGTATTTGACCATTCACTTTGGACACCATGATCATCCTTAGCTTTTACTCTAATCTGATAATCTCCTTTTTCTTCCCAACTATGAGTTGCCGTCGCATTCTCTCCAGAATCAACAAAATCAGTCCAACCTGAATATGTACCATCACCCCAATCAAACAAATATGATATGGTATCGCCATCCGGATCTGTAGTTAACGCAGTATAGGTATACTCTTTTCCTGCTTTACCAGCAACTGACCCCTCTGGTACCTCTGGTTTCATGGGTGGAAGAGATTCATCTGCTATTGCTAACGTAGGATCACAAAATGATTGCCATTGCTGGATTGTTTTATGATCTCCCCCATCCATACCCGTTGAAATATAATTATTTATAGCTCTCGTCCACATCTCACCAGCGGTTATGGCACCATATTCTTGGAAGGCCTTGAATAATTCAAGGTGCATTTTTCCACCAAGTCCTCGGGTTGTATATGAACCAGTATATCCCCAAGAAAGCGAAGACGGACCAAACGATGCGATACCCCCACCAATTGGATTTGAAACAAAACTCCAGGTAAAACAATCTTTTCTATCTATAAACTTAGCAACACTACATGCCCCAGTGACAACAACCGGGAGTTCATCTTCATTTAAAAGTGATTCCACATTTGAATTTTTATAACCTCCAACAGGGATCCATACATCTGAATTCCCGTTGGGATGAGTGGACCAAGTCGAAGGATTACCATGACCTGAAAAAGAAACAAACCCTGCTCCATCATTAATTGCATCATTTATAAATTTCCTCGTTCCAAGTGTTCCTTCACTAGACCAACATTTAGTTACTAAAAACCCATCCATAATATCTATTACATGTTGATTTGAATATTCTCCTTCATTAACATTTTCCTCGTCTCCTGGATGAGTGTCACCACCAATAACCACTAAATCCGTAAACCAATCCTGTGCATAAGCTTCGGTTGTCTCATACGCTATGATTTTATTCACAACCCCGGTCACCTCATCTTCATCCACACAGGCTAATCGTCCAAGATGCACATCCGGATAGAGGTCAACATCATCTGTGTTACCCTCCCACTGATATTCACCAAAAATATCATTATTATTGGAATCCCAGCTGGAAAATCCTCCAGTATCATTATAAATATCTGCATAATACAAATCACTAGCAAAAATTTCTGCATCTCCACTTCCATAATCAACGAAAACATGAGTTAATCTTACTGGAAGCTCATCTGATCCACCGACCAGAAGGATAGAGCTAGTATTCCAGTTTTCAACGGCTTCTTTGATAAAATATTTTATTTTTTCAGGATTATCCCTTCCTTCTGCTGGAAAATAAATACCATCATATATCTCATCAAGTGTAACAAGCTTAGTTGATAATCCCCGATTGATCTTATGATTTGTTAGATTCTGTAATTCGCTTGAAAAATCAGATGGAGAAAGAATTACAAATTCATATTCTTCATCAAAGGAAAGAACCGTTTTTTTTGGGAGTTTATAATCTATATCTATTTCAATTTCTTCAGCCCATTTTACCATATTTTTTGATTGATCATAGAGAGCTGGAAAGACCTCAACTTTTACAAAAACACCTCGTTTATTAGCTGTTATCCCTTGTCCAACATAATACTCAAACCAGTTATTCTGCTCATTTGGATCTTCTGCTACGTTTTCTTTTTCATAAGCTTGCCCCAAAATCACAGGCTCTGGAGCAACATTTAATTCCTTAGGACTTGGCTGTTCATGTATCTGATGTGGAGTACATTTCACATCAACTATCTTTGTCCCTATAGGAAATGTAAATGTTTCGATTTGTGAAGGGATAATATAATGATTTTTTTGAAAAAGTTTAGAGTTCGTTCCGATTAATTCTAAAGATATAGCGCCTACAGCAGTTTCTGTGAAATTTATATCAGAAAAGCTTAGAATTTTTTGCTTTGTTATGATCTCCTCTTCTTCACTAATAACGTTAAAAATACCAACAGCGTTTAATAGCAATATTATGATTAATATTGAACATAATGTTCTTTGCATGTATTGTCCCCAACTCTATTTATGTGACTTATTCATTAAATACTTTTCTAGAATTTGGATCTATCGATGGAATCCAGAGGAATTTTTTCGGAAATATTTAGCACCATAATTTTGCTAATTTCTTAAATTATGTTATATTCTATTTTTGTCATAAATTAATGATTTTAAGAAGTAAACATTTTAATTAATTAATTTTTTTCCAAAATATTTTTATGAATTATGCAAGAAAATATTTAAATAGTTAACGATAGTTATTTTTCATGGTTAAAATTTGGGGAACTTAATGATGAACTTAAAAATTATAAAAAAAACATTACTAATTTTTTTAATCATTTTATGTATATCTGCTACGTTTAATGTTTCCTCACTTTCTTTGTCCAATCAAGAAAGTAAAATTGAAACATTTAAAAATCAACTTTTACCAAACACTCATTCAACTGAATCAGATTCATGGGAAATCGAAACAGTGAATGATATAGGTGATATAGGATGGTATAGTTCAATTGAATTATTTGAAAATGATATATTTATCTCATGTTATGATCTGGAAAATGGTGATTTACGATTGGTTTTCGGCATCAATCAGATATGGTCTCAAGAAATCGTTGATGAAAAAGGTGATGTCGGTATGTACAGTTCACTTGCAATTGATTCAGAAGGAATCATTCATATCAGTTATTATGACAGAACAAGTGGGAACCTAAAATATGCTAAAAAAACACAGGATAACTGGCAGTTTGAAATAATAGATGAAGTAGGTGATACTGGACTAGACACCTCAATTTCAATAGATACGTCTGATCACATTCATATTTCCTATTATGATAAAACAAATGGGAACCTAAAATATGCAACAAAAAAAGAAACTAGTTGGAAAATAGAAATCGTTGACGCTAACGGAAATATTGGTTGTGGAACCTCTATTGCAACTGATAAAAGCAATACCGTTCATATCTCATACACCGATAATGATCAAGGTTTTCTATGGTATGCCACAAACACAGACTCAGAATGGACTATAACCTGTGTCGATGATGAAAGTCTCGTATATGGATCAACTGCGCTTAGTCTTGACAGCTCTGGATCTCCCCATATTTGTTATTATGATGTGCCAAACCCCACTGAAGATTGGTCTCTTAAATATGCAACAAAACAAGATCAAAAATGGATAAAAGAAATAATAGATCCTGATCTGAAATATTTTTGGAATGAATGGGGTTGTTCCATTGCCATTGATTCCTTTGACCGGGTTCATGTTGGCTATTATGCTTGGAATAAATGGAATGCAAATTATGCATTAAAAAGTAACAACAACTGGATCACAGAGGTAGTTGAATCAGAAGGATCCGTTGGAGGCTATGCTTCAATTACCGTAAATGAATCAGGATATCCTTATATGAGTTATATGAACATGAATGAAGTTTCATTAAAATTTGCGAAAAAAATTAATTTTTCCCCAGAAACACCTAACACACCCCAAGGTAAAAAAATTGGGCTTAAGGGTAAAACGTATTCATTTGAGACAAAAACCATAGACTTTGACAAAGATACAATATCCTACGGGTGGAAATGGGATGATGAAAGCAACATCGAATGGACAGCATTTCAACGGTCCAATACATCTATCAAGATGAATCATACATGGGATACAGCTGGGAAGCATACCATTCAAGTTAAAGCTCGAGATGAAAATGGTTTTGAAAGCTCCTGGTCAGATTCTCTTACTGTTATCATGATAAAAAGCAAAGAAGTACAATATCCAATTTTAAACTTCATGAAAATCAATCAGAAAGGATTACTGGATTATGGATTTTTACAAATTTTTCAAATAAATAACAATTAGATTTTTTGTTTCTACTGAACTACTTCGTTTTTAAGAGTATTATTTTCGATTATATCTGTAGTTTTTGTAATAGCGATTAGAATACTATTGTTGGAAAAAGAAGAACTCAATTGAATATTGAAACGATTGAAAATCTGGTAAGGATTTTTCGTATATCGATAAATATCTAAAATTTAATAACCATCAAAAGGTTTTATTAAAAATTAAAATTAAAGATGAATGCGGGTGCCGGGATTTGAACCCGAGTTATAAGCTTGGCAAGCTTAAGTGATACCAGGCTACACCACGCCCGCATGCTATTTTTACCGACATGGTAGTAATAATCCATTAAAAAGGGTTACGCTTCCAGTTTTGAATTCAAAAATTACTTTATACTCAATTTTAGGTAGATTGTGGAAATTGTAGTTTATAAAAAATCAGCCGGGATATTTAGAAAATTGTATTTAACCAAAGAAAAACCAATTGACACCAGTCAGATAAATAGCAGTAGTAATAGAGGTAGAAATGATTACTCCAATAAGAATCATAAGAAATGATCGTGATATTTTGAGATCAAAGAGATAAGCGATAAGAGAACCAAGACCCGCTCCGGTAAATGGAAGGGGAACAGCCACAAAAAAAACCAGTGCGAGCGTTTCATATTTTCTTACTTTACTATCCGCTCTTTTACGGACCAATGGAAATCCCCAATCCATTGCTTTCTTCCATAATGAAAACCTTCTCAGATAGAGTTCTACTTTTCTGAAAAACAATAAAATGAAAGGAACAAGAATAAGATTTCCAATGAGTGCAACAGGAAACGCATGATACCATTGCCAGCCAAATTCATGAATAGCCACGAGGGGAACAACAAAACGAGATTCCAATCCGGGTATCATGGATAACAAAAAGATTTGCAACCATTCAGGAAGATTCTCCAGAACCATTAATAAATCACACTCATTTTATTTGTAACCTCTGTTTAGTAAAATTATTTTCTTTTGGTTTATTAAGATATCTTCTATTTTTTTCCCCAAAAATCCTTTTTGATTCAATATTTAAATAATTTTTACGATTTAAAAGAAGAAAATTATTTAAATTAAAAAATATCATATAACATATGATGAAAGGAAAATTGCTCATTATCTTTATTCTTCTTCTCCTTCTTTCAACATCAATAGCAAATGAATTTTCACTATTCGCCAATAAGTCAACTCAACACGAAAACAATTTCGTTTCAGCATCATCTCTTAAATCAAATACGGACAATAGCTTTGAGCTATCGATTCCACAACCCATTCAAAAGTTATCAGAACTATTAAACACAGATCCCCCATTCAATTTTTTATTTAATCCTCAGAATATAACGCTTGAGGATGATGCCTATCAAAACATTAGTGAAACACCAACAACTGAATGGTGGTATTTTGATGCAACACTTTCAGAGGATCATACCGTTCAATTCAGTATTCATCTCTATGATTTTTACGATATGACTTTTATCGCCATTAATCTTAACATCTATCATCAGGGTACTGCTATGGTTCAATATCGAACAATGTATCAGTCTAAAACATTTGAATTCTCTGAAACGATACCACTTATCCTCAAAAATGATAATATTATCATGAAAGGAGAGTATGATAAAAAAACAAACTCACTTATGTATACGCTCACCTATTCAACATTTAATGCATCCATTGATCTACATTATCAAAGCATTACACAGGGATGGAAAGGAAAAACACCAGCTGGTGGTTGGGCAGTTCCTCTCCCACAAGCAACAGTGAATGGAACCATTCACTATGATGATAAAACCATCTTGGTTGAGGGTACTGGTTATCATGACCACAATTGGAATGTTACCCTGAATGCTGGATTAAACTTCGGATGGATATGGGGAAAAACAAGCACTCCCAGTTATGCTATTACCTGGTCAAATATTATGACCACCTGGTTTTTTGGAAGACCCCTTCTTGTTGTTAATCAAGAAAATAACGGGTATTATAACATACCTGCGGAAGCATTAAACATCGCGGTTACCTCTATTCAATTTAAAAATGGATTCATCATACCCTACGGTTTTATCATTACTGCTCAGACTGAAACTATTGATATGGATTTAAAAATCACTGTGAAATCTACTGATTACAGTTCTGTGCTTGGTCTCATAAACTACTGGCGGTATCATATCCATACATCTGGAAGCATAACGGTAGATCATCAAACAGAAGAAATCGATGATCATAATATCGCAGAGTTCATCCGATTTCGTTTCTATTAAAAAAATTCATTTTTTTCTATTGGTTTCATCAGTTTCAATGGTCTGCTCAGATGCCTACGAGCAACAACAGGGACCTCATAAAAACCAAGCTTAACTCTTCGCTTTTTTTCTTTCATTATCGCCTGATCTTCAATGGTATCACATTTTTTACATCGATAACCTTTATGTTTTCCTTTAGATTTCATATGTTTCCCACAACGCGGACAAACCGGGTTTTCAATTTTTTCAACTTGTTTTGCTAGTTTTTTAATTAATATTTTTTCAATGTTCACCGTCAACGGTTTCTTTCTTACGCCCCCGTAGACAACAATGACATCATCTCTACAAAGATTCCTAATAGTATCTCGAAACTGTTTTGTTGGTTCATAAGCTGCACAATCAATGCGATTATTCTCATTGTCTTTTAAAGAAAATAGTACATGCCCACCCTTTAACGTCTGAGGTGCAGTCATCACTGTTCCCTCAACGATAACAGATTGGTATGCTCTTACATTTTTCACCGTCGTCTTTTGAAGATGATCATCAGATCCTTGATTGCTCTCAAACAACATCCATCCCTTTTTTTTCTCAGCATGAATCATTTGCTGACAACAGGGTAAATCTTCTGGATCTATTCCTCGGATACCATAAAGCACCGGGCAGGGTGAATGAGGATCAATACAGCTATGATCATTCAGATAATCATAACTGTCAAACAAAGTGGCATACTGTTTATCCATCTCTATTACTGATTGTTCATCAATGCTTCTTTTTGTGCCCCATTGCTTCTTTTCACGATAGGAGATTAACTCAAATGTTCTCTGTTTTGTTGGAACCCAAGCAATAGCAGCAGTGGCACCAATAATTCCTCGGCCCTTGTTATATCTTTTAAAAAATGCTTTTTTAGATTGTAAATAATCTATGATTTCATCAATGGTGATAATTTCTCGGACTGCCCTCCAATACCATGATTCAGCTGGAGGATGATCCATTAGCACAATACCTGGATTAGTGTTATGTCCATTTAGCTCAGCAAGCGATTCAACGATGTTTTCCACGATGAAAAGAAGGTTTTCTTTTTCCTGTTTCTTGAAAATATAGGTGTCATTTTCCCGATGACCACCCAAGATATTCTTTTTTTTAATTTGACCAATAAATAAACCAGATTCTTCTATTTTGCTCACTTGTAATGCAATTGCTCCATTTCCCCGGGTTTTCCAAGGAACATTAGGATTAAGCCTGATTAATCGTGGATATCCAACAACAGTAAATCCTTGCTTTTGTAGTTCTTGAGCTAATGTAAAAGCTACATATGTGGTACAACCACCAGATCGGGAATCTGTATCATCAATACCAATCCACATAGCTACACCCAAAGCTTTTCCTCT
>CAZVKY010000040.1:9046-15783 GCA_964627915.1 uncultured Thermoplasmatales archaeon
AACAAAATGATAAAACCAACGAGCAAGATACTGGTGATTGCGCCTACAAAATAAATAGTGCCTGTTTTTCTAAATAAATCAACCTCTGTTTGCTGAGCAATACTGTTATAGCTTCTTCGTAGATACATCGCCCCAATAACAGAGAGAACCCAAGCGATGATTATAGAGAGGATGCAGGCACCGATTATTTCTCCGAAATAAGACCAAAACGTTTCAAAATTAGTGATGTCTGCTGTTTCTAATGATGTAATCCAAGAGAGGCCGCCAACTAGTCCAAATGCAGCAATCATAATCACCACAACGGTGATGATGGCGATAATACTGAGTACAAACTGGATTAAATAATTCTTAAAAATCGTTTCATCTTTCGTTAGATCAGCGATTTTTTTCACGGCGAGAAGAACCAAGACAATACCCACGATACTTATGATCGGACCAGCCTTAGGTATTAATCCACCGACCAAGGTTAATAGCGAACCAATACCTCCAAACATTTTGGCATTATGTAACTCAGTCATACCCTGCTCAATCCTTTTTACCTTCTTTATACATATGAATTTTAAATACATTCTGAATTTTTATTTGAATAATAGAAAAAATGTTTTGAAATTAACAAATGTAATATTAATAAAAAATATTTAAATTTTTTACATTTTAAAGAAGATAATAATTATGTATTTATTTCAATTAAATAACTATTTGTTCAAAAAAGGAAATAATATGATAAACGCAAAAATGAAAAAACTTAAAATAGTGCAAAAAGTTTTATAGATGTAAGCGTCATGAATCGGATAGAAACACTTCAACAAGTGAGAACCATCCTTAGTAATGCAGGATTCTATGTCTCAGATGTATACTCAATGCGCCCCATTGGTTTTGATCTAGTGGCCAGACGAGACAACACCCTTCTCATCATCAAAGTTCTTACCAACATCAATGCCTTTCCAGAGGAAGTAGCAGATGAATTAAAAAAATTAGCGAAACTTTTACAAGGCCATCCTCTTTTAATCGGACTTCGAGCTGGATCCGGTCAACTAGAAGAAGAAGTGGTCTATGACCGATTTGGTATCCAAACCATTCATCCTGAAACACTGAAAAATCATTTACTAGAAGGAATACCCCTTCGAGTATATGCTGCCCCCGGCGGTTTCTATGTTAACCTTGACAGTGAAAAACTTACTCAACTCAGAAAAAAACAACAACTTTCTCTTGGCAATTTCGCCCGATCCGTTCATGTTTCCCGACGAACCGTTCGTATGTATGAAGAAGGAATGAACGCCCGCATCGATGTTGCCTTTAGAATAGAAGACCTTCTCCAAGAACCACTCATCACCGATATCGATATTCTCAATCATAAAATAAAACAACAATCCATTTCAAAAAACAATGAACAACAAAACAAAAAAACTGATTCCAATCATCCATTACATGGTTTTCAAAAAGAAATTTTTTCCTTACTTAAAAACAGTGGATATACCATCATCCCTCTGGGACGATGTCCCTTTGAAGCAGTTAGCAAAGACCGAGAAAAAATACTACTTACCTGTGTACAACGATATGATCAAAAAATCTTAAAAAAAGCAAAAATCGTGGGAAGCATCTCAAAGATCACTGAAAAACGCGCAGTCTTAATCACGGATAAAAAAGGAACAAAGGACAATATTGAGGGCACACCGCTGATTATCAAAAAGGAATTACGAAAGCTGAGAGGCCCAGAAGAAATCCTAGAACTCATCCTAGAACGCATGTGCTCGTAAAAAAACAGCGTGAAACCTACCAAACTTTTATAAATAGGGTTCTCATTCCCGAGAACTACAATTTCCATTTAACCATGGAGAATACTCCATAAAAAAACTAACACAGAATGATTGCTATGGCAGATAAAACCATTGTTGAGGCTGTTGAAAAGATTAAACAAGCATCACAGGAAGACAAAAAAAACTTCAAACAAACCGTTGATTTAGTGATTAATCTTAAAAACATTGACCTCAGTGTACCAAAAAACAGAATCGATGAAGAAATCATTCTTCCCAAAGGACGAGGAAAAGAAGCAAAAATTGGTTTATTTGCCAGTGGAGAACTGGCGTTAAACGCAAAAAAAATCGTAGATATCCTTATCAAACCAGAGGAAATTGATGACCTCTCCGATGATAAAAAACAAGCAAAAAATATTGCAGATAATCATGATTTCTTCCTCGCTGAAGCTCCTTTAATGCCCACCATTGGTAAAACCCTTGGTACCGTTCTTGGTCCCCGAGGAAAAATGCCGAAACCGGTGCCGCCCGGAGGAGATGTCTCTGATACTGTTAAGAATCTTCGTAACACGGTAAAAATCCGATCAAAAACCAATACCACGTTTCATACCATTGTTGGTGGAGAAGAAATGTCCAGTGAGGATATCGCAGCAAATGTACAAGCAATCATCAAACGAGTAGAAGGATCACTAGAACGTGGTCAATTAAACATCCGATCAATTCATATTAAAACAACGATGGGTCCATCAGAGAAAATAATGTAGGTGAAACAAAATGGCGCATGTGGCAGATTGGAAACACAAAGAAATCGAAGATCTTACTTCTTTACTTACAAAATATCCTGTCGTTGGCATTGCAGAAATCGGTGGCATTCCCGCTCCGCAGATGCAACAAATGCGGAAAAACATCCGAGATCATGCCATCATTCGTTCATCAAAAAATACCTTATTATTTCGATCATTTGATAACGCAGAAGAAAAAGTCAAAGACATCTCATCATTAAAAGAAGTCATCACTGGTCAAACCGCGATTATCGCAACAGAGATGAACCCCTTTAAACTCTATGGAATGCTGAAGAAAACACGAACCAAGGCACCAGCAAAAGGCGGAGAAACCGCTCCTGAAGACATCATGGTCAAAGCAGGAGACACCTCCTTTAAACCAGGGCCTATCGTGGGAGATCTTCAAAAAGTAGGTATCCCTGCAGCAATTCAAGGGGGAAAAGTGGTCATCAAAAAAGACAAAGTGATCGTTAAGGAAGGAGAGAAAATCCCACGTGAAGCCGCTCAGATGCTTACCAGATTGGAGATTTATCCTCTAGAGATCGGTATTAATCTTCAAGGAGCATTTGAAGAAGGCTTTGTGTTTAAACCTGATGTCCTTGATGTTGATGTTGATCAATACATCAGCCAGATCAAACAAGCCGTATCCAATGCATTCGGTCTTGCTCTTGAAACCGCATGGCCACATGCCTTAACCATTCAACCATTACTGATGAAGGCGCAACGTGATACTATTGGTCTGGCCATCAGTCAAAATATTGTTACCCTGGATACGATTCAATTCATTCTTTCAAAAGCACATCGATCGATGCTTTCAGTAGCATCACAGCTAAAAGAAGACGGACTCGATGAAGATTTAAAAAAAATGATGACATAAACATATAGGAGGCCAAAAGAAAATGGAATATATATACAGCGCGATGCTTCTTCATTCCGCCGGAAAAGAGATTTCAGAAGAAAACATCAAAAAGATCCTTACTGCCGCTGGTGTGAAAGCAGATGATGCGCGGATTAAGGCATTAACTGCTTCACTTGATGGTGTTGATATTGAGGAAGCAATTAAGTCAGCCGCGGCTGCACCTGTAGCTGCTGCCCCTGCAGCATCTGGCGAGACCGCCTCTTCCGAAGAGAAAAAAGAAGAGAAAAAGGAAGAGGAAGAAGAGGAAGAAGTCTCAGAAGAAGAAGCTGCTGAAGGACTCGGCGCCCTCTTTGGATAAGAATATACGATTTACAGAAGATTAAAAAACTGATTCGATCTCGGTTTACCTGCTGAAGCGGCATGTCTCTTCTTATTCTTAGGCAGAAACATGAATGATTTGCTTCTTCATGGTTGAACCCATCTTTTTTTTATTTTTTTCCTCTCAATCTTTTTTAAATAAATTCACCTATTATTTTTTTTAAGGATGATATAAAAAAAGAAGTGAGATGTTAAGAAATAGAAATCTTGTGTTTTTATGGATGGCCGCCAGCGATCATACTAGGATCACCAAGTAACATGTATTCCTCAATAGTGAAAAAATCTTTCATCACATAATTTAGATAATCATTTTGAGCTTGAGTAAGCATTTCACCAACGGTGATTCCTTCTTCATAGGCATGGAAAAAACGAACATCAAGATATCCTGCACCAGCATACACTCCATCCATATCTACCCAGGTATATGCAGGCCTGGTTGCTCCAATTGTTGCAATGGCTCCACCATTTTCTTTTTTCAAAAAAGCCCATGCAAAAGAGGGCAGAAAGTCCATGGGTTCTAATTTAAGGAATCTATTGATGAATCGTGCTTTATCACCGTAATAGGAGATAAGATCAGAGATATTGAAATCAAGTTTTGCGGTAAGACAGGCATCAAAAAAGATAATCGGTGTTTTATCACCATTGGTGATACCCTTTAAAAAAGGAGTATAATAAATAATCAGGTTTTTATCGATAACCGCATTTGGTCGATAGGTTCCCCATCCATGTTCAAACCCATGGCCTGCGTAACTCACGAAACCAGCACCCTCTGAAATCGCTTTATTAAACGTCAATGCATTTAGATTTCTCTTTGAAGCCCATAAAAATACTTTTTCAAAACCTGGAAGTTGTTGACCCACTTTTATATTGGTGATTTCTCCTTCGAATTGATTAAAGGGTGATCCCTTTGACAAAGGAAAGGTATCCCCGCCAGCAAGAATGATTTTGTGAAACCAGAGTTGATATGCGGTGATTTCCTCATACCGGCAGATCTTTTTTAACACCGTGATAAGTTCATCAATGTTTGTTGCTGGGATTCGTCCAATATGCACATCAGCAAAAAGATCCACCTGATCAATGTTTCCTGCCGTTGGTGGAAACTGATGCATTCCCCCATAATCTACTTCTCCAAAGATACCATTGTTGTTTGCATCCCAACTGCAAAACTCAAAGGTTTCATTATAGACATCAGCATAATATAAATCAGTGAGAATTCCTTTTCCATGGAATGGTTTTGGATCATCCCAGGGATAAGCATCAGAATTACGGATAGGAACGGTTTTGATATCAGCCAAGATCAACACATAAGAAACATCTTTTAGTTTTACCATATCAAAAAGATATCGTTTGATCTGCTCCTGATGATCCCGTCCCCAATATTCATTATAAATATCCACTGTTGATTTCACTTCAACAGAAAGACCATGTCTTGTTTTATTTTCCACAAAAAAACCAATATCATCCACATATTCCTCAGAGGTGATAATGATTAGATCTGTTTTATCATTAGATGCAACCGTTGGTAGAGGCGAGGGTTGTTCTTGATAATGAATGGAAACATCCATTTTCTGAGCATAAGATATTTTGTCTTGTTGTGGATGATACTGCACGGGATATAACCGAAGGGAAAGCATCAGCACATGCTCACCTTGTTTGTTCAATCCCGCACCAATAGAATACTCAACCCATTCATTTGGAAATACCTGTTGATTTTCATATACTTCTTCATTAAAAGAGGAAATGCCCAATGTCTTATCACCATTTATTGAATGAAACACCGGGGTTGGTTCAACAATACCATTTAGATTCTGAGTTTGGATTTGCTGCGGATCACAGGATACATCAGTTATTTTTGTACCAGGTGGAAACATCATTTTTTTGGAAACAACAGGAAGTTTTGGATTACCTGGTGTCATTGTATATGATGCCGCCTCATCCAAAGAGATAGCATATCCATTCTTATTTTTGGATAACTGTGGTTTGGCAAATGTATAGGTTGATCTTACCTGTAGTGGATCAGATTCTGATGTGGCAAACACGCTAGAAAAAAACGGTGACACAACTAATACCATTACACAAACAATAGTGAAAAATAGATGCTTCATTGATGATGAATATTGAATCTTCATTTTTTTTGCCCCCTGAAAGACACAAGCCAATCAAAAGATTGCAGCTATATTACTATTACCTGAAATGATATATATAAATATTAGGTTGAAAACGCATATTATTTTTATTGTTCACAATCTTTTTAAAAAACTTTATTACAAATAAACTGTTATTGCAGAATTGGATGACTGCACTCAACATGCAAAAAAATTACAAACTAATGTAAAAAAGTAAGGATTGGTGAGGAGAGGATGGAAAAAAAATTCACTCAAATCAAAGCTGGTATTACAACCATA
The DNA here is from genome assembly GCA_964627915.1 of uncultured Thermoplasmatales archaeon. Taxonomy (GTDB): domain Archaea; phylum Thermoplasmatota; class E2; order DHVEG-1; family DHVEG-1; genus EX4572-165. The sequence continues at coordinate 15,225 of CAZVKY010000040.1, forward strand.
GTTATTGCAACCATATTGATTGTTACTGCATTATCAATCGATTATGCATTAGCTGATTCATCATCGGTTTCAGATGAAAACAATGTAGGAGAAGTTATTTTAAATCAACAAAATCAAGATGGATTTCATATCAAACAAATCACACAAAAAGATTGCAAAGAATTATTCACTGCTTCGTTTCCTATTGATTACGCAACAAAAAGCTTTTCTTTTGACTGTCAAGAAGATCTTCTTATTCTGCAGATAGATCACACTGGTCTACCATATGCAGGAATCGAACAATTACAGCTAACAGCTGATGGAAACATTATTCAACCAATTTATGCCTGCTTTGAAGACACTGGTCAAGACACTCTTCCTGATTTGTTATATGATGATCTAAATGTTGCTGTTGCCTCTCAACATCCCATTGAAATCGCCTGGGATCTCACTGATCAATCAAAAGATACATCTTACTTTCTTTTAATGAAAGCAAATGAATATCCAAAAGGAAGCCCCATTCCTTGGGATGGTGGAACCTATCAATTAGGCACAAATTATCAAACCAATGTTATTGATG
>CAZVKY010000041.1:0-6537 GCA_964627915.1 uncultured Thermoplasmatales archaeon
TTCATTAAAATAAATTTATTTAGATAAGTATATAATATTTTTCCATGTAAACTATATAGAATCTCAATAATATCTCTCTAAGTTTTTCATTTTGGGGTTGACAATCAATACGGTTGACTTTAGATTTTTTCTTCACCAATAAGATGATTAATCACCGTCTCAGAAATATCTTCGGCATATTCTCCGATCCGTCGAATACTTTCCACAATATAACCTAAAGCAATAGCAATTGGGGCGTCTTGTTTTAAAACTAATTTATCTATATCTTCACACATCACTTCCAATTTGTCAGAAAGATCAATGGTTTCATTTGCTTCCTTGAGTTCTTTTTTGGTAAACGCACCAACGCTTTTATTTAATAGGGTAAGTGATTGATTACTGGCAAATTCAAGTTTTTTGATGATTTCCTCATCAAGTTCACTATCAATGAGTTGAGTAACATAAAAAGCAATTCGATTAACATGATCTCCAATTCGTTCTAATATACGGCTGATTAAATAAGACGTGGTTGCCGTGCCAACGGTAATCCCCATTTTTTCCACAAAGTTCACATTTTGCTGTATGATTCTATGCTGCCGGGCGACTAACCAATGTAAGCGGTCTATTTCACTATCCCTTCTAATAACATCCTCAGCAAGAGCTTTATCATGTTCCTTTAAAGAGGTTAGAGTGTCCTCATACATTCCCTTAACAATAATATGCATGCGTTTCACGGTTCTATGAAATGGCATCTCAGAAGGATTGAGAAGATCATGAACTGTGATTGAGACATCTGTTTCCTCTACCACTTCTTGACCAATGGTCGTCTGAATAAAACGACGGATAGTGCTTCTTGTTTTCGGTTGAATTCGAGGTTTCGTTTCAACGGTAATAGCATTATATCCAGCAATGTATGCTCCAATAAGTTTTCGAAATAAAAAATCATGATTTACGTTGTTTTCTACCTTAAAAGTTATATTTTTCTTAATATGGTCCTTATCCATTTTAGGAGTTACGAGTAAGGTTCCATCTGGTTGTTGTAATAACCCGATCGGATCGTTTTTACTGATATTAACAGTTTTTACCCATTCCTTTGGGAGGGTAATTATGTAGGATGAACCACCGGTCATCTGCACTCTTCGTATTTCCATAGGCGTTGCCTCCAAGAAATATAGGATATAATTTACTTTTTTAAACTTTTCTATAGCTCTCTATTCTGATATATATTCTATATATATCAATATACTATATGTAGATAAACTATATATCAAAAATTGGGTGTTCGAGGCAAATGATAACTATGATTGGGGAGAAAAAACAAATCATAAATAAAACGCTGATGATATTTGCTGTAATTGCGCTAGCCACAACATTGCTCAGCGGATGTACAGAAAATAACAATGAAGACACGACCGTTACCATCAAAGGATCTTCAACAGTTTTACCTATAGCAGAAACTTGTGCTGAAGAATATATGAATATGAATTCTGATGTGCAAATAACTGTAGCTGGTGGAGGATCCTCAGTTGGAATCAAATCAGTTGCCAATGGAGAAGTAGATATTGGTGATGCGTCTAGAGAGGCAAAAGCAAGTGATGTTGAAAACATCGATGGTGTAGACTTATCGGATCTTGTAGATAATGTTGTTGCTTATGATGGCATCGCCGTTGTCGTTAGTCCAAATGTGAAAAACAATGGAGTAACTGCTCTTACCATGGATCAGATCTATCAGATTTATACTGGTGATGTCACCAACTGGAATGAACTTGGAGGACCCGATTTAGAAATCTATGTCAATGACAGAGCCTCAACCTCTGGAACAAGAGCAACATTTGTTGAACTCATTGTTAACAATGAAGGAAATGCCTTAGAAGATTATGAAAAAGATGGGGGAACCCTTGCAGTTGACAACGTCAATCAAGAAAATGCAAATGTGGTCACCGCGGTATCCGGAAGCCAACAAGCAATAGGATATGTTGGACTCGGATACGTAAATGAAGATACCTGTCCAGCAGTATCCGTAGATGGAACACTACCTTCTACCTCAACCGTTAAAGATGGTTCATATCCGATCTCACGAAGTCTTCACATGTATACCCTTGGTGAACCAACTGGTCTGACCAAGGATTTCATAGATTACGTCCAAAGTGAAGATGGTCAAGAAATTGCTGTAGAAGAAGGTTTTATCTCCATTCTATAAGAGAACGAACAAAGAGATAGACACATCTTTGAGAGTGAATATACATGCTGCTAAAACGAGGACTGAAAGAAGATTTAGTAAAATCTATCTTCTTCATCTTAGCAGCAGTCTCTATTTTTATTGTTTTCTTCATTATTTATTTCCTTTTTAGCGAAGCATTACCAGCGTTTCAGGAATATGGATTCAGTATTTTTGAAGCAGACTGGAGTGTCCCAAGAGAGGTATACAAGATTGGAGCTGCTCTCTTTGGAACCGCAATTGTCACCATTGGAGCAATGATAATTGCTATTCCTCTTGGATTGGTAGTTGCTATCTTTTTAGCTGAAATCGCACCAAATCGGATTCGAACGTTTCTTAAACCAGTGATAGAACTTTTAGCAGGGATTCCCTCAATTGTATATGGGTTTCTTGGGGCAACACTTCTTGTGGGCTATCTTCAACCGACCTTTGATATGCTCAAAGGGATTTCTCTACTTGCTGGTGCGCTCGTCCTTGGTGTGATGGCATTACCTATCATCATTAGTATTTCAGATGATGCATTGAAAGCCGTTCCAAGAAATCTAAAAGAAGCATCATTAGCACTCGGTGCAACGAAATGGGAGACCATAAAAAAAATAACATTTCCAACCGCAATATCTGGGATTTCAGCTGCAGTAATTATGGGGATGGGAAGAGCAGTAGGAGAAACAATGGCTGTTTCATTAGTGGTTGGAAACATTATGCAAATACCTATTCCACCTTTTGACATCTTTGAATCAGGATCAACATTAACATCCATTATCGCTTTAGAGATGGGAGAAGCAACGGGATTGCAAACCTATTCTCTTTTTGCCTGTGGGGCAATCCTTTTTATCATCGTTGGCACAATGAGTGTTATCTCAAATATTCTCAAAGAACGAGTTGAGCAAAAATTCAAAGGAGGGTGAATGAAAATATGGAATTGAAATCATTGAAAAAACAAGTTCTTTCACCATTCGAAATATTTTTTTACAGGGAAAACTACACCTGGATAAACATCCTATCAATTCTCACTATTATCTATTCAATATCTCTAATCGCAATCGGCTTTTTCTCAGGTGTCTATAATTTCTATATTGGGGATAATCTATTGCGCATTTTCCTATTTATTTTAACATCCTTACTTCTTATCCAATGTTTATATGCATATGTAAAAATGAATATTCGGTTCAAATTAATCTCAATGATTCTTTTTACAACACTCCTTTTCCTTCTTTCATTGTATCTACCTAATCTTCCACCAGCCTATGATCTCAGACCATATGAGATGAGCGCATCATTAGTAAAATTTTTAATAATATCACTTTTATTGATCCTCATTGGTATTTTTAGTATAAAATTCAGTTTCAATCTTATCTATGGATTTGGAAGAAAATCAAAACAATATAGTGCATATTTCGTTCTTATTTTCTCAGTTCTCATTGTTCTTTATCCACTTATCATCATCGTGGGAAACATCATTATGAATGGAGTTGGGGGGCTTTCCTGGGAATTTCTCACCCAAGATGTCAGTAGACATGGGGCAGAGGGTGGAATCGTAAAAAACATCATTGGCACCATCAGCCTTATCATCGGTGTCGCAGTCGTGACATTACCATTAGGAATAGGGGCTGCAGTTTATCTCACTGAATATGCCAAGGGTGGTTTTATCGTCAGAATCATCAGAATAGCCGTTGATATCTTACAAGGAGTCCCATCGATTGTCTTTGGTCTCTTTGCATATGCATTACTTGTTTCCATTTTTGGTTTTTGTCTTCTCAATGGAATACTTGTCCTCACCTTTCTTACCTTGCCCATTATTATTAGAACATCAGAAGAAGCGATTCTTTCTGTTCCAGGAAGTATTAGAGAGGGAAGCTATGCACTTGGGGCCTCAAAATGGCAAACCATAAAAAAAGTGGTACTCCCCCCAGCGTTACCTGGCATTATCACTGGTGGTGTCCTCGGATTGGGAAGAGCGGCAGGGGAGACAGCTCCAATACTCTTTCTTGGCGCAGTTTTTATTGGGGCACCAGCAGTGCCAAATCTCTTTGCACCATTTCAAGCACTACCTTACCATTTACTTCAGTTGATTTATTATATTGGTGCTTATGAAGTGGAACAAAACGCATGGACAACAGCATTTCTTCTTCTTTCAATAGTGCTAGGACTAAATGCAATCTCAATCATTCTTAGAGAAAAATTTAGAGTTGAATTCTGATACATTTAGGTGACAACATGAACAAGCAAAAATCGTTGAAAATGGAGGTCAAAGATCTGGATCTCTGGTATGATACCAAACAAGCATTAAAAAAAGTAAATATGCCTGTTTATGAAAACAAGATAACCGCGATCATTGGACCATCAGGATGTGGAAAATCAACACTTCTTCGCTGCATGAACCGGATGAACGATATTATTGATAAATGCAGAGTTGAAGGAGAAATCTTGTTGGATGAAAAAAATGTCTACAAAAAAAGTTATGATGTTGTAGAATTACGAAAACGAGTGGGGATGGTCTTTCAAAAACCAAATCCCTTCCCCAAAACCATCTATGAAAACATTGCTTATGCACCACGGATTCATGGGATTAAAAGAAAGAAAAAACTGGATGGTGTCGTTGAACAATGTTTAAAAGATGCCTTTATCTGGGAGGAAGTCGAGGATCGATTGGATGCTTCTGCCATGGGTCTTTCTGGAGGTCAGCAGCAACGATTATGTATCGCTCGAGCATTATCCATTGAACCAGATATCATTCTTATGGATGAGCCCTGTAGTGCCCTTGATCCCATTGCCACTGCAAAAATTGAGGAGCTTATGAGGGTCCTTGTTAAAGATTATACGGTAGTTATTGTGACACATAACATGCAACAAGCTGCCCGAGTGAGTGATTACACGGCATACATGTATCTAGGAGAACTGATTGAGTTTGGAAAAACCAAACAAATCTTTGAAAACCCTCAGGAAGAACTCACTGAAAAATATATCACTGGACGATTTGGATAAAAGAGGAGACGAAAAATATGGTCGAAGAATTTCATAGTGAATTGAATAATCTAAAAAAACGAGTAGTCAAGATGGGAAATCTTGCCCAGGACATGCTTAATAAATCTGTGCATGCATTAAAACAACAGGACACGGATTTAGCTAAGCAAGTACTTGACTGCAAAGGCAAAGTCGCACAAATGGATGAAGAAATAGAGAAAGATGCATTAAAACTTCTAACATTATTTCAACCAATGGCCAAGGATATGCGAGAAATGGCTACTATTTTAAAGATGATCACCTATCTTACACGAATTGGACGATATGGGAAAGATATCGCAAATATCGCTCTTGAGCTTTCATCCAAACCACATGTAAAAGAACTGGTAAGTATTCCCTATATGGCAAAAGAAGTAGATAGCATGATCAATGATGCCTTGACTGCATTCGAAGAAGAAGATGTTCAAAGTATTGATGGATTTACCACACGGGAAAAAACCGTTGATGAACTCAGATACTCCATTTTCCGGGAATGTTTAACCTATATGATGGAGGATTCAAAAACCATTAAACGATGCACCCGCTATATCATGGTCTCTAGATATCTAGAACGATGCGGGGATCATGCGGTGAAAATGGCTGAGAAAATCTATTATATGGTTACTGGTGAACACATTGATTTAGATCCACCAGGACCAATTACAGATTGTGAACTCTAGATTTTAAAGGATTAAGGGTTTCTATGGTGAAAAAAAAGGTGCTTTTTATTTGTACCCATAATTCCTGCCGATCACAAATGGCAGAAGCACTCCTCAGTCATTTATGTGGTGGTGAGTATCAGGCGCAAAGTGCGGGGGTACAAAAAACAGAGGTGCATCCTTTAGCAATAAAAGTAATGAATGAAATTGGAATTGATGTTTCGAAGCAATCTTCAAAACTGATTGAACAGTTCAGAGAGATTCAGTTTGATATCGTGGTAACCGTTTGTGACAATGCAAAAGAAACGTGTCCATTTTTTCCAGGTAAACAAGTCATTCATCAACGTTTTCAGGATCCAAGCCAGGTAAATGGTTCTGATGAACAAAAACTAAAGTCATTTCGAAAAACAAGAGATGACATTAAAGAATGGATTCAAAAGACATTCTGCATATAATGGATATATCTAATAGATACTATGGGAATATAAAGAAAGTAAAAAGATGGTATCTACACACCTGTTAATTCATTGGATCATTGTTTTTAGTCATCGCTTCCGTTTCACCAATGATCCTCTTTTGAGAATTATTTAATTCAAGCTTAGCTGATGCTGTGGTTGCTGATGCTTTCGTCTTTATTGTTCTACAACTTTTTACATTACTACTTGCCGTAGTTGTCTG
>CAZVKY010000041.1:6637-15583 GCA_964627915.1 uncultured Thermoplasmatales archaeon
GTTCATGTAAGCTTCTAAATTAACATTTTACCACCTCACAAACATTATATATCGGATATCGATATCGGTATTCGATATTAATGATTGAACGAAAAATACTTCTTGCATTCATCCGTATTCACATCCTTTACCATGCCACAAATGACAAAGAAGGAATACATGGTGCAGGCATGATAGCCGAACTCAAAACCCATGGATACAAGATAAGCCCAGGAACACTTTATCCTATTCTTCACACCTTAACAAAAGATGGCCTCCTTAACGTTCACCACAAAACGGTGAATGGTAAACAACGAAAACAATATATTTCCACTGAAAAAGGCAAAGAAACATTACATAATCTCATCAATTTTATCCAAGAGCTTTCAAAGGAGGTTACCCCTTAATGACCATTCTTAGCATTAACAACCTCTCAAAAAAATTACAACAAACACCGATTCTTCACAACATCACCCTTTCAATAAAGAAAGGAGAAATCATCTCATTGGTAGGGCCATCAGGCGGAGGAAAAACAACTTTATTAAAATGTATCAACAGACTCATTGAAGCAGATACTGGAACAATTATCTACCAATCACAAAATATCAAGACCATATCACCGACTCAATTACGCAAAAACATCGTATTAGTCCCTCAAGAAAGCATCATGTTTCCAGGAACGGTTAAAGACAATATATCATTAGCATTAATCGTTCATGGAATCAATGATCGAAAAAAAATCAAGGATAGTCTCACTGATACGGGTCTATCTTTGTCTTTTCTTTCAAAAAATGCAGAAAAACTCTCCGGAGGCGAAAAAAAACGAGTATCCCTTGCTCGTGCACTTGCCCTTTCACCAGCAATGCTTCTTCTTGATGAACCCACCACGGGAATAGATCCAAAAAACTTAGAAACCGTTGAACAACGCATCATCAACTTCAGCAAACAACGACAGCTTACCGTCGTCTGGGTCACCCATGATGTCTCCCAAGCAAAACGAGTCAGTGACCGCATCGCAAATCTCAAACAAGGATCCATTACTACTATTGCAAAACCTGAACGATTCCAATGGCAGGAGGCATACTAACAATGGGGATACCCTACACACCTTTAGAAGGTCTTTACATTCTCCTAGCAACCTCAAGTCTTCTTGCACTCGTCATCATCCTTTCCTTCTTTAAAAAACTAGGAATTGGAAAAGAATTCACCTATGCCATCATCAAAGGAGGAGGACAACTCGTTCTCATCGCCCTTTTTCTCACGTTTTTATTTGACAGTTCCTACTGGATTTTTCTTATCTGGATACTCATCCTTACCATGATCATCATCGGTGGTCATACCAGTGCGAAACGAGCCACTCACATGCCACAAGCATTTCAAGTAACCACTCCATCAATTCTTGCAGGAGCTAGTGTTGCCCTCTCTGTTCTTGCCATTTCAAGAGCAATGCCATTACAACCTCAATATATCATCCCCCTCGCTGGAATGGCATTTGGAAACTCCATGTCCATTTGTTCACTTTCACTAGATCGACTTGCACGGGAAATAAAACTCAATAAAACAGCAATTGAATCAATGCTGTCACTTGGTATATCTGGGAAACAAACCATTGAAGAATACAACCGTTTAAGCATCCGTGCTGCTCTCATACCTACTATTGACCGATTAAAAACACTCGGAGTTATTTTTATCCCTGGAGCCATGGCCGGTCTCTTAATCGCAGGAACCGATCCACTGGTCGCTGCAGAATACCAGATCATTGTGTATCTTATGATAGTCAGTGGTGGAATTGTTTCAGCAATGGTAGCAACAGCTCTTTCCAGGAAAAAAATATTTACAGAATTCGAACAACTCGCTGAATGGACACAAAAATAAAAAAAACACCCTGCTAAGAATAAACTTTGATAATATTTTTATCCTTTGGTACCTGCATCGCATCAGCAATAGGCTGACATTTCGTTCTCAACAAATAAGCAATAGGTGCATACGTTGTCTCAGAAAAGGATTCAAAATTTGCCATGCCTTTACAGATAATAAGATCTGTCTGATGTAAACGCTCAGATACTTTTGGTGGCAACTGTGAAAAATCAACACCAACCGCAAAACAACCCGTGGTAAACAGTTCATCCACAACATCTTCAAAACCAAGATTTACTGCATCTTTCATGGTGGCATCACTGAGCACTGCTTCCCCCTTCACTACTAAAGAAATAGATAGATTTGGATTAAACAATTTCAGTTCACGACATAACAATTTATCAAACACAATCTCCCCGCAATTATCCGTAAATAAAAGCACTCGTTCGCTCTTAAAGATAATGTCTTTTAATTCTTTGAAATCATCATAACCCAATCCTTCTTTCACTGAGGATTCTAAAAGTGCAGTTAACTCATGAGGATCCTTACTTGCACCATCAATACCAAAATCCAACGTATTTCCCACAATGGAACAAATCATACTCATTTTTAATGGATCATCAGCCTGTTTGATCAACTCATCTACACGGGAAAGTAAGGAAAGAGCCAACCGGTTACTTTCCTCTTTTAAATCAGCATAAGGATCATCTGTTCCTAGTAACTCATAAACCTGTCTATGAATCCTTGTAGCAACCTGAGCACTAATCTTTGATGGATCATAGTTTTTACCTAATAATTGACAAGCTGATCTGATGGTTTCTGTCTTCTTTTTACTATCATTAGTGCTTTGATCTGCTTCAAAAATAATCCGTTTAATCAAACAGGGAACACAAGTCGGTGTAATCTTCATACAAAACGGTAAGTATTTAACTGCATTATTAGAGTCTTTTGATAAAAAAAGAAGATCATTTCTAAAAAAATAAGTACTTTTTTAAAGTCCTTTCTTATAAGAAATCGCTGAGGTTAAACGAGGAAAAATGGGTCGATATCGACGGAAGCCATATAAAAAAAGACAGATTGATCCATGGCATGAATGGGATTTAGAGGAAGAAATACAGGAAGAAATAGACATTTTTTCCTCTGAAAATGATTTCTCAGACCTTTATGAGGAGGATGAAACCTTGCCAGGGTATTTTGATGAACCCGATATCGTAAAACAACTTCGAGAAGAAGAACGAATCGGAAAGCTCCCAATCCTTCCACCAGAGAACGAACACATAAAAAAAGAAAAGCAAATCAATGAGTATCATCTCCCCGAATTCAAGGAATACATTCCGCCATCAACACCCTCGGATGAAAAACCATCAACAACACAAATAACGAGTTATGATGATGCCTATAAACTCGCAAAAAAAACATTAGAAAACCTATAACATTATTTTTTAGATTTTTTTACGTAGATAATAACCGACATCATCAAAATCATGATATTTACGGTAATATTCTTTTACTCCAACACCACTGAGTACAAACAAATCCGGTATATCATATTCTTCACCACAAATCCGTTCAGCCTCAGCAAGAAGCATGGATCCAAATCCTTTATGTTGTAGTCCCTTCTTTGTTTTATCACCAATAGAAAGTTCTTGACCAACCACTTTTAACTCCCGAATGATCATACAGGGTTTTTGTAACTCCGGTTGAGAAGATTGCTTAATATTGCGCAGACGAAGATAACCGACTAAGGCATTTTGTTTTTCAAGTTCCAGTGAAATAAAAAACTCAGTACTCTTACTTGCTGAATATTTCACTGTTTTTAATGAAAGATCATCACGATCAAAAGAAATCTGTTTTTTTAACTGTAAATGCCCTAATTCCCGAGATCTAATATCATTATTTGCTAAATTATTCTTATCCATATAATCATCTACTAATTGACGAAGATTACTCATCTTCACCCCAGCATCAATATATGGAGCAGGTACATCTCGTTGAATCCGCTGAATTCTAACCCATGGCGGAACCATGCTCACTAGTGTTCCCACTAGCTCTGCAGCTTCATCAGTTTCTAAAGGCTGATATTGACCCTCTTTCCATTTATCATATAATGTCGTGCCCTTGACTACCACTGTAGGATAAATCTTAAGCATATCTGGTTTAAACCGATCATCCTTAAACAGTGATTTAAACGTTTCAATATCTTTTTGTTTATCAGATCCTAAAAGCCCAGGCATAATATGATAACAGATTTTAAAACCACTATTCTTTGCAATCCTAGTTGCCATCACTGTATCTGTCACCGTATGACCTCGATTCATCATAAACAGTACATCATCAAAAACAGTCTGCACCCCAAGTTCAACCCTTGTAGCCCCTAATCGTAACGCCATCTCTACATGACACAATCGAAACCAATCAGGACGAGTCTCAACGGTAAGACCAATACAACGATGCACCGCAGTCTCATTGAGTTGTTGAGCTTCCAATAAAGAGCTAGCTGTTTTGTTATTTAATGCATCATAACATCGTTTCACAAACCATTCTTGATAAAAGGGTGAGCGAGCGGTAAACGTACCACCCATGATGATCAGATCAATCTTTTCGGTCTTATGACCAATCACTTCCAATTGAGTTAACCGAGCTTGCACCTGGCGATAGGGATCAAAATCATGCATTGCAGCTCTCATCGCAGCGGGTTCATGACCTGTATAACTCTGTGGTGAATCAAAAACAGGACCACCCGGACAGGGAATACAACGACCATGTGGGCAAGGAGCTGGAGACGTCATCACTGCAACAATAGCTACTCCGGAGATAGTTCGCATTGGTTTACGTTGTAATAAACGATGTAACTTTTGTTTTTCATCATCTGAAATAGACTCAGGGATATGAGCCAATATATCACTATTTGATGGAATCTTTTTAAGTTTATATTTTTTACAAAGCTTCATCTTTTTTTTATGTAATGTTTCCTTTGATTGAATACTATCTGAACGAATCAAATCAATGATTTCTTGATAGAACGTCATGACGCCAGTTCATCTTAGGATTGGTTTAAAAAACTTTGTTATCAGTCCATTACCTCATTTTGACGAAAATTAAGGTTAATTTTATTAACAAATCGATCTATCCCACCATCAAGAAGGCAAACACCGTGACCATTATTGAAACAAAAAACCTTACCAAAACATTCCAAGACTTCACCGCGGTCAAAAACGTTTCATTTGCGGTTAAAAAAGGAGAAATATTTGGATTCCTTGGCCCTAATGGAGCAGGAAAAACAACGACGATAAAAATGCTTACCACTCTTCTTCATCCAACTCAGGGTTCAGCAACCATCGCTGGAGCAGATATCATCAAACAACGTGATGCCGTGCGACAAGCAATCGGTGTCGTCTTTCAAGAACCCGCCTTAGATACTGAACTTACCGGCAAAGAAAATTTGGATTATCATGCGAGAATGTATGGGATAACAAAACAGAATAGATCCCATCGCATCGATGAAGTCCTTGCTCTCGTTGATCTCACTGATAAAAAGGATGAATTAGTGAAAAACTATTCTGGTGGAATGAAACGTCGACTGGAAATAGCAAGAGGACTCATGCACAGTCCCAAAGTCCTTTTTTTAGATGAACCAACACTAGGCCTTGATGCTCAAACCAGAAGAGCAATCTGGGATTATGTCAAAAAAATGAATCAAGAAAAACAAACCACAATTTTTCTCACCACTCATTACATGGATGAAGCTGATTTTCTCTGTGACCGCGTCGCCATCATTGATCATGGAAGCATTCTAGTGACCGATACCATTGAAAAACTAAAGACCATGGTAGGAAATGATATCATTACTCTCAGTGTTTCAAATCAAAAAGAATTCATACCATATTTGAAAGAAAAAAACTGGATTAAAAATATTGAAATTCATGATTCCAATATCACTCTGGGCGTTGAAAAAGGAGAAGAAAAAATACCAACTGTTGTAGAACTTGCCCAATCAAAAAACATTCAAGTAAAATCAATTAGTGTCAGAAAACCAACACTAGATGATGCCTTTCTACATTACACTGGAAGAAGCATACGAGATGAAAATACATCACCAACAAAACATATCCCACCAAGATTCAGAGGACGATGAACTATCATGCATTCAAATGAAATTCAAGCAATCTATGTGATGTGGCTTCGACAGATCAAACGGTTCCTTCGATTCAAAAGCCGTCTTGTCGCTATGATTGTACAACCCCTCTTTTTTCTCTTCATCTTTGGATCTGGATTTCGAAATATACAAATACCTGGTTTAAACATCCCCTACATCCATTTTCTTGCACCAGGAATCATAACCATGGCCATCGTGTTTTCATCCATGTTTACTGGTATATCCGTGCTCTGGGACAAACAATTCGGCTTTCTACAAGAAGTCCTTGTTGCCCCCATCAGCAGACTCTCTATTATCATCGGAAGAACCCTTGGTGGAGCAACACTAGCATTATTTCAAGGAATCATCATTCTTATTATCGCCATCGTGCTTGGAACACCCATACCCGCTCTTCCAAATCTCCTTCTTACTCTACTGTTCATGGTTCTAATTGCAGTCAGCGCAGTTGGTTTCGGTCTTATCCTTGCCTCAAAAATGAATGATTTCCAATCCTTCCCTTTGATCATGAATCTTATCGTGATGCCACTTGTTTTTCTGTCCTCAGCCTTTTTTCCTGTTATTGATGATCCGAGCTTATTGACCATAGCCTCAATTAATCCAGTTTTTTATATGGTGGATGGATTACGAGGAAGTCTCATAGCAAGTGCAGATGTTGTCAATTCGCCAATGCTTAACCTCCTTGTGGTTATTGGGATTTGCATTATCATGCTCAGTATCGGAAGTTACTCTTTTAGCAAAAGTGAGATGTAAAAAAAAATCACTTATTGCTATTAGACCTCTGAACCATCAGTAATTGCAAGTGAAGGATCCCCAATCAATGTCATCTCATAGATGGTCTTATAATCAACCCCTTCTAGTTCAAAACTATTAATGTATTCCACGAGACATTCATTCCAAGTTTGGCCCAATGTTTTTTGCATACCCAATTTTTTTAACAGATGAACTTCCATCCAACCAAATAATCGATCTGTTTCACTTGTTCCATAACTTCCATACCCAATACCTGAGGCACCAAAGGAAGCTATACCACCACCGATCTCATTTTTGACAAAAGACCATCCAAGACAGTTTTTAGATGAAGAAAACTTGTTACATGAACAAGCATTTAAGACAACAACAGGAAGTTTCCAAAAATTAATCAACCACTCAGTATCGATATAGACAAAACCAGTGTAAAATCTTCCATCTGGAAGCCATTGTTTATTATCCTGTGGTGGATGAGTCGCCCAGCTTAAATAACTCCCATGACCTGAGAAATCTAGAAAATCCGCACCCTTCCATGTCTCCCAAATGATGTTAAAACGACGCAGGTTTCCTTCAGATCCCCATAACTGAGTCGTGGTATATGTTGGAAGTTGTTCCATGACTTGGGTATTAGCATATTCTCCCTCATTCACCCTACTAGGATCATCAGGAAAGGTATCTCCACCCATTTGGACAATATGATTCGTCATCTTATTTTTCGTCATATATCTAATGATCTTATTGACAACCGTAGTTACCTCTTCAGCAGTTTCACAGGGGAGACGACCGATAGAAACATCGGGATACAAATCAACAGAAGCATTATCATCTGGAAACTCAGCATATTTCCCATTGCTATTATTATCCCAGCTGGAAAAATTACCATTTGCATCATACACATCAGCATAATACAAATCACTAGGAAACTTTTGTTCATAATTACCAGATGGTACCCATGCATACCGGACAGGGAATTGTTCATTTCCTTCTAAACCACCGCCTACTAAAAGTACAGAGGAAATACCCCATTCTTCAATGGCATCCTTAATAAAGTATTTGATACTCTCTTGAATATCGATCCCTTGCTCTGGAATGTCCTCCAAGGAAACAAGGTTGGTTTTAATTTCATGGGCTTGTTTTTCTTCAACTAATGGACCTAGTTCATCAGAGAATTCAGCGGGAGTAAGAATGAGCAAATCATATTCATCAGGTAACATAACCGGGTTTTGTGGAATGTCGAGCTCAAGATCAATATGAGCCTCTTTCCAGCAGATTATCGTATCAGTAGCAGGTAGATATTGCACAGGGCTCATGAAAACCGTAACAAACATAGTGAGTTTTTCCTCATAGAGTCCTGTTCCAAGCCTATACCAGTATTGTTTCTCAGGAAAAGTTTGATGGCTATCATAGATTTCTGGATTAGGAATAATCTTTGGTTCTGGTGCTGAAAATTCCGTTGATATATACGCTGGTGATGATGCTGGTTTGATTAAACCAGGAATAATCTGTTTTTCAGATTGAGAAAATGTGACGGTTAACTGTTTTAAGGTTGTTTTAAATGGAAATCGATATGTCTTAGAAACAAGTGGTAATGAAGGATTATTTACCTGCATCAAAGAACCAGTTGATTCATCTAAATCTATATTTACATAAGCATCCTGAAATGTTATCATTGGTTCTGAAAAACTAAAAGAAACTGATAGATGATTATTCATTGATTCATCATTTTGAATGGATGCAGCGTGAAACCCACTGAGAACAAAAAGTCCTACAATGAGAAGCGGAAAAATTTTTTTAATCATGGTAATTGTCCCCATAGTATTATTCTGGATGCGGTATTAAAGGTTTGCTCTAAATATTATTACTTATCAACAATCCAGTGTATCCTGCTAAATAAAATGGGATAAAATGAAAAAAAGCAAAAAACTTCCGATAATCGTGATGAGCATCAATACAATCATGGATCGTTTATCTGATCCAAAAACAATAGGAAATGGGCCAATAAAAACAACCCCACCCATATGCTTGGATGATTTTGTTTCAAGAACCGTATTTTCATCATTTATCGGATGATCCTGATTAATTTTACATTGAGAGCCTATTGATAAAAACAGAAGAATCATCCCAATGAATAAACAGAGGAACCCCGTAGCAGCAAAAACACCGGATCCAATTAAAAATGGAATGAATACGGCAATACCTATCTTAAT
>CAZVKY010000042.1:0-15526 GCA_964627915.1 uncultured Thermoplasmatales archaeon
AAACCATTGATCAACTCTTCGCCGCAATAAAAAAAGCTCATGAAGCAATGATCAATGAACCAGACGTTAACCGCGTCATCACTGAACTCAAAATCGATCACCGAACAGACAAAGATGCACGGGCACAATCAAAAATTGATGCGGTCACCGCAAAATAACAGCCGTTAACCGCCTAAATTATAGTCTTTTTATCATTTTTTATTCAAAACAATTATATGCATTATCTATATTCCCCAACCACTGGAGAGTACCAATATGGCTCTAGATGACATAGTTGAAATTGTTTTTCATGGGCGAGGCGGACAAGGATCTGTTACTGCAGCAAATCTACTTGTCGCCGCCGCATTAAAAGATGGAAACAAAGGACTGCAGGCATTTCCTGTCTTTGGTGCAGAACGACGAGGAGCACCAGTTCGCGCATTTGCACGAATTTCTGAGACTGAGATTCATTTGCGGAGTGAGATTTATGAACCTGATCTAGTCATTGTTCAAGATGAAAGTATCATGGATCTGGTCAATGTGCTTAAAGGCTTAAAAAAGAACGGGAAAATTCTGATTAACACACAGAAATCACCAGATGAATTTAATTTCAAGGAAACAAAACAGATTGCTACTGTTGATGCAACTGGTATTGCCATAAAACATGATATCGTTGTTGGAGGCATTCCAGTGGTAAACACTCCAATCCTTGGAGCAGTACCAAAAGTATTAGATAAGGTAACTTTACCATCAATTCAAGAAGCAATTAGAGAAAAATGGAAAGGAGAAAGCGGTGAAAGAAACGTCAAAGCAACAGCTGATGCATTCGATATAGTGGAGGTGAGCTTTTGAAAAAAAGTAAAAAATATGATGTTATCGCTAGTATCTCATATCCAAAAGAAGGCGCCATGGGAAAAACAGGGAGCTGGCGCGTATTTCGACCTATTTTTGATGAAGAAAAATGTGTTAAATGCTTGCGTTGCTGGATTTCCTGTCCTGAAGGATCCATTAAACGAAAAAAGGATGATAGCATTGAAATCAACTTAGATTATTGTAAAGGATGTGGCGTGTGTGCAAATCAATGTCCCACCAAAGCAATCATTATGAAACGGGAGGGAAAAAAGAAATGAGCGAAATTATGATTGATACTGGTAACTACATCGCAGCAAAAGCTGCTATCATGGCTAGACCCGAGGTGGTTGCTGCTTACCCTATCACGCCGCAAACTACCTTAGTAGAAGGCATTGCCAACTACGTTTCCTCTGGAGAATTTAATGGAGAATATATCTGTGTGGAAAGTGAACATTCAGCGATGTCTGCTTGTATTGGTGCCAGTGAGGCAGGTTCAAGAACATTTACGGCAACCTCATCACATGGACTATTATTGATGCATGAAATGCTTCATTGGGCTGCGCTTGCTCGACTCCCAATAGTAATGTGCAACATCAACCGAGTGATCGGACCAGGTTGGAACATTTGGACTGATGAAAATGATGCCATCGCACAACGAGATACCGGTTGGATCCAATTCTTTGCCAGTAGTAATCAGGAGATTTATGATACCCTCATTCAAGCGTTCAAACTGGCTGAGCGATCAGATATTCTTCTACCAGTTATGATCAGTCATAATGCATTCATTCTTTCCCATACATCTATGCCCGCTGAAATACCCTCTCAGCAGGAAATCGATGATTTCCTTCCATCATACAAACCCACTTGGAAGCTTGATGTAGATAATCCCACCACGCAGGGAAATATCATTGGTACAGAGCATTATGAACATATCCGAAAAGCCATGCAAGATGCCCAAATGAAAGCAAAAACAATCATTCCATCTATTGCAAAAGAATGGGAAAAACAATTCGGTCGAACCCATGGCGGATTATTTGAATATTATCACTGTGATGATGCAGAATATATTCTCATTTCAATGGGGGCAATTGGTGCAGAAAGTAAAGAAGCAATCAATCTGCTTCGAAAAGAAGGAATTAAGATTGGCCTTGCCAGGCTCCGTGTGTTTCGACCATTTCCAACAGAGGAAGTCATAAAAATGAGTAAACAAGCAGAGCTCATCGTCATCGACCGTAACATCTCCGTTGGTCAAGAAGGAGCAGTCTTTAATGAAATCAAAGCAGCATTATACGGACAATCAGATGCAAAAGTCACTGGCTTTATTGCTGGGCTCGGTGGAAAAGATGTCCCATATGGCGATATTCAACACATGTGTAAAAAAGCAATCAAAGGTAAAGCAAAACAGCAGATATGGTATGGCTTTGAGGAGGAGGTATAACTGATGGCATTAAAAGACTTACCAGTTGAAGAATGTGTATTACAAGGAAATGCAGCTTGTCCTGGTTGCCCAGCTACCATGGCTCTTAGGATAGTGTTGAAATCACTTGGCAAAAAAACAATCATGGTCGTTCCCGCGTGCTGTACCGCAGTCATACAAAGCCTTTATCCAGCTACATCATTTGAAATACCAATCATGAACATCGCCTTTGAAGCCGCAGCAGCTGGTGCATCAGGAGTAGAAGCAGCCTTGCGAAAACAAGGGAAAGAAGACATCAATGTCCTTGCCTGGGCTGGTGATGGAGGTACCTATGATATTGGACTGCAAGCATTATCTGGGGCAATTGAACGAGGGGCAAACTTTATTTATATTTGTTATAACAACCAAATATACTCAAACACCGGTATTCAACGAAGTGGGGCAACACCGATTTCAGCTTGGACAACCACTACTGTTTCTGGAAAAACAGAGTTCAAAAAAGAAATGGGAGAAATCATTCGTGCTCATCACCCACCCTATGCTGCACAGGCATCAATCAGTGATCCAGAAGATCTTTATCGGAAAGTAGAGAAAGCTAAATCAATAAAAGGACCAAAATATCTGGAAATCCTTGCCCCATGTCCACCAGGATGGAGATTTAGCATGGATAAAACCGTGGAAATGGGAAAACTAGCAATTGCAACTGGATCCTGGACACTCTGGGAATATGAAAACGATGAAATAACATTCAATGGAAAAAGTAAACTATTACTAGAAGAAAAAATCAAACCTAAACCAGTTGAGGAATGGTTGAAATTTCAGGGTAGATTCAAACATTTGTTTGTTCCCAAACGAGATGAAAAACAACTCAAAAAAATCCAAGATCATACTGATGCACAGTGGAAACGTTATCGAAAAGAATTTTTATAGAAAATAGTTTAACATAATTTGGAGTGTGAAAGAGAATGGAGGCGATACCCCATGATAGCAAAGGAAATGCTCAAACAGAGCCTCCCCCTACTTCTCCTTTGCGGTATTGGTGGCATTTTTGCAGGTAACATTCTCGGATTAATGACCACGCTCTTCCAAACTATCCCTGGGCTCATCGTTGTTATACCAGGTATCATTGCACTCAGAGGAAACATTAGCACCGCATTTGGATCCCGTCTTGGTTCAGCCTATCATCTTGGTGTTATCAATGCAGAAAACATGTGGAATGAGGAACTCAAACAAAACGTGATAGGATCCATCGTTCTCAGCATCATTGTTAGTCTGCTGGTCGGCATCCTTGCCTATGCCACTACGGTAATTTTTTTCAATATCAACCCAAATCCATATAAACTTATTAGTATCGTCTTTCTCGCCGGGTTACTCTCCGCACTTATTCTCACATCCCTTACCATAGTTATTATTTATCTTGTCTTTAAACGAGGATATGATCCAGATAATATTACTGGTCCTGCTCTAGCCACTGTCGGCGACATTATCACCATGATCTGTATTTTTGCTAGCGCCCTTTTCGTGGAGGTGATCTGGTGATTTATAGTTGGAAAAAAATCGTTCGCTACGGCTTGCCACTACTCACCCTAACCGTTATCATTGAGCTCTTTGTAGGGCAACTCCTACAATATGGCCGGGGAATACTCCTGCAACAACTTACCATTTTTTTCATCTCAATACCCGTCATCAACAGTGTCGGAGGAAATATTGGTTGCATCCTTGGAGCACGGCTTGCTTCTGGACTTCATGTCGGATCCATACAGATAGATATCCATGATAAACAAATGCATGAACAGCTCACAACCGCGATTCTGATGGGGTTTATCACCTATTTCGTGCTAGCGATAGGTATTTATTCTACAGGACTATTTGGTGGCACAGCAATGACGATAACATTCATTCCTTTTCTTTTCGTTATCCTTGCAACCGGTGCAGCCCTGGTCTGTGCTGTTTCCCTTATCAGTGTACTCACCGCGTTTATCTCATTTAAAAAAGGAATCGATCCAGATGATGTGGTTGCCCCTATTGTGACCACGCTTGGTGACACCTTAGGAATTCTCATTTTATTTATGTTCATAGGAGTAGTAGTGATATGAAGGAAAAGAAAGATCGGCACAGTCTGCTGGGTCGATTGCAACGAACGCCTAAATGGAAAAAAGAGGAATTTTCAGAAATCGAATATGAACCAACACCCGTAAAAGATCTTCTCACTGAAATGAAAGACATTTCAGAACTCATCATTGACCTTGCCTATTCTGCGGTGCTTTTTAACAGTGATGAAATCGCTGAAGAAGTGAAATACTTAGAAGTCCGGATGGATAAACTCAACTATGACATCAGAATCATGGCCATGATGGCAGCACGAAGCAAAGAAGACGCAGAACAACTAGCTGGTATTCTTCAAATCGCTCAAGCCGCTGAAAAAATATCCAATACCGCAGGAGATATCATTTTGCTAATGAAAGATAAAACCGAACCTATTCTTCCACGAATCCTCAAAAAAGCCGATGAACGACTCTTCCGAATGAAAGTATCTGAGAAATCATCAGCCTGCGATCAAAGTATAGGGAGTTTAAAAGTTGAATCAGAAACGGGTATGCGCATTATTGGTATTAGAAGAAAAGAATGCTGGATTTATAATCCCCAGGCCGATGTCAATCTTCTTGCAAAGGATATGCTCATTGTTAGAGGAACAGAAGAAGGATACCGGGATCTATATGATTTTCTCATTGGAAAAGAGGAGGTGCTCGATTGAAAAAGAAATCATTAGAAAGCACCGTGCTTGAAATAAAGGATAAATCAGAACTCATGATTGATCTTGCTTATTCATCCCTTCTCTATGATAATAAAACCATTGCAAACGAAGTCTATGATTTAGAAGATCTTATTGATAAACTCTATAGTCATCTACAACGCAAATCCTTTGAACAAGTAAAACAAGGTGATCTTACTGTTGATAGCGCCCTCATTCTTATGAAACTGGCACAGGCAGGTGAGGAAATCGCCGATGCCGCTCAAGAAATCGCCGATGTACAACTCAGAGATGTAGAACTTCATCCCATCATAAAAATGAGTCTACGGGAATCCGATGAAGTCTTTACAAAAGTCGAGGTGCACCCTTCATCAATGCTCTGTGGACAAACAATAGGAAGCTTGAAACTCGAAAGCGAAACTGGGATGAACATCATCGCTATGCGTCATCAAAACCAATGGTTATACAGTCCAAATAAAAACACGATCATTGATCCTCATGACATACTATTTGCAAAAGGACCAGAAGACGGTGAAACTCAACTGAAAAAAGCAGCCTCTGGAGAAATCAACGAACTTTAAACAACGAATCAAATAATGATTCGTGCACCCTTGGTATCAACCGTGCTCAGAAATATTTTCCCATGTGGGTTTAATAGTTCAATTAACCTGTCTTTGTTTCCTGTAGCAAAAATAGCATTTCCCAGCATACACATACTAGCCAATCCTACCTCATTTACTTCTTTAAGAATGGATTCTATCTGATCAGAGGCAAGGCCTGTTTTCTGAGCAAAATACAAAGACAAAGAAAACAAATTCTTAATCGTTGGATTTTTTAGTAAATCATCAGTACACTTTTTTCCAATTAATGCAATCTTATCTGCTTTTTTCTTATCAGTTAAAATCTTTTTTGTATCCACCGGCGTATCAATCACACAAAGAATCACATCCAATGAACCGGGAATACGAATAATCGGATTATCAGAGCAGATACCTGGTTGTTTTCGAATTTCTATTCCACCAGAAGCAGAAGCAATAACATCACCCAGACCTGATTGTACTTGCACTTCAGCTCTATGAGCCGAAACAACTGCTTCTTTAAAAGGAATCTGCAAACAATCCGCGGTAGCATATGCTGCAGCAAGACAACCCGCAGCACTCATTCCAAATCCTTGACCGATAGGAAGTTGAATGCTATTATACACTGTAACGTTAAGAGGTGCATCCCCTATTAAATAGTGTAATGATTTCATAATAACAGGACTGTTTATTTTTTTTTCATCTGAAAAAAGAGTAACTTTTTGCTTTTTTGCTTTTTTGACTATCACCCTGCTTTGGCATCCATGTGAAACAGATAATCCTGCACCACGTGAACCCGTCATAAGCTGATTTGTTTCATGATATATTGGTTGAAAAAAACCAGAAATATGACCGGGTGCAAACGCAGTAGCCGATTGTTTAACTATTTTGGATGATGAGATCATAAATACCATCCGCAATCATGGTCTTTTTTCCCTTTAGATGAATCACATTTTCTTTCCCATCAACGATCCATACCTCACCCTGAAGAATATTCATATTAGTTGCAAGGTTTGCTACTACAAATTGAAGATTATGTTTTTCTTGTAAATCAACTGCTTTAGATACCAAGTTTTCTCTGTCCGTTTCAAGTTTAAAACCTATAAGAATAGCATCTTTTGTTTTCTTTCGTAGCAGTGGAATTATTTTTTCTGCTGGTTTGCATTGAATAGAAAGCATCTGTTGTGCTGAAGAAATCTTATCTGTCTTTTTTTCCGGTATGAAATCAGATAATGCAGCACAAACAATAACGATATCAAACTCATGAACATGATGTTTGTTTATCAGTTTTTTTAAATCATCAATGGTTTTAAAATCAACCACATTTGCAATTCCATCAGGAACACTTTCAGTTCCGATGCCATACCAAAAAGAAACCCGCGCGTCTCGAAGAAAAGCCTGCGTGACACAAGCAACCGCCATTTTTCCTGAACTGTTATTAGCAAGTTTTCGAACTGCATCAACAGGTTCAGCGGTTCCACCACCAATCACTAATACCTTTTTTCCCTGTAAATCATGGGGTCCAAGGACTTGTTTTACAGAAAGAACCACTTGTTGAAGAGAAGCCATTTTTGCTTTAGTCTCATCAAGGAACGGATCAATAAAAAAGATACCATTCTTCCGAAGACACCGAACATTTTCCTGTACGATATGATGATTATACATGGACCGATGCATGGCAGGAACAATCATCACTGGAATATCCGAGCCAATAGCCGTTGTAGCAAACGTTGTCACCGATGTATCATCGATACCATGTGCAATCTTAGAAAGCGTATTCGCTGTGCAAGGAGAAATCAATACTAAATCAACATGATCTTTGCCCTCCCCACACCAGGTAACATGTTCTGTTTCCCCGGTTAACTGAACAATAGGCTGATGACCTGTGGCAAACCAAAGGGAATCAGGATGAATGATTTTTGTTGCAGCTTTGGTCATCACCGGAATAACATCAGCACCATGCCGGATGAGCTCCCGAGCTAATTTCACTGTTTCAACAGCAGCAATACTCCCCGTTACCGCAAGAACAATTTTTTTATTCAAAAGCGAAGTACTCTTACTACAACGGATTTCATCAGCAGGATGCATATCAGATCATAAAGAAAACACATTATTTATGTTATCGGACCACAAGCACAGAGACACCAGCATAACGAACCACTTTATCGGTGACACTACCAAGTAAAAACCGACCTTCTTTACCATACCCTTTATAGCCCAATACGATCATATCTGCACTTTCCTTTTTCGCAGAAAGAAGAATTTCATCAGCAGGATCACCCGATTCAACCACCGTATGCACTCGACTCACCGATGATTCAATGTCTTCTCTGACTTGAGAAAGTGACTGCATTGCTTTCTCCTTGAAACTCCCGGATTGAACCATTGAGCTCATATCAATGGTGGGCAATAACATCTTTGTAAATGATGATTCAGTCAGTTCAGCAGGAATCACAGTGAGAAGCGTTAGTTCATCATCAGGTTGAACACATTGAAGCGCAACTTCCATCGCCCGTTTAGAAGCATCTGATCCATCATAAGCAACAAGTAATTTTTTCATGGTTATCCAGCCTCAGTAACAATCAAGCATTAATAAAACATTTCGAATGCAGAACAAAACGTTGTTTATCATCCATGTGCTACATAATGATTATCTGGTTAGATAGGAAATAAACTCAGAAAGAGGCATTCCCTGAGGCCATCTCATGATATAATTTCCTTTTTTACTTGTTTCCAATTGAGGAATACGATGATGAAGAATCTTTAACCGGCCTGAAAGAGTGTCCATGGGAAACGAAAAAATACGCCAGGAATCACCTCGGAATTTTTTTAGACGGAAAGCATAAATAGGGAGTGTCTTTGTTTTTTCACAGGTTTTTTTCATGGCATCGGCCTGTTGTTGTAATTTCCCAGCCATGGTGCTAAAATGAAGCGTTTGTTCTGCACTTGTTTTGATTTCAATCAAAAAGGAAATATCACCTCGAACAGCAACTAAATCAACTCCAAAAGAACCAGCTGCCCTGATGACTGCAAATGGTTTCTTTTTGATATGTAGATAATTTTCAGTCTCTAAAGCGGAGCAGGATTTCGTTACTTTTGAGAGTATTTTTTCTTCTGCTTCCAAAATACTACGGAATTCACGTTCGTATTGACTCCCATTCATAATCTAACAACACATCATCATACAATCGAAAGGTTTTAATGGTGTCGATAAATTGCCAGACAGATACGTGGTTTCTAGCTGGTGTATTCTGAAATGAGTAAAGGAAAGGTTATTGTCAGAGAAGCAATGAAAGCAAATCCAATCACGGTTAACCCAGAAACAACGGTTCAAGACGTCGCACGGTTAATGAAGAAACACAAGATAGGAAATTGCATTATCAGCAAGGAACACCCCATTGGCATTGTCACTGAAAGTGATATTGTCAGAAAAATTGTTTCATCAGATAAAAAAGCAAGCACGATTCCTGTTAAAAAGATTATGAGCACTCCAGTTATGGTAGTCGATCCTTATATGCCTCTGGAAGAAGCTATGAAAAAGATGGGGAAAAGTAATATCAGAAGATTTCCAGTGGTGGAGGAAGGCAAATTAATTGGGATTATTACTCAAAAAGATATTTCCCGTATTTCACCTGTGCTTCATGAAATCTCAAGGGAATGGTATACCATTGATCGTGATGAATCTTTTTATAATAAACAGACCTTCTCAGGTATCTGCGAAGAATGTGAAACGCTTACCTCAAAATTGAAAAATGTGAATGGACGCTTACTCTGTGAAGATTGCATTGATCTATTGGAATAAAAAATTATGAAATCGAGGGATTAATACAACATGAAAGTAAAAGAGATTATGACAAAAGATGTCATCTATGTGGATAAAGATGTTGATCTTAAATATGTGCTTAAACTCATGAAAAAAAATAGTATCACTAAAATTCCAGTGGTAGAAGAAAAAAAGCTCATCGGTATTATCACGGATAACACATTAGCCGTGAAACTTGGTTCTATTCGGAATCGTGGTGTGCCAGCTTCAAGACTTCATGCATCATCAGTGGTGAACAAAGAACTTACCACCGTTACTCCAGATCAAGAAATCAAAACTATTCTTTCAACCGTGGGAGAACCCGGTCCGACCATGCTCACCGTTGTTGAAAATGAAGAACTCAAAGGAGTTATCACTAAAGCTGATTTACTACCACTCGTGGATAGTACTACTCAGGTGAAAGAAATCATGCGAGAACAAGTTTATTCTGTTTCACCAGATGATCGCGTGATTCATGCACGACGCTTACTCATTGATCAAAACATTGCTCGTTTACCTGTGATCAACAATGGTATTCTTATTGGGATCATCTCAGATATCGATATCACTTTTGCGCTTGCAAAACTCAAAAAATCGTTTCCACTGGGAAAACAAAAACATCAACTGGATGAACTATTAGTCAATGATGCCATGCAAGCTCCAGCGATTTCAATAGATGCAGGAAAAACAGTAAAGGATGCTGCTGAAATCATGCTGAATGAAAATGTTGGTTGTTTACCTGTTATTCAAAATGAAAAAATCATAGGGATTCTATCCAGAACCGATGTGGTAAAAACAATATCTTTAAACTAACATATCAGCTGAACACAATTTTTATTACTCTTCAGCTGTTGTATTGAGCTGATGAGTTATTTCATACCCTCTGATAAAAAGGTAAGATATGCCTTAAAAAAGGTGTTACGAAAAGCTCATCGTGTTCCATCTCAGACATTATTAACGAAACTTGTTCAGGAAGAACTTTGCACAAGTAATAAAAAATATGGTCTGAGTCCGCAACGATTACGAAAAATTGCAATTGAAAGTCCTTTTGTTTCTCTAGACATACATTCCAGAGAAGGAGATCCTAAAAAAACCCTGTCTCACTGCCCAGTTTGCCATCACTCCCTTACTCATGTGAAGAATCTAACAATTTGGGGTGGAGAAGTGACTATTCAATTCCGTTGTTCATTTTGCGGATATTGGACCGGAAAAAAGAAACGAGTACCAACCCGATATAGTTTCCAATACACAGGGAAAAGATAATTCTAATCCCTCGAACAATCTGTTTTTGATAAATATTTTCATTTTTATTCCTTTTAATGAAATATAAAGATGAAAAAATGTTTTTAATTAGCAAATATTAAATAAAATGAAATTGCTTTGAATTATATGTTGCTTAACAGCAACATTATTGGCTGATGAGGAGGAAAACTTGAGAGATGAGCAGTCGATTTGAAAACCATGTGGACAAAAGGGTGAAAGAAATCCATCAACGCATGATTCAATTTAAAGAAAGAAAAAGAAAACAACAGAAGAACTAAAAAGAGAAAGAAATCTTTTCTGTCAAAAGCAAAAACAATGTAATCCTAATCAATAAAAGTAAAAGGATTAGTTACATCAGTTGGATACTGGGAAAATAAGCTATTCATCTGGGAAGGTACTTTATATTGCTGAAAAGAGTTCAACACATTCTGCTGTAAACGTGGATAAATTAATGATTGAAATAGTTGCTGTGATCGTTGTTTTTCTGTTTCATACTGAAGTGAAACCACCGGCAATACAATGGAGGACGGACTATTTTTACTAACATGCAGCGTATTTTGAGCAATAGTATACGATTGATTTTGCGCAAGTGGTTCCTTGGTATTTGGATTAGCAAGGAACCGTGGATAATTCGATGAAGAAACAGAAACACGGATTTGATGACCTTTATTAAACAGATACGATGTACTCCACAAATCAATTTCTACCTCATAGATCTCATCAGTTTCCATAAACTCCCAATGATTGCATCCATTCCGATTTCTCATCCGAATAATCCCATCAGAAATAAGCATACTTCGACCATCAGGATATACATCAGTTAGTTTCACCGTAAAATCAGTATCTGGACAATCAGAGGAGACAAACAACCGTGCTTTCACTGGCCCTGTTATCCACACCGGATCAGAAAGAACATCAGTGGTAAACACCAACACATCATCTCGATTTTCCACCGTACGTTGATCATATGGACCACGAGCAATATTTAAATTTTGACCTCCAAGCGTTGGTACTGGATCTGTTGGATCATACTTATAGGTTAATGAGTGAGATCCATCTGGCACTGTTGTCTGAAGTGATCCATCATCATGCAGATACACTGCTGTTTCTTCATAGGATATGGGCCACTCATCAGCAGTTAACCATTCATTTCCAGGAGCAGAATCATTATCAACATCACCCATCACATAATAGGTCACCGCTGGCCATTCATCAAAACCAGATCCATTATCCATGGTGAACTGTTCGATCATATCAGCAAACATATAAAATGAAAAAGAATCCTCAGCATTCTCTGGATAACGTAATTCTCCTTGCTGTCGACCTCCACCATGTGTCCAAGGACCCATAATCAGTTTTGATCGATCCTGTGCACCAGCACCACCTTGATATTGATACCCCATAAATCCATCAATGGTACCCTGAGCAAAACAATCATACCAGCCACCAATATGAATCGCAGGAACATTGACCTGATCCCATCTTCCCTCTAAACTTACATTTCCCCAATAATCAAGAGTATAATTCTCATGAGCAAAATAATCATTGAGAATATAGGTACTCCCTTGTCCTTGCAACCACCATGCAACCAGACTATATCGAAATTGACCACCCTGCTGAACACCATGTTTATAAAGATTAGGTGTTGCAACCTGAATATATTGACAGCTGAGAAAATCAGGATCTGCCCCAGCCATATAATATTGATTGATACCTAACGCGGATCCTCCAAAAGTAGCAATCTTTTCATTACTAAATGATTGATTTGCTATCCAAGCAAGCGTATCAGGTCCATCGGTCTGTGCATTTCGAAAGACCGTATCGATTCCTTCAGAAGCATATCGACCACGCATATCCTGGATTACCACTGGCCAACCCAGTCGAGACCAGTCAATACCAGTCAGTCTCATATCATTCTTATTATATGGTGTGCGTATGAGAAGAGTGCCATGGGGTAGTCCTTCTTTATCTGGAAGATAGATATCTGTTGCTAAACAAACTCCATCTCTCATTTCAACCATATAGGTATCTTGTGAAAAACAGCCAGTTAAAAACACCAATAACAGCAAACTTGCCATGAGTACGAAGCCAAACATATTTTTTATTTTAATCATAAGATTGTCATCCTGAAAATACAATGAATCCTATATAAAAATATAAAGCAAATAGAATTTAAATAGATTTTGTTTTTTCTACCATGACCTCATTAGTTCATAATACCCTAACCAAAAAAACTGATTCAGAGCAGTTCCTTAGATTTTTTCAATAAACTTTTCGAGTTTTTCCTTCCAGCCATCTTGAAGCCCTTCACCTTTATCTTGGCCCTCACCAATAATAAAATCAGTTTCCGCTATCTTCTCCATCCCCTTTTTGGAAAGGATTCTATCCATACTTTTCAACCAATTCTTTCGTTTCATCGCATGCGTATTAATAATAGCGAACTTTTTTCCCTGCATCCCACTTAGTTTTTTCATAAATTTTCTCATGTGTTTCTGCACTCGAAACGCTTCAGCAGATGCTGAAAAAATATACACATCTGCATCAGGAAGAAAACCCGGATCACATTCCTCCGTTGTGAACACTGATGCATCATGACCTTTTTCAGACAAAATTTCACTTAGATAATTGATAATTTGTTTATTATGACCATAGCGAGACCAATACACCATCACAAATTTCATTTGTTCACCACTACAAAAACAATAAATAGAATCTCATATAAAAAGATAGTAGAAAAAAACGTTCACCACTCAAAAAAGGTTACATACATATTTTTTCTAAAAGAAACCATCAAGAAAACAAAATAGATTACACTAACATTAAAAACAAATCCTTAGAAATTATAGATGAATACAAAATGCAGGGGACGAGATTTGAACTCGCGGACCTCTACAGGACAAGGCCCTCAACCTTGCGCCGTTGGCCAGGCTTGGCTACCCCTGCAACATGAAAAAATACCACTATTCCATTTGTTAGGCTACATCCTAGAAACCATATATATCTTTTTCTGGTAGCCTATACCAGATTTGCATCCATGCCAATCAACTCACTGATCTCTTTATGTAACTTCACCAGCTGCATAGCATATTCCTTTTTGTTTTCCTGTAACGCCCGTTCAACTTCTATCTCAATTGATTGTCTACTACAATCATCTATTAGATTATCCGCATGACAAACAATTTTTTCTTCAAGTGTTTGAGGCATAAAATCCGTAGCAGGCAACCCTAATGATTTCGCTGTTGCCGATGAAAGACCTGCCCCAATATGATGCTCAATGATTTTTATAATAGCTTCAGATAAACCTAATTCCCTTGCGATACGGGCACCAATAATAGCATGATCAATTCCATGAGATTTACTTCGTCCAATATCATGAAGCAACGCCCCTGCTTCAACAAGTAATTGATTAGTAGCAGTTTTCTCTGCGATTTTCAAAGCCACATCACGAACCGCTTGACAATGACAAATCACCTGCTCACTACACCCTGCTTCCTTTAACAGAGAGAGGCATTGCTTAGCTGAAGGAATATTTTTTTTAGTTTGGTTTATCATCAGTGCCTACCACCTTCTTACCCTGTTTTGATGGAAGAATCGTCATCTTTCCATCAAATGATTTATCAATCCAGCTTTGATTAGTAAATCGATCTAAAAAAAGAGCGATAGCAGCAACCTCTGAGTGTGGTTGATTCCCAATAGAAACATTGAAATCAGCAAGCTCATAAAACTGAGGAGGAACCTTTTCCGCACCCACAATAATCAACAAATCCTTGGTTTTATCAAGTTCTTTCACTGCGGTATCCAACGATTCACCATACATCGTCAAATGCACAATAAATCCTTTCCAGTTTTTAATGATGTTTTTCGGTGAAACCCCAGTTTGAATAGAAAAATGACCACCAAATCGTTTGCACACTGAATGAATGGTGTCTTCAATGTGTTCATCATGAGTGTCAACAAAAATTTCATCGGCTCCAAACGCTCGAGCAACTAACGCAACATGAGTAGTGATTCTTTTATCCCGAAATGGCCGATGACCAATACGAAGAACAGAAATCATAATCTTATCCAAACCTTTCACAAAGTAGAAAAAAGAGTGTATTTACGATTTCTTTTTTCGTGGTTTAAAGCCACTGCTAAATGTTCCATCTGTATTTTGTACTAACACTGTTGCCTCACGACTCAGTGCTACTTTTCTAGCAGCAGTAACCGCAGCCTTTTTGGTGCGATGATAACTAAAAATCTTCCGATGACTACGAACCGCCCAATCACCCTTCACCTGCCCCGGCTGTGGTTTACTCACCACATAGATAACATTTGGCAATTTTCGGGTTTTCGCTGATTTTTTGCCTGATAAAACCTGATCAACTTTTTTACCTATGGGACTTTCCGATGATTTCATCCGATGTGAAGATAACGAATCGATTTTTTTCTCAATTCCATCCATATCTCTAAAAAGGGGACGAGCTGGTGCATGAACCGAAGATTGTTTTTTGAACTCCTTTGAATCCTTGGAATATAATGTTTCATGATAGGTCACAACAGATTCATTAGCTGTTTTCTCATTGGTCTCTGTGATTTCCCCCTCACCCTCAGATTCACGTTTTTCCTCTACAGGGGAAGAACGATGCAATTTCGATTTCAACTTCTCAAACAGATCACTTTTTGTCATAACGGTAACTCCTACGGTTACTTCCATATGATTAAGACCTTCAGAGTTGATAAAACTTTCTTCAAAAATCAATAAAAGAATCCTGTCGAAAAACATTTATTTCATAGATTGATTCGATACCATCCCTTTTCAAGTATTAATGGGCTTATGGTCTAGTGGTTATGACGTCGCCTTCACATGGCGGAAATCGCCGGTTCAAATCCGGCTAAGCCCA
>CAZVKY010000043.1:0-15449 GCA_964627915.1 uncultured Thermoplasmatales archaeon
CAATAAAAAAAGCATAAGATAACACACAATATCTTTTCCTATCAATGACTGCTGTGCATGTTATCATCTAGCAATCAGCAAACTTTAAAACAGACACATGCTATTACTTTTTCCAATTCTTTTTGAGGCAATAAATAATGGATGACGGTGGGGACCCTAACACGGTTGCAGTCAGCAAAGACATGCAACAATACTTCAATGATCTACAAACACAAATCGATCACTGTTACACTATCGCAGAACAAGCACGAAACAAAGGTTTTGACCCCGAGTTCAGTGTTGAAATACCACAAGCTCTTGATCTTGCTGCAAGAGTAGAAGAACTCGTCGGACCAAAAAATATTGCTCCAAAAATCAGGGAGGTAACCAAACAAATCGGCAACCGTGAACTTGTCTCCCTAGAAATCGCCCGGCTTATCGGCAAAGGCGAAGAATACACTTTTTCAAACCATGAAGAAGCACTCGATCAAGCCACACGGACCGGTCTTGCCATTCTCACCGAAGGTGTCTTGGTTGCTCCTCTTGAAGGAATCGCTGATGTGAAACTCGGATCAAACAATGATGGAACAAACTATGTTGATCTCTATTTCTCAGGGCCCATACGAAGTGCTGGAGGAACCGGACAGGCAATGAGTGTACTCATCGCTGATGTGGTCCGACGAGAAATGGGTATTGATAAGTACAAACCAACCACCAATGAAATAGAACGATACAAAGAAGAAATACCCCTGTATAAACGAGTGCAACATCTGCAATACACACCAAGTGTAGATGAAATACATCAAATCGTATCAAATTGCCCCATCTGCATCAACGGTGAGGGAACAGAACAAGAAGAAGTCACCGGAAACCGAGATCTCCCCCGAGTTGAATCCAATCGACTCCGAGGAGGAGCCTGTCTTGTCATCGCAGAAGGATTATGTCTGAAAGCACCAAAACTATTGAAACATGTTAACAAAATGAAATTGAAAGGATGGGATTTTCTTGATATCTTTGTTCATAAAAAAAACAACAATGGCAAAGAAGAATCTGAAGAAAAACAACAAATCCCAGAAATACTACCAGCAACAAAATACATTGGAGAAGTCATCGCCGGTCGACCAGTATTTGGTCATCCCTCACGCATCGGAGGATTTCGTCTTCGCTATGGAAGAGCACGCACTGCTGGCCTGGCCTCAACAGCGATTTCTTCAGCAGCAATGAGTCTTTCTGATGATTTCATCGCCGTTGGCACCCAGATGAAAATGGAACGGCCCGGTAAAGCAACCATTGGCACACCCTGTGACACTATCGAAGGACCCATTGTTCTGCTTTATAATGGGGATGTGGTTCAAGTTCAGGATGCCACAGATTTTGATCTTTCCACCATCAAACAAATCATTGATTTCGGAGAAATACTCGTTCCTTTTGGAGAATTTTTAGAAAACAATGCTCTTCTCCCCAATGCACCATATACCTATGAATGGTGGATTCAGGACCTGCAAAAAACATTATCTATAACACCAGAAAAAAACACCTTTGATGCCATTCAACAAGCAGATAAAAAAACAGAACAAAAAATACAAACCGAGCTCAAAAAAAATATCGATCTACAACATCCTAGCTTTGAAGATGCCCTTCTTCTTTCAAAAACATATCATATTCCACTTCATCCTCGGTTTAACTTGTTCTGGCATGATATCACATCAACTGAGGTGCATACACTTGCGACCTTTGCCAAAGAAAAAGGATTCATTAACAAGGATGATCAGTTAGAACTCCCTTTTGATCAAACAATTAAAACACTTCTCATTAATCTTGGAGTCCTTCATCAACAAAAAGAAGAAAACATGGTTATCGATCATTACTCATCTGCTCTCATTCATTGCCTAGGTCTAGGCATCAGAGAAAACAAAATCATTGAACAAGACCATGCAAAACCATTGCTTCAAACACCACCTACTAAAGAGGAACCAACCGTTGATTATGTGTCAAAGCTAGCTGGTATCACCATCAGAGAACGTGCACCATTTCGCATTGGCACCCGGATGGGTCGACCAGAAAAAGCAGCGAAAAGAAAAATGAGACCACCACCCCATGTGCTTTTCCCATTGGGTGACTATGGATCGAATCAGCGACTGTTCAACAAAGCAGCAATCCATGGAGAAATCGAAGTTGAAGCAGGAAAAAGAATTTGTGATAACTGTAACAAAAAAACGTTTTCAATCGTTTGTGAATGTGGATCCCACACCAATCCAGTTGAGGGAAGAATTGAGACCTATGCCATTGATATTAATCATGAATTAAACCATGCGAAAAAGAAACTGCGTATGCGACGAATCCCTGATGCAATCAAAGGTGTTCAGGGAACCATTTCTAAACACAAAACACCTGAACCCGTGGAAAAAGGAATCCTTCGAGCAAAACATGATGTCACCGTGTTCAAAGATGGCACCATTCGATTTGATATGACGGATGCACCACTCACCCATTTCAAACCACATGAACTTCATATCTCGTTAAACAAACTCAAAAAACTAGGATACAAAACAGATATCAATGGCGAAAAAATAGAGCATCAAAGCCAAATCATCGAACTCAAAGTCCAGGATGTAGTCATCTCAAAAGCATGTGCGGAATACTTCATGAAAGTAGCTGCATTTATTGATGATCTCCTCCTACGTTATTACAACATGGATCGGTTTTATAATATCCGTAAAATAGATGATCTCACCGGTCATCTGGTCATTGGACTAGCCCCACATACCTCAGGTGGATCACTTGCCCGCATCATTGGATTCACTGATGCACAGGTTTGTTTTGCTCATCCCTATTATCATGCAGCAAAGAGAAGGAACTGTTATATTGGAAGTCAAAGAGTGTTTTTGTATGATGAAAAGAACGATGAGTTCATTACTGATGAAATCGGGCCACTTGTTGAAAAACAAATGAAAAAAGGTTCAATAAAAAAAATTGATAACTTTGGCACTTTAAAATGTGATGTTGATTCATTTAGCAAATTATTTGCATATACTCTTGATATGGAGTCTGGAAAACTAATTAGAAAGAAAGTTACCTGTTTTATTAAGGGAAAAACTGATTATTGGATTAGAATTAAAACATCGACAAATAGGGAGATTAAGGTAACTCCAGATCATAATATCGCCATCATAGAAGAAGCGGGTAACATCAAGATAAAAAAAGCAATCGATGTTGATGAAGGGGATAGGTTACCACTGGCAACTCATCTGCCATATGAAAAACCAATAGAAAACATTAACCTTGCTTACAGTTTGAAATCTTTACCTGATGCTATTTTGAAGAATATTAAGATTAGATATGTTAATGATTTTTTTAAAACTATTGTCAAAAAGATTGGACGAAACGAAACTATAAAAATTTGTGGAATAGAAGGAGATTTTGAAAGGAATCTATCAAAATGGTATAAAAGTGTTCCACTACTTCATTTTATTAGGATTTGCCAATCTTCGGATGTATCGTTTAATGATCTTCCATCTGATGCTCGGCTTGGCTTTCGAAGAGATCATGTGAATCTTCCAGTTTACATAGAAGATATTTCTTCATTATTTTGGATTCTTGGAATGTATTGTGCAGAAGGATGGGCTCGATCAAACAACACGGCACATCAAATTTCATTTCGAATTTGCAATAAGAAATTAAAAGATCATCTTATCTCAAAGATGAAAACAATCTTTTTCATACAACCGTATGTAAATGATTCAAAAATTGTGTATTCATCGAGATTGTTGTATACCTTGTTTACAAATGTGTGGGGTGCAGGATCAAAAGCATATGGAAAGAAGGTCCCGAATCTTGTCTATAATGGAAATAAAACTGCTGTCCAACAATTTATTTCGGCGTTTTTTGATGGAGATGGATCCATCAGTTTAAATCCCGATCGAATAACATTATATTCCGTTTCGCATACCTTACTTGAAGGAATTGCTACGCTCCTACTTAGAGAAGAAATTTTTGCTAGATTTTTGAAAACTAAAAAAAGATTACCTGGAAGAAAAGTCTTAGAAAGATATAAACAACTGGGAAAAAAACCAGTGAAACATCAGCTATCTCATCTAGTGTTGACAGGTGAAGATAAATACAAATTTTCTGCATTCATACAGCCTGTTTCGCAGAAGAAAAAGAAAAGAGCTAAAGAAATGTTTCTTTCAAAACCGGAACATGCTAAACGATTGATTAAATACGATTATCAATATTTTCCAGCGGTATCGTATTCAGATTATACATTTGATTTTGTTGCAGAAATTGAACAGATATCTGCTGAAAATGACGATACATATTGTCTTGATGTTGAAGGGGATGCATTAGAAGATAAAGCCATTTATTGGCATAATCAACTCATCCAAATTCGATGTGACGGCGACGAAGATGGCCTCATGCTTCTCATGGATGCTTTGCTTAATTTTTCTCATGAGTATATCCCGGATAAACGGGGTGGGAAAATGGATTTACCTTTGATTTTGACCACGCGTCTTGATCCCTCCGAGGTGGATAAGGAGGCTCATAATGTTGATTGTCTGTATCGGTATCCTCTTGAGTTTTATGAGGCTACCTTACGTCATGAGCATCCTAAGGAATGGGAGGATAAGATGGATGTTGTTTCAAAAAGACTGGGCACACCGTTACAGTATGAGCAATTTGGATTCACTCATGATACTACTGATATTGCATTGGCTCCTATTATGTCTCGATATAAAACCTTAAATTCCATGATGGATAAAATGAATGCCCAGTTGAATCTTGCTGCAAAGATTAGGGCAGTGGATGAAGCTGATGTGGCCTATAAGGTCATTGAACGACATTTTCTCCCTGATATCCTGGGGAATCTGAGAGCGTTTAGTAAACAATCTGTGCGTTGTCCATCGTGTAATATTACCTATCGTCGTATTCCATTGAATGGAGTGTGTCGGAAATGTGGGGGGAAGCTGAGTTTAACGGTGCATGAGAAATCAGTGAAAAAATATTTATCGATTTCTAAGGAGGTAGCAGATCGGTATCATATTCCTTCATATGCGCATCAGCGGATTCGATTGGTGGAGAAAAATATTGATTCATTGTTTATGAGTGATAAGATTCGGAAAACAAAAATCACTGATTTTTTATAGATGAAAACACCACAGGTATTGAAAATGAGCATAACGTTCATATATTGAGTCTGCGTTGCGTTGATGTTATAAATTGGAGTTGGTAGTATTATGGATGATAAAACCTTTCGGCAGATTAGTAAGAAGACCTGGTATCGGTGGTCTTTTTATGTTAATATTATATTGTTTTTCATCGTTGCTATTTCCTTGTTCTTACTTATCATTGATGCGTATGGTGCTGGAAAAATAGCTGTTTCAGGTGGTGCAGGTGATGCATTATCTCAGGCATGGTTGATCGTTGCTCGTGATGTGGCCTTTCTGTCTATTTCATTGGCATTGGTGTTTTTCCAGTTCTTCAGAAATTTAATTACCATTATTCGTCGTTCATTGTAATGTATCTTGATGGCGATAGATGTAGAATAGACCGGGGAGGTAGCCGTTCCCTGTTACCGGAAATCGGCTTATGCTGGGGTTGAACTGAGGAGACGATGTAACGAGCGTCTTATGATCCAGCTGTCGACGATGAGACCCTGTCCTTTGGGATCGGAGGTGATGAATGCGTGTGACCGGAGGGTCACATGGTCATCTTTATTGCGGGAATCGGGTGAGGCACGGAAGTGAGCAGCCTTACCGTAAACTGCCGATGCTCGAAGGGGTCACGGGGTTGAGAAGGCAGCGGGGTAGTCATCGGACGAAACGTGCACCTACTCTGATGGTTTCTACATCCGCTAATATCAATGCGCACTGATCTGCCTGTATCTTACGTCCACTGATAACCTGTATTTGGGGGAAAATAGACTATGGTGAAATTGTTAAAAGATAAAAGTATTGCAGAGTCCTGGCAGCGTTTTTTTGAGGAACAGTATAAGGCTGAGATTGAAACAGTAGCATTGGAGTATCCAGAAAAAAGGAGTTTGTTTGTTGATTATTGGGATATTGATCAGGCGGATTCCTCTCTTGCAGAGATGGTGGTTGAGCAGCCGTTTAAAGCGATTTTTAATGCGGAGGAGGCATTAAAGCGGATTGATGTGGCGAGTGAACAGGATATTAAGCTTCATTTTCGGTTGATTAATCTTCCTGATATGCAGCGGTTGATTATTCGTCATATCCGTTCGCATCATCTGGGGAAATTGAAAGCTATTGAGGGGTTGGTGAAGAAGCGAACGGAGGTTCGGCCTAAGCTACAGATGGCTGCGTTTGTTTGTGGGAAATGTGGTGCGGTGATTACTATTGAACAGGATGAGGATATTTTAAAGGAACCAGCGGAGTGTTATGAGGATCAGGGGGGTTGTGGACGGGTTTCCTCATTTAAGTTGTCCACCAGTCTGTCTAGTTTTATTGATTCTCAAAAAATTGAGATTCAGGAGAATCCGGAGGGTCTTCGTGGTGGTGCACAACCTGAGCGGATTAGTGTGTATTTGGAGGATGATCTGGTGGGTGAGATTGCTCCAGGTGATCGAGTGGTTATAAATGGGATTTTACATTCCAAGCAGCGTCGTCGGGGAACCTATCGGTTGACCTCCTTTGATAAGACCATGGATGCGGTCAGTGTGGATAATCAGCAGTTTGCTTTTGAAGAGGTGGAGATTACTGATGAGGATGAGGAAGAGATACTGAGAGTGAGTAAGGATCCTGATATTTATGAGAAGATTCGGATGAGTATGGCACCGACGATTTATGGGATGGAGATTGAAAAGGATGCATTGGTACTTCAGTTGTTTGGTGGGATGAGTAAGAAGATGCCGGATGGAACGTATATTCGTGGTGATATTCATACGTTGTTTATTGGTGATCCGGGTACGGCAAAGTCTCAGTTGTTGAATTATATGTCTAAGCTTGCTCCGCGTAGTATTTATGCATCTGGTAAAGCGTCTTCAGCAGCAGGATTGACGGCTGCTGCGGTGCGTGATGAGTTTGGTGAGGGGCAGTGGACGCTTGAAGCTGGAGCTCTTGTGCTTGCGGATATGGGTATTGCTTGTATTGATGAGATTGATAAGATGGATTCTCAGGATCGAAGTAGTCTTCATCAGGCGATGGAGCAGCAGGAGATATCAGTTGCCAAAGCAGGGATTAATGCTACCTTGAAGTCACGGTGTGCTGTGCTTGCAGCAGCGAATCCGAAATTGGGTCGTTTTGATGATTTTATTCCTATTCCTGAGCAGATTAATATGCCCCCGGCGTTGCTTTCTCGTTTTGATTTGATTTTTTCCATTCAGGATAAACCAAATGATGATCGTGATATGCAGTTGGCCACCCATATTTTGAATACGCATAAAGCTGGTGAGGTGGGTGAAAATCTGTTGAAATCAAAGCAATCGGTGCATACAAAGGAGGATCAGGATCGTTTGTTTGAACCGATTATTCCGGTGTTTGCTCCTGAGTTTTTACGAAAGTATGTTGCGTATGCAAAACGACATGTGTATCCAGTGATGCATGATGAGGCCATGGATATTATTAAGGATTATTATGTGAGCCTTCGGAGTCAATCAAAGGATTCTGTGCCGTTTACACCTCGGCAGTTGGAGGCATTTGTGCGGTTGGCTGAGGCCAGTGCTCGGGTGCGGTTGAGTGAGGAGGTAACCGTGAGTGATGCGAAACGGGGGATTAATATTATTAATCAATATCTGCGTCGTGTGGGTATGGATCGTGAAACCGGTAATTTTGATATTGATATTATTGCCACTGGTATTAGTCATTCGCAGCATGAACGGATGCGTTCGGTGATTGATATTATTAAAAAGATTAGTGATGAATCCAAGGATGATTTTGCGGCTCGTAATGAGATCTTGGTTGAAGCAGAAGCTAATGGTATGGATGCAAACAAAATCGGTGAGATCCTTGATAAAATGAAGCGCAATGGGCAGATTTATGAACCAGCCCATGGCAAATATCGGGTGACGGAATACTAAAAAAAGGTTGAAAAATGTGTTTGTGTTTAAAGCTTGGGGGAAGAAAGTTTCCCAAGTGCTTTTTTTGCTTGTTCTCGTTTGTTTTCCCCGATTTCATCGACGACATAGTCAAGGAATGTGTTTTTGATATCATTCCAGTTTAGTGTAGTAACCCCGAAATCAAATTTTTTGTTTCCATGTGATGCTTTGTAGACACTGGGACTGATTTGTTTGGTATCACTATTGTCCATGTGCAGATGATATTGTGGTCTTAGTGCTTTTTTTTCTAAGAGATACACTTCGAATTTTCGGTTGAAATATTTATAGTTGCTATCCCGGTCATGGTATCGATATTCAAATTCATAGGTTCTATCAATTGGTATTTTTCCTTTATCCATCGTACATCCCTACAATAGAAAGGGTAACAAGAAGCATAATTATAAATCTTTTTAATTCTTCAGATTAAATTTTAAAACATATCTTTTCTTATTAGTTTAGTGAAAATAAGAGAGAAATGGGAAGGAAGTGTTCCTTCATCTTATGGGTTTATTCCAAGTAGTAGCTTGCTGGATATGGTTCAGGTTTCAAGCCTTTTCGTTCCCGGATTTGGGCGACAATGTCATCCTGCAGATGTTTCGGTAATGGTTCAAACCCAATGTTTTCAGTGTTCCACAGTACTCGTCCACCAGTAGCTGAGCGAATTGCAGAAGCAAATCCAAACATTTCAGCAACAGGAGCTTTTGCATCGATATTGATCATGTCTTTTTCAGTGACCATATCTCGTACGACCGCGCGTCGCTGATTGAGTTCTCGAGAAGCATCACCCATGAGATCCTGTGGTGTACTAATAAAGACCTTTTGCATGGGTTCAAGAAGAACGGGACTGGCAATGGTGATTGCTCCATATACTGCATTTCGCACTGCGGGAATAACTTGAGCGGGTCCTCGATGAATCGCATCTTCATGTAATTTCGCATCAACAAGACGTACCAGCAGTCCCTGGCAGGGTTCTGAGGCAGTAGGCCCACTTTTCATTACTTCTTCAAAGGATTGAATGATGAGTTCATGGATTTCAGAAAGATACTGAATTCCCTTGGTGACATCACAAAGCAAGTTAAGTCCTTGTGCAGCAATCGCTCCTTTTGCTTCTACTTTGTCCATACCAAGTTCCTGTAGTTGTTTAGCTACATCTTTTTTGTATTTTTTGACATTGGATGGGATTTCATTGTTGTACAATGCGTTCACGATTTTTTCATCAAGTGGTTCCACTTCTATGTAGAATCGGTTGTGTTTGTTCGGTGATTTCCCTTCGAATTGTTGCGGTGATTTCTTTTCCACGGATTCACGATACACCACAATTGGTTCAGAAGTAATAATGTCAACACCATATTCATTTCTAATACGATACTCAGTAATCTCAAGATGAAGTTCTCCCATACCACTCATCAAATTTTCACCGGTTTCCTGGTTGATATCTACAACAATACTAGGATCTGCTTTTGAAACAATACGTAATACTTCGATGAGTTTGGGAAGATCCTTAGTGTGTTTTGCTTCTACAGCAATAGTAACCACTGGTTCAGAAACATGAACGATACGTTCAAATGGTTCAGCATCAGGATCATCAGTGACAGTGCTTCCAGCGATCGCATCCCTCACTCCGGTGAGTGCGACCACGTTTCCAGCAGTGACTTCATCCATTCTGATTCGATCGGCTCCTACCATCAGATTAACCTGTTGAATTCGATTCATTTTAGGCATACCTGCGACATAGACTTGCATGCCTTGCTCTACTTTTCCACTATACATACGGCCAACAGCGACTTCTCCAGCATGTGGATCCATCACAATTTTTGTGATCATCAACGCAAGAGGGGCATGTTCATCAGTGTTCATCATGCCTTTACCCAGTTTGCTTTCTGGGTCACCTCGCCAGATGTTTGGAATACGATATTTCTGGGCAATCTTTGGAGAGGGCAGATGATCAACGACCATATCAAGAATGACTTCATGAATCGGGATTTTTTTAGCAAGGGTTTTCTGTTCCTCTTTGTTTAAATATTCATAGATATCATTGAATCCTAATCCTGATTTTTTCATGTAGGGTGCTGAAATAGCCCAGTTATAATAGGAACTACCAAAAGCAACGGTTCCATCTTCAACCTTTACATCCCATTTTCCTTTGAATTGTTCAGGGACCATTTTGTTTAAGAGTTGATTGAATTTGGTAATGATTTTAATGAATTGCTGCTGCATTTGTTCTGGGGTGACCTTTAGTTCATTGATTAATCGGTCGACTTTGTTGATAAAAAGGATAGGTCGCACGTTCTCTTTTAGTGCTTGTCGAATCACCGTTTCTGTTTGCGGCATGGCTCCTTCTACAGCACAAACGACCACAATAGCTCCATCAACAGCACGCATTGCACGGGTAACATCACCACCGAAATCAACGTGACCTGGTGTATCCAAGAGATTAATCAGATATTCTTTATCTTCGAATTCATGCACCATTGATGCTGAAGCAGTATCGATGGTGATTCCCCGTTCTGATTCTTGTTCATCAAAATCAAGAGCCAGTTGTTTCCCAGCAAGATCTTCACTTATCATGCCGCATCCTGCAAGTAGGTTATCTGAAAGTGTTGTTTTTCCATGATCAATATGTGCAGCGATACCAATATTTCGAATTTGATCAAGTTTGTTCATCAAATGCTTTGCTTTTTTTACATTATCTTCTTTTTTGCCCATTGCTTATAACCCCAAATAAGACTGCAAGCAAATGTTGCATTTCTTTTTTTATGTGTTTATCGAGCTGATTTTGCTACTCGTTCCAGTTCATTTTTCCTTGATACAGCAAAAGAGGTCACATCATTTTTTGATGCTTTAATGATTTCATCAGCAAGACACTCCTCCATTCTTTTTTTGTTTTTATGGGTAGTGTTTATCGCACCTATGCAAAGATTGCGCAAGGCGATATCTAGTCTACGTTGTGGAGCAGTATCGACTGCTTTTGGAACAAGGATACCTCCAAATCGAAGCCGTGTTGCTTCTTCTTTTGGAGCTGAATGTTGAATGGCATCAATAAGAACTTGTAATGGATTGGTCTTTGTGCGTTTATCAATGATTTCAAAGACACTTCTCATGATTTTATATGCTTTGATCTTTTTTCCATTGTATTTTTGTGTTCGCATGATGTT
Organism: uncultured Thermoplasmatales archaeon; assembly: GCA_964627915.1. GTDB lineage: Archaea > Thermoplasmatota > E2 > DHVEG-1 > DHVEG-1 > EX4572-165. Next base: position 11,185 of record CAZVKY010000043.1, read on the forward strand.
GTTGATTAATCGTTCAACAACAGGTATTTTTGATTTAGCAAACATTTTATTAGCAAAAACAGCACCCAGGTAAATGTTTTCAGTATCTAGATTTATATAGCGAGCAAGCCCTTGATCTTCTACTTTTACGCTATCTGGATCATATTTTGCTAGGATTGGAAAAAAATGAGTAATTCGTTTTTCATCTTTTTTTTCAGCCATAATTATCGTCTCATTGCTTTCTCTATTTTTCCTCTGACCATTTGGTCAAGGGAAATATCATTTACTTTAATAACTTTGAAACGGACACCAGGAATATCACCGTAACTTCGCCCCATTCTACCTCCGATTCCTTCTATCATCACTTCATCATGCTCATCGATAAAACTAACCGCGTTATCACCTGGGGCAAATGCAGTGATTTGCCGACCGTTTTTAATTAATTGTACCTTTACACATTTTCGAATCGCTGAATTCGGCTGTTTTGCTTCAATTCCAACTTTTTCAATCACAATTCCTCTTGCTTGTGCAGTGCCTTCAAGAGGATCTGCTTTTTCTTTTAAATGCAACACTCGTTTTTTGTAATATCGATCATTCCAGCGTTGCTTTTTTCTGTTGTTTTTCAGCTTTCTTCCAGCGTTTATTCCTTTGCCCATGATATAACCTACTTGAGAAGGGTATGGCAGTATACAACTTTTCATATTTAAAAGCTATCCTGAAGACAACTTTTAATTTAATAGGAGAAACTGGCAAGAATATTTATTGTTTTAGTTTCTGATGGATTCTTGAGGAATAATTCTCAGGGTTTCTGATCTATTTTGCATTGCTCTTAACTATTTATTCAGATAATGGTTAATCGAATGTGTATTTTTTTTAAGAACAATAATCATTATTAACTTTGGTCTATTTCAAAATTATAATGGAACCCTCCAGAAGATTTACAAGATTATTAGAGAAATTCTTTCCATATCGTTTTTCACTAGCAAAATTAAGTAACATTCCTTTGTTTCGTTTTATTATTTCAAAGATGCTTTTTGATAAGAACAACCTAACATATCTTCCTAAGGATTCAGTTGTTGAAGTTCAATTAAATAAATCAATTGAATCATTTGAAAATTTCGCTGTTCCTTCTAAGATAGTTGAATATTTCATTGAGCAGTCAAGTTTTCGTTTTGTCATGGATTTTTGTATCTGTCGGGAATCAATGCAGTGTAAGAATTATCCAGTTGAACTTGGTTGTTTATTTATGGGTGAGGCTGCAAGAAAGATTCCGAAGGAGCTTGGAAAATCTGTATCTAAAAAAGAGGCCCTTGATCATGTTAAAAAATGTAGGGAGCAAGGATTGGTTCATCTCATTGGCAGAGATAAGTTAGATGAGACTTGGCTTGGTGTAGGTTCCTCAGTTCCTTTAGTGACCGTGTGTAATTGTTGTGAATGTTGTTGTTTGTGGCGTATGAGACCATATTTGGATGAAACTCTTTCCTCAACGATCAAAGCAATGCCTGGAGTAAATATTCATGTTAATTCAAACTGTACTGGATGTGGTTTATGTACCGAAAATGTATGTTTTATAGATAATATCATTGTCAAGGATGGAAAAGCAATTATTGGTGATGAATGTGTAGTTTGTGGACGTTGTTCAGATAACTGTCCACATGATGCAATTGATATAATAATTGAGGATAATGATTTCATCAATAAAACTATTGAAAGAATTAAAATTGCAACAAGCTGATGTTTAAGAGGGTATTTCATAGGTAAGGCATAGTCTGGGAGAAGTAGTTCTGAAAGTAAGATTAGTTATACCCCAATTGAGGAAAAGGAATGGTTTTTAAAACTTTTCAAAGTTTTATTTTGGCGTAGGAATAGAACTGATTGAGCAAAATAGGAAATAATGCTCAATCTTTTTCAAAAATTGACCTGTTTAACACAAACTAATACTGGTATAAAGCCGGGTAATGAAAAAAGGGTTAATTCTGTTATATTTTATGCTAAAGAGGATATATTTTTATATTTAAAATGTAATAATATCTGTTGGGAAACTTGACATTATGAACTATAAAATTCTCACTATGTTGATAGTAGGCTTGTTATTTTGTTCTGTGAATACATACTCATCATTGCAGGAAGATTCAATAAAAACTTCTGTAAATCAGGTTGATCAAGAAATTGTTGAAATGATTCAACAAATAAATGAATCAATGGTGTTTGATTACATGCAGTCATTGCTTTCTTTTGGTCCTCGCTATACGGGTTCTGAAAATTGTTCCCAGGCGGCTGATTGGATTTTTGATACTTTTGATGATATGGGGTTAGATACCATGTTTCACCATTGGGATTATGCTGGGTTTTCAAGTCAGAATGTTGTAGCAACGCTTCCTGGTACTAATCCAGTTTCTAAAGCTCAAATCATATTGAGCGCTCATTATGATTGTACTCCCGGATCATTGGGGGCTAATGATGATGCGAGTGGTGTTGCAGCTGCGATTGCTGCTGCTTCAGTGATGAAGGATTATTCATTTGATCATACTATCAAATTCATTGCGTTTTCTGGTGAAGAGGTTGGTACCTATGGAAGTTTTTGTTATGCTCGAGACGCCTATCGCAATAATGACAATATTTATGCAGTGTTAAATATGGATATGATTGGATATGCTGATTCGGTGGATGGTGGGAATCTTCTCCGGTTTCATTGTCCTTCTCGATCCTGGTGGATTGGTGAAGATGCACAACGGTATGCAGATATCTACGCTCAATATACGAATATCTCTGTTGAAACTAGACCAAATTATATCGGTGCAGATCATCAAGCCTTTATCGATTACGGATATGATGGGGTGTGGATTGCTCATCGTGATGGATACCCTTGGGCAAATACCCCGGGTGATACTCCGGATCATTTGAACTGGACTTACCAGACTAAAGCTACGAAGGCGATGCTTGCAATTACTGCTTCGTTTTCCCGTAGGTTTCTTCCTATCCAGGTTTCGTTAACAAGTCCTAAGGAGGGAATGGGGTATGTGTTCAATCGTTCGGTAATCTCTTTGGATCTTGGATCAGAGTGGTATAGAGGGTATCGGGGGATGACTGTTGTTTTTGGTCGGCCACTAGTTTCTATTGATATTTCATCAAATGAACCGGTTGATCGGGTGATTTATTGTGTTGATGGTAATTTTATGGTTAGTCTTTCAAAACCACCATATGATTGGAAATTACAGGGAAAACATTTTCCGTTTTTGGGAAGACATGTGTTACAAGTGTATGCTTATACTGAAAATGGGAATGTTGCTTTTGATGAAATGGAAATTTTTATTTTTACTCTTTCTTGCCAATATGGGAAATGGTAATTTGCTTTCTGAAAAAATGGAAAAGATACAACGATTCAGATTGGGATATAAGGGAGGATAATTCCACTTTGCTATTTTTTCACCAAATCCTTTTATACTAAAAAAGTATTTCATTTAATGGATGTTGGATGCGGAAAAATATCAATAATCTTTTAGATAAGAGGGATGAGAGATTATCACGTCGTGGCGAAACGATTTACTATTTTGGAACCTTATTTTTTGTTGCTGGAATTATCCTTCTTGCATATGCTTCTATTTCGATTATGTTTTTCCAGATTCACTATGAATCAGAAGCAACACTCATCGCGGATACTGTTATGTATATGGGAACGGGTCTCTTTTTTGTTGCATTTGGAATCAATCTAATGTTAAACCAGTCAAAGCGCGGTTATCTCATCTTTAGCGTAGGATCTCTTCTTTCAATCTTTGCTATTATTTATTTCTATTTCAATTATGAAACAAACTGGTTTTATCCAACTATCAGTTATGTTCTTCTCTCCTATTTACTGGGATTTCTCTTGTTGATGGGAAATGCATTTGGCCATGTCACCCTTTGGATTTTACAAAAGAATCAGGAAACAGTTTCGGAAGGATTGTTATCCAAAGCAGAGGCATATCATCATACTGATGAGGAAATCCAGCGGGATATAGATAATGCCATGAAACAATCACTTCGCCAAGCAGCTGAAAACTTGCAATTTGATCTCTCAGATACACCTGCATTTAAAGTCTCTGCTCATGCGTCCAATGAAGAAGTGGTGAGAAAAAAAGATGCGATGAATGAATCCATGGTATTACAACAAACCTTGAATCCGGGGACAAAGGAAAAATGGGGTGCTACTGGGGTGGATAAAGCATCCCTGCTTCTTGCGGATACGTTAAAAACAAAACCTGCACAAAAAACAGGTTTTTTTCATCATTTTACGAGGTTTTTTCATT
>CAZVKY010000044.1:0-845 GCA_964627915.1 uncultured Thermoplasmatales archaeon
CAATAGATTTCTTTGTTAACCAAACTTGTTGTGTACTATTGGGGGTTCACTCCATAATTCTTCAGATTGATTCGAACTTATGCATATAGTAAATTATTTATAGTTTATAAAATTATATATGTTTAAAAATATGGGGAGCCCAAGATGAGAAAAAAATTGTATGTAATGACATCACTATTATTATCAGCATTTATAATACTTTCAATCGCCGGCATTCATGCGATGTATGCAAACAGGCAAACGAGTTCACTGCTCATAGAGAAAGAATCAACAACCCATCTACAAAACACAGAATCTATGGCCACTGTTGATACCAATACTGGTGGTTTAGTTTTATCTAAAGAAGTAAAAACCTCTGGATCTGAATGGTCAAATGTTGCTTTAGCTTGTACAGGCGATATTGTTACCTTTAGAATAATGATATCATACATTCCTGAATGTGGATGCTGGGCATCAGAAATAAAAGTTATAGACAACCTACCCGATGGTCTAAGGTATATAGAATCCAGTGCAAGAATCATCTTTGACTCAAATATTTATACTGGAGTGAGCAACATAAATGAAAATCAGATTTGCTGGAATTTAAGCAAGGATTTCACTATTAATTTAACAAGTTATGAAGTTGTTTTCATTGAATTCAACGCTACTGTAACATACAATGAATTATCATCTAAACTATTAACTAATGAGGTGATTGTAAATTCCACTGAACATTGTTGTGGTCAACCAATGTATGCTGAAGCTTCAGCTCATGTTTCAGCTAATGGTAATACATGCAATGATGAGCCTAGTGTTTCGGTGGTGAAGTTTTCTGCGGATGATTGTCATAGTAATTGGAATGATTC
>CAZVKY010000044.1:945-15331 GCA_964627915.1 uncultured Thermoplasmatales archaeon
TTTTGTTGTGATGTGTTTGCTGAGGATGATGCTTGGGTGGATGTTGTTGGTTGTGTGGATGAGGAGTTAGGTGTTTCGGTGGTGAAGTTTTCTGCGGATGATTGTCATAGTAATTGGAATGATTCGATAGCGACGGTTGTTGATGTTTCTAGTTATCCGAAGTTTAAGATTGTGGTGAATAATACGGGTGATGTGATGTTGGATGAGGTTGTGGTGGTGGATAGGTTGCCTGTGGGTATTGGTTTTGATTATATGCTTTCGTCTCATGATGATCCGGTGTTTTCTGATGGTGGTCAGGTGTTGACTTGGACGTTTTATGATGTACCGGTTGGTTGGTCTGAGGAGTTGGTGTTTACGGGTGTTTTTGATGAGGGTATTGTTTGTGATTTGTATGAAAATACGGTTAATGTGACGGGTAGTGCGGATGGTTTTTGTTGTGATGTGTTTGCTGAGGATGATGCTTGGGTGGATGTTGTTGGTTGTGAGCCAATACCGCAAGAAGATGGCATACTATCCATTGAAAAATGGGTTAAACCCGATTGCAACGATCTTTTAACAGCCAAGCAAATCTCGTTTGATTATGGAGATTATGACTATGTTACATATCGAATAGATGTTAAGGTCAATGATTCATTTGACCAATGGATTACAAATCTCAGCGTAAGGGATAATTTACCACAAATTCAAGGTTTAATATATAACCGCAGTTTTATTCGCGATGAATCTAATGATCCCTATGAGAATTATATATTTTCTAATAACAGTAATTTTTTATATTGGAATTTCACTGAGAGTATTGCTCCAGGTTCACTGTTTTCCATATATTACTGTGCTGATGTTATTGGTTGTGGAGAGTTTGAAAATTTAGTGAATGTAACCGGTAAATATTTTGAAGATGGCCCTTGTTGTCCAGATTATGTTTATGCTAATTCCAGTGCGACTGTAGAAGTTATCTGTGGCCCGGGAATAGAGGTAAAAAAGGAAGCATCACTTGATGGAATCAACTGGGAAAACAATTTTGTGGAAAGTTTTGTTGATGATACGATATGGTTCCGCTTGACCATTGAAAACACAGGTTATGAAACACTCCAAGGGGTAAATATATATGATTATCTTCCTGATTTCCTGAAATTTAAGCAAATGATTGATGACGGAGATGCTGATGTGGTAAATATCACCTGTGAAGATCAAATATATGATCTAAGATGGTTCTTTACAAATATTTACAGTGGAGAAAGTGTTGAGATTATCTTTACGGTTGATGTTACCAATATTGGTCATGATGAAAATGTAGTTACTGTTACGAGTTGCGGAGGCCCAGGTGATACAGATACGGTAGATGTTAATATAACTGAAGGGATGCATGTTGATAAACGTGTTTCACTTGATGGAGAAACCTGGCTGAAAAATGTCAGTACGTCTGCTGGTGGAGCTATGTTTTGGAATATAACCGTTTCATTCTATTCAACTAATACTAGCAACATACTTCATCATATTGAGATCTGGGATAGATTACCCGGTGAGTTAAGCTATATCTCAAATTCAGCAAAAATACTGTTGAATAATGGCACTACTTATTCAATGAATCCGACAATACATGGTGAGTTATTGTTCTGGGATTTAGATGACGAATTATTAGAAAACGGTGATTACTTATCAGTTATCTTCAAAACCAATATTGCAAACGATGCAGTAGGTGAAATTGAAAATTATGTAAATGTAACTGGTAGAGTTTGTGATAATACATTTCATGAAGCAAATGACTCCGCAGTTATTTTTATTTCTGGAGACACAATTGAAATGGATTGTGAAAAACTAGTAAGAGAGGATACAAGTGATGATTGGGTTGACGAAGTCTCTGTTTCAGTCGGTGATCAGATAGGTTTCAACATAACATTTACTAACACAGGAAATATGCCTATGTATGGGATAAGTGTATTTGACAAACTCCCATCAAATATGGATTATGTTTCCGGCTCAGCTCAACTATTATTCAATGGATCTATTTTTGATTATGAGCCGGATATTTATCCTGATAACATCTTACTTTGGGATGATATTTGTAATTATTTATCTGATTCAAATGAGGAAATAGCAGATTATTTGTATCCAGATGAGCACTTTTCCATTCATTTTGAAGTAAGTATTACAAAACATGGTAACGTGACAAATATAGCAAATGTTAATGGTACGATGTGTTTTCAGGGAATTGATATAGATTGCTCAGATAGCGCAGCTGTTAATGTTCAAAAAGATCCATTAAAGGCTGATGCAGGTTCAGGTTATTCTGGATATGTTGATGAAACTATTCAACTTTCCGGAGATGCTAATGGTGGTGTTGCTCCATATAATTATTATTGGGATTTGGATGATGATGGAGAATTTGATGATTCAACTATTCAGAATCCAACTAAAACTTGGGCGACAGCGGGAACATATAGCGTTTCTCTAAAAGTTATTGATGATGAGGGTGAAGAAGATACTGATTCGGTTACAGTTTCTATTCAAACTCGGGATGCCAATCTTTATTGCACTGGTAGTCTCTCTTGGTCGGATATTGCTCCTGGTTCTACCTTGACAGATTCTATTATCGTTGAGAATATTGGGGATTCTGGATCCAAACTTGACTGGTCGATTGAATCTATGCCTGATTGGGGTGAATGGACATTTAGTCCATCAAGCGGATTGGATCTAACACCTGAAGACGGGGAACAAACCATAGGCATTTCCTTGCAAGTACCGGATAAGAAAAACGAGGATTTTTCGGGATCTATCATTCTGGTAAATGATGAAGATTCAAATGATCGTTGTGAGATAACAATAACTCTTACTACACCATATATAAACAACGATTCTCCATTTTTATCATTTCTTAGAAATGTAATATCTTACTTCCCGTTTCTAGATTGGCTAGTTGATTTTTTCTCTTTCTAACCAATTTTTCTTATTTTTCTTTTTGTCATAGTATTGATATAATTTTTTATTTTCCTATTATGACAATGGATGTAAAAGAAAACTATATATAGCCATAACATAAATACTATTATAGTAGAAATATATTAAAATCAATGTATAAGTGAGGTAGTTATTATGAAATCTGATAAAACACACTATCTTAAGTTGTCAAACAATCATTCATTACAACGGCATATTCTAGCTTTTTTTATTGCTATAACTCTTATTATGCCAGCAGTAACTATTGTTGTAGAAGCGGCTGATGTAATTGTGGATGATGATCCAGGTCTTGGCGATTATGATAGCATTCAAACAGCTATAAATGCTGCATCCCCTGGCGATGTTATATGGGTAAAAGACGGATCTTACAATGAACAACTGACCATTAATGTAAACAATTTACGAATTATTGCAGCAAATGGGGATCAACCAAATATTTATGTGAGTTCATATGATCCCGGGATTCAAATAACTGCTCATAATGTTACATTGGATGGATTTAAGATTTATGGAAATGGTGGTATAACCGTGCAAATAGCATCTACCGCACATGATTGTACAGTAGAAAATAATAAATTCACGGTGGTATCTAGCGAGTTGGGTGATATTGCCTGTGCAGCTGATACCGGTGTTAATGGTTTAATTTTTCAATCGAATATTGTATCAGATTATAATATTGGAGTGAATCTAAGTAGTGGAGTCATAGCATTAATCGATGATACTAATGGTTTTAACAATGTCAGCCATCAAATCTACAACGCGATTCATCAGGTGGGAGTTACTGGAACTGCCTTTTACACGTATTATGGATCTATACAAGATGTTGTTGATATAGTATCTCCAGGCGATGAACTACAGGCCCTTGCTGGATTATTTACTGAAAACGTTATTATTGATAAGGAGTTGAAATTGGCAGGATATCAATACAATATAGATCCCATCTCAGGACGAACTGGGGGCGAATCATTAATCGATGGTGGGACCTCTCATGCTATTAGAATTGCAACAGGGGTAGAAAATGTTACTATCAATGGTTTTTCATTGACTGTTACAAGTAAAGATCCTCTGTCAAATGTTGCAGGTATTCTTATTGGAAAGAATGCCAAAAATATTGAAATTGTTAACAATATCCTTTCTAATATCACTGATGGTGGCGGTGCAGATAGTATAAATGATGAAACATATGGTATCATGGTATATGGTCGTGACATTGGTAATGGTCAAGAGAATATACAGATTTCAAATAATCTTATTGAAAACGTTGAAGAATATGGTATTGCGATTAATGATAACACTTCTTCTGTTACGATTTCAAACAATAAAATCACTCAATTAATAGGAAGTGATCATTCCACTGATCCTATTTGGGCACCAACCTGGCCATCAATTATTTGTTCAGCCATTCATCTTGGAGGTCAAGTAGGTCCAATTAAGGATATTAGGATAACAAATAATGACTTGATTACTAATGTTACTGGTGATGGATCTGCATCGGCAGCAGGTGGTGGAATCTCTTTTGCAGGTGTGCAGGAATGGGATCCACCAAATAGAGTATGGGCTGGATTTGATAATATACTAATTCAGGATAATCAAATAACGAATAATACCATGGGTCTTGTTGGTCTAGCTGGTTTTTCAAATAACAGTATAGAAACACATGAAAACAATCTATCCAATAATGTAGGATATGGTGTTTATAATTTAATATCTAATCTTAGTTTCAACGCAACTGAAAATTGGTGGGGAGATATATCAGGCCCCTATAACGCTACAGATAACCCAGATGGAACGGGATCAGAAGTAGTAGGCAATGTAACATATTGGCCATGGTATGAATTTGAGGGTGGCAGCAGCGCACCATTAGTTCAATATACATTAAATGGACCAAATGAATATGGGGGAACTATCATTTCACCTTCTACAGAGATAGAAATTGAGGCAGAGGATGATGAAGGCCCAATATATTCCCTAACATATAGAACATGGAATACAGTTGATGGTTGGTCATCTTGGTCCAATTATACTGAGCCATTTACCCTTAGTGGCGAAGGAAAACATTATGTTCAATATAATGCAACTGATCAAGCAGGAACAAAAACTATGGAAATCCGGGAACATCGAGTTGACGGTCAACCACCGACGATTTCAGTTATATATCCAAATGGTGGTGAAGTCATAAGTGGTACTTTACCAATAGAATGGTCTGCTCAGGATAAAATTGTTGATCAATATCAGCAAGATTATAATGACTCCATGCCATTAACTGAGGACTATCCGGGACATTTGCAAAGCTTTATTGCAACAGAGGATAACATGAGATCTGTGCAATTACTCATTGAGGGTGACAATGCCAACATTTCTGTTAAATTATTCAGCCAGATTTCACCTGTACCACAAAGTATTGGACAATCCACACAACATTTGGAAATGATAGGATCTCCAGGCACTCCAGTTTGGATTGATTTTGCCTTTGATGCAGATATCGATCTTGTTGTTGGTGAAACTTATTACATTGGAGTAACTCAAAATATACTTGGCGATACTGGTTTTAAATGGTATTATCTCAATCATTCTTCCAGTGTTGATCCTTATATCAATGGTCAATCGTGGGTGAAACAAACAGATACTCTTGTGAGCGAACCATTTTGGGACTGGGGATTCAAAACCATGTACTGGGATACTGATCTTCAAATAACTGTACAGTACAGTATGACGGGGGTTTCACCTTGGAGCACCATTGCTGAGAGCGAATATAATGATGGACTCTATGGGTGGGATACTTCAATTCTTCCAGATGGACCTAATTATAGAATTCGTATTATGGCAGATGATGCTATATCAAATATTGGAGCTGATGTTTCAGATTTAAAATTCACAATTAATAATGCGGGCCCCTCTGTGTTTGATGTTACCATTATGGATACAACTGTAGGAACAATTGAATACATTAAAAACGGTGATTCAGCTGAGATTACAGCAACTATAACAGGTGATCCAATTGAAATTTATGCAGATCTCTCTGGACTTGGTGGCGGAACAACTGTTGCTCCTACAACGTTTACGGGTGACATAGCAAAATGGGTTATTTCTTCGGTTTCATGTAATCCAACTGATGGACCTATTGAAATAACAGTTTTTGCAACAGATGCAACTGAAGACGATTTTTCAAATACAGGTACCATTATCGCAGATAACACTGAACCTGAGATTAATATCATAAGGCCTTTACCTGGTTTATATTATTTAGATGGAATGAGATTACTTCCATTCTCATATCCCTTTATTATTGGACAGATAACGGTGAGAGCAGATGCAATTGATGATCTTTCAGGAATCGAACGTGTTGAGTTTTATTTAGATGATTATCTTGAATTCAGTTCGACTCAATCTCCATATGAATGGGTATGGGATAGAGCATCCTCAGGTTTTTATACGATAACCATAAAAGCATATGATAACGTTGGTCATTCTGTTGTTGATGAGATTGAAGATTTATTTATCATCAATCTTGATATCCTCGGTCATTCCTAAGGTACTAAAAAGAATCTCTTTAGTATTACAATGAATTTGCCCATGTTATACAAATAAACCATTTAGGTGTTTGTCCTTGAAGATAAATCATAATAAAAAAATAATATTCACTTTTTCCATCGTTTTTTTATTTTTCTTTCAACCAATTGTTTTTTCGTTTCATGCTCAAGCTAGTATAACTACAATCACTCATCAATCTTTTTCGTCTGATACGTTAAATGATTCAACTGAATATTATGCATTACTTGTGGGAATCTCGAATTATCAATCGTCAATTCTTCCGTATAGTATAAATGAAATAAATTCTTTCAAAGAAACACTTTTAAAAGATAACAACTGGAATGTAACTAACATTATTACACTTGAAAATTATTTTGCAAATGAGGATAATATCTTTCTGCAGATTAACAACACAAAAAATCTTATGGATGAAAACGATATTTTTGTAATCTATTTTGTTGGACATGGTGGTGCTTCAGATGGGAAATATTATTTCCTAACTGCTAATGAACGGGTTTATGATTATGAACTTGAACAATCGTTAGAGGGAATTGATGGCCGACTAATACTTATTTTTGATTTTTGTCGTTCAGGAGGATTTATCAAAGAGCTCAAACAAAGAAACCGGATAGTTATTAGTTCCTGTAAAGCAGATGAGGCTACATATCAAGTTCGCAATTTAAGTAGTGGTATTTTTGGCTACTTTTTTAATCTCAGTTTGAACACGTTTTCAAAAACTATTGAAATATCATTTATTTATGCATATATTGCCAGTGTTATTTATAGCAAGCGACTTAGTGAAGAATTTGGATCAGATTATGTTGTTCATCCTCAGATGTATGATGGTACCCTGTTACTTACACCAATTCTCAGCCGTAATCCTTTAATTACAAATGCCTTGGCTAAAATAATTTCTAGTTCTATACCAAATAGAACTAATGAAATATGGGTGATGGAAAATAATTAAAACAAATGATAGCATAATTCTTATATAAAATAAACAATAATAATGATAAACAGTTGATGATGCATGGTAAGAAAAAAATGGAATAAATTACAACGATTCATTCGTATTATTATAGTAATTTCCTTGTTTTTTACTTCGCTTCATTCTTTTTCTCTGGCAGATACTAATCATGATAATCCACAAATACAAACAATCATTTTGCCTCCCGAATCAATATTAGATCAGAAACAAGAACATACTAATGACAAAGATAATATTCATAGTGTGATTTGGATGGCCCAATCATTTAAACCCCTTCGAACACCTTTGACGAAGGTAGAAGTGAAACTAGAGAAACTTCGAAAAATCGAGTCACCAATAGAGATAGCAATTCGCGATAACCTTACAGATCTTGACATCATCTCTTATGGATTGCCCGGTGAATCAATTCCCTATTATTCAAATTGGATTGAATTTGATATCGCTGATATCGATGTGGTTGTAAATCAAACATATTATATTATTTTAAGAACCAATAGTCCCGCAGGAGAATCTTTCTCATGGTTTGATGTTTATGATGAAAATATAGATTATTATCCTCGTGGTGAACAATGGTTTTCTAATGATTATGGCAGCAGCTGGATGAGAACATCTGGTAGATACAATGTTGATTTTACTTTTAGAACCTATTCCTATGAATCACATGCGGACTTGAGTTGTAATGGCTCTTTTGATTGGAAGGGGATTAAACCTGGAGAAACGATTACTGGTAGTTTTACCATACAAAATAGTGGTACACCTTTCTCACAACTCTCATGGGATATTTATAATTGGCCAAGCTGGGGAACCTGGACGTTTAATCCAAGTTCTGGAGAGAATCTTAATCCAGAAGATGGAATGGTAACTGTGATTGTAACCGTTGAGGCACCACATTCAAATATTCCTGATACATATGAAGGGGAGATATATATTATCAATAAGGATAATCCTGATGATTATTGTTTAATACGGGCTACTATGCAAACCCCTAATCCAAAAAATAATGATTATTTTAATTTTAATTCATTTTCTGATTTCGTTCAATCATATCTTCAACGATTAATAAGATAACAAAACTCGGGCAAATAAAATTTTAAAAAGAGTTCAAAGAAAATTATGCACTCAAAATTTATGGTGATATCATTGAAAAAAAAGAAAAAATATTTTTTGTTTTTTACAATAAATTTTATTCTTCTTTTTTCATTTTTTTCTCCGATTGTATCACCAACATTCATCAATGAATTATCTGCCAAAAATACGGTACATATGGATGGATATAAAACGTTAAAGGATCTTGAGGATAAACTCCGCTATGTAGAGAGTGTTTATCCATCTATTTCAACATTAACAAGTATTGGTAAAACCTATGAAAATCGAAACATATGGTGCATGGAAATAACTGATAATCCAGGCGTTGAGGAAGATGAACCCGGTGTTCTTTTCATTGGTCTTACTCATGCAAAAGAATGGCCCACTCTTGAGATCTGTGTTAAACTTATTGAAAAAATAACTGATTCCTATAATAAAAATCATACAATAACTGATTTGGTAAACTCGAGAAGAATATGGATTATTCCCTGTTTGAATCCGGATGGATATTATTTTTCACATGACTGGAGCATACCGCATGAATGGAGAAAAAATCGACGTTATTTTCCTTCTTCTGAAACATATGGGGTAGATATAAACAGGAATTTTGCCGGATCATCAAATGGTGATGCTCTTGGTTCTTGGGGTTCGATTTCTTCTAGTTTCATTAGTCACATACCTATTTATGAAACATATTGCGGTCCAGTTAGTGTGTCTGAACAAGAAACCATGGCTTTACAACAATTAGTGATTAACAATGAAATACATGCTGCAATTTCGTGGCATACATATGGTGAGACCGTTATGTGGCCATGGTCTTATTCACCGGAAAAAAAGACACCTGATGATCAATATCTTTCCATAGTTGGATCAGAAATTGCTTCTAAGATATCGACTGTGGATCAAACAAATTCATATCAATCTGTGCAATCAGCGGATTTTTATCCAACAAGTGGTGATTTCATTGACTGGGCTTATGGCTATAGTCATTATATATTAGGTCGACCATTATTTGCTTATACAATAGAGGCCTGCACTGATTTCCATCCAGAATTTTCAGACCTTCAACAGGTTTGCAAAGAAAACATTGATGGAGCATTATATCTAATAGAACAAGCAGAAAACATCAGTGAATTAAACACAAGGCCAATACCCCCTTTAATTGATGTATCAGTTGAAAAAAACAACCGGATAATGATTGAACTATATGATCAGATTAATCAAGAAAAGACTGAAAAGTTCCAATTGGACATTCTTAAATCATACTCGACAACTATTGATCATGCAGATACAATGAAAGAGCATGTGAACACCACGGGTTTTTCTCTTTCTAATAATCGTTATCATTCATCTCCAAAAAGTTATTATGCTCAAAATCTAAATCAAGATGTCCGATCCTTGAATACAGAATTTCCATTATTCATTAGTCAACCTATAAATCTTTCATTTTGGACTTGGTATGATCTGATAGATGGAAAAGACATAGTACTTATAGAAATCTCTCAAAATGGGAGAACATATGAAATACTTGATTCCTTCTCAGGAAACTCAAATGGGTGGATAAAAAAAGAATATTCACTGAATAATTATGCTGGTGAATCAATATTTTTCCGTTTACGTTTCACTAGTGATCCTTCCAGTTCTTCTGGTGAGATTTACATTGATGATATCTATCCAATTCCAAACTATGGAAATATTACCCTATTTTCAGATGAGATAACTGAATCTAATATTACTATAGCAAATGTTACGAAACAGGATTATTATTTACGAATTCGAGGTTTCAATAATGTCTTTCAATGGGGCGATTATGGCTCATTAACAAAAATACCTCTCAGCGGAAATCAACCACCCAGCACACCAATAATCTCTGGAAAGACCAATGGAAAAATCAATCAGAAATATTTTTATGAAATAGTTTCCACAGATAATGAAGATAATCTTATCTATTATAACATATCTTGGGGGGATAATTCATCGAGTAATTGGATTGGTCCATTTCGTCCAGACATGCCCACCGTTGTTAATCATACTTGGAGTTCGAAAGGTGATTATGAGATTAAAGTGAAGGCAAAAGATATTTATGATGATGAAAGTGATTGGGGGTTACTGAAAATACGTATGGTTTCACAACAAAAAACAATTGATTTTTTTCAACCTTTTTACTTCTTTGAAAAATTTATTTCTCAATTCTCGTTATGAAATAATATTTCTTCCAAAAAGTATGGTGAAATAATAAGTTAATCGAAAGCAATCTTGCAGAAAACAAGATGAAAATAAATCAATCTGAATATTTTATCAGAATATTTATATAGATAGATAAACTATTATTAAATAGTTAAAAAGCTTTAATCATCTGAGCATTTAAAAAACTATTAAAATCAAAAATCATTCAGATTAAATAAATAATATAGGGGTTAGATATAAGATATGGATTATGGTTATTTACTTCAAAAATATGGAATTTATGTAACTATTATTTTGCTTTTATTTATGGTTTTTAGTAATCCACTCATAAGTGGAATAAACACTGATCAAAGGTATATTTCTCATTGCCCTCAGATAGAAAATCAAACATCAACGACTGAATACTATGATTATGTTATTATTACATCAGAGGATTTAGCTCAATCTACCAATTTTTTTAGAAATTGGAAAACAATCATTGGTTTTTCAGTGAAACTAATAAACATTTCCCATATAGAAAGAGAATATACTGGTATCGACACTGCTGAATCAATTAGAAATTTCCTTAAAGATAAAATAGATGTTTGGGGTATTGAATATGTGTTAATTTTAGGGGATGGTGATATTGTTCCTTGGAGATATTGTTTCCAACCTTCAAATGATGATTTTTCAATACCAACTGATTATTATTATGCAGATCTCACTAGTGATTGGGATTCTGATGGTGATGGACTTTTCGGGGAGGTTAATGAGGATGAATGGCCAGGTTTTAAACCAGATGTCTCTGTAGGCAGGATTCCGGTAAATGATCCTGATAACCTTGAACATATTCTCCAAAAGATTATCAGGTTTGAACAAGATTCGGGGAATTGGAAAAAAAATGTCTTATTACTTGGTGCTATTACAAATTTTGAAAACGAAATTGGGCAGGGAAACCCAAAAACAGATTCAGCAGCATTGATGGAATTAATTAAACAAGATTTACTAGATGGAACTGATTTTAGCACTACAACTATGTATGAGAAAGAAGGTTTGGAATCCTCGATTTATGAGTCAGATATGGCTCTTACAGAGGAAAATGTAATAAATGAATGGAACAAAGGATATGGGATTGTTTCTTGGGGAAGTCATGGTTCGGCAAAGGATTCATATAGAAAATGGTGGATAGCAGATCCAAATGGAAATAACGTACCTGATATCAATGAGTTTGGTGAAGAATCCTTCATCAGTCGATTCAGTGCATATTCCTTAAACGATGAATATCCATCTTTTGTGATATCTGATTCCTGTTATAATGCGAATCCAGAGTTTGATGAAAACCTTGGAAAAACATTATTGAAAAATGGGGCCATTTCAGTTATTGCTGCAACCCATTATTCATATTATGTCTATGGTTGGAATGAGGTAAGCGATGGGGGATGTATGACCATAACGTATCATATATTCAACAATTTTATTAATTCAGAACAGTCATTTGGAGATGCTTTTTACAATGCGATGTACTACTGCTGGAGCGAAGAAGATATCAATATCCTTGATGCCAATATGTATGTTTTTACGCTATATGGGGATCCTTCTCTTTCATTTCAGACATACTCTGGATTATCGATTCCATCTAATCCCTTGAAACCCTCCGGGCCCCAAGAATTAAAACCTGATATGACATATAAATTTACTACGATCGCCGATAATGATTCTGGAAATAATGATATCTATTATATTTGGGATTGGGGTGATGGAAATATCAGCCTTCCACTTGGCCCATATAAAACAGGAGAAGAAGTCAGTATTTCACATAAATGGGAAACGCCGGGAAAATATCGTTTAAAAGTAAAAACAATAAATTTGATTGGACAGGAATCCACGTGGTCTGAACCATTATTATTACATATCACTGGCCCGGTCATTAAAATAGGTGAAATCTCTGGAGGCTTACTCAAAGTTAATACGGTCATAAAAAACATTGGTGATGAAAAAGCGGAAAACATAGATTGGAAGATAGTCTTACAGGGTGGAATGATTTTTTTAGGTCAAAGAACACAGGGAACCATTATATCACTTGAACCAAATGAAAAACTTACCATCATTTCTAAAGCAGTGTATGGATTTGGATTTCCTTCTGTTGTAACAGTAGAGGCAGGCATTTCTGATGGAACTTCAGATATAGAGGTTCAATCAGCAAACATTATCTTTTCAGTTATTCGAATAGATTGAAAATAAGGAGAACGAAATATGAAAATAAAACATAAGATATTGATCATACTCCTCACTTTCCTACTATTAGGATTCACCGGTAATATTAGCTTCTGCTTTGCTTTTGAATCAGTTGGCCTTCAATCTCTTTACCATTCTTCAACGACCTCTGAAACATCTGACGATCCAACTAGTTCGATTCTTTATGTTGGTGGAGAGAATGAAGGGAATTTCTCATCAATCAGACAGGCTGTGTTAGCAGCGCAAAAAGGTGATACAATTTTTGTTTTTGATTATTCATCTCCATATTATGAAAATCTAGTTATAGAAAAATCCCTACATTTGATTGGTGAAAATAAAAAGACGACAATTATTGATGCCCAAGGTTTTGATTCCCCAATTACTATAGCTGCAGATAATGTTACGATTAAGAATTTCACCTTGAGAAATAGTGGCAGCACTCAGACTTGTGCCGGATTAATCGTTAACTCTGATGGTAATCTTATAGAGAATATGATTATTACAAATAATGCTCATGGTCTACGATTTGAATATAGCCGTGATTCTACTCTGCTTTCAAACAATATAGAAAATTGTGAGGAAAGCGGAATATTTATCTCAGAAAGTTCAAATTTACGTATCTATGAAAACAATATTAGAAATAGCTTTTTTGGTATCGATGTGAATAAGGGTGCTATCTTTAATGATATTTATGCCAATTCAATTCAACAAATGCGGCGAGGAATATCCCTTACTTCTTCATCACAGAATTTAATCTACTGGAATATTATTAGTGATAGTATTTATGGGATTTACCTTGAAAATGCCATCTCCAATGAGATATTCAATGAGAATCTCATATCAAATAATGAATATGGTATATATATTCTGGATTCCTTTGACAATGATATTTATGATGAAAACCTGATTATTGATAACAATGTTGGAATACAACTTGAAAAATCCTTTGATAATGATATAAATGAAAATATCATTGAACACAATGATTACGGACTGTTTCTTACTGAATCAGATCAAAATGATATGTATTGGAATCAAATCATTGAAAACCATAAAGGGATATTTATAGAAAAATCTCAAAAAAATGAAATTTACTTAAACAACATCCTAGGTAATTATCAGAATGGGTTGGTACTTGAACTTTCTAAGAATACAAAGGTTTTTTATAACAATTTTATTGAAAATTATATCTCCGCCTTTTTTAATCTAGAATTATTTAGTATTAATGTGTGGAAAAATAATTATTGGGATGATTGGTCAGGGGATGGATTCTATCAAATAGATGGAGAAATCATTGATTTAAATGTTGAATCTTGGACTAATTTTGATTTCAGACCAATGTATGTTCCGTATGATCTTTAGTGTTTTTGGTATACACTTCATAGACGACAATAGAAATATCCTTATTGAATGAAATCTCATAAA
>CAZVKY010000045.1:0-1558 GCA_964627915.1 uncultured Thermoplasmatales archaeon
TTGACAAACGAGTAAATGAAGGAGATCGACTCAATGTTGGGAATGAACAATTTACCGTTTTGCATACACCAGGGCATACCCCAGGTTGTATCTGTTTATATAATGAAAAACAAAAAATACTTGTTTCAGGTGATACTGTCTTTGCCAATGGATCATTCGGTCGCACGGATCTTCCTGGTGGAAACCGAAAGGATCTCAAAAAGTCAATCCAACGGTTAACATTGGTTGATATTCACGCGTTATATCCTGGACATGAAGAGTGGATTGAACAGAATGCAAATCAACATATCAAACAATCGCTGCAGAATATCGCCTTTTTTGGTTGAATATATGTTATGAATAAAATCAGAGATATTTTAAATGAGATTAAATGGCGAAACAAATACAAGCTCGATGACATTGAATTATTTTATGTGCATCGAGGTGCACCACATAACTACAAAATCATCTCTGGTGAAGACATTATCTCCATTGACAAAACCTTCATTGAAACTACTGATGCTATGATCCCACATCACCGGATCTTTAAAATAACCTACCAAGGAAAAACGCTTTTTGATAGAGAAAAGGACACTTGAACCAGCATACTTTTAAAATCAGAGGATTTCATATATGGTGAGGGAAAGAACAATATGAAGATTGAACCAATTGCATCTGACTCCCTAGGCGTAAGATCTATGGCAACCTATGTGGAAACAGATGATTGCCGTATTTTCATTGATCCATCTGCAGCACTTGGACCAAAACGATACCGATTACCACCAACAAGCATCGAACAAATGACTCTTCAAAAAATAAAAAAAACCATAGCTCAGAAAGCAAACACTTGTGACATTCTCACGATTTCACATTATCATTATGATCACTATGATCCCTATGAAACATTCTACAACAACAAAACCGTGTTTGCAAAAGACATTAGCAATCATATCAATAAATCCCAGCAGAAACGAGGGACTGATTTTAAAAAAGAAATTAAAGAAAATTGTGATTTGATCTATTGTGATGATACCCAACATACCTTTGGGGACACCACACTTACGTTTTCTCCACCTTTTTTCCATGGACCAGAAAACGTTCGATTGGGCTATGTAATCATGACCACTATTGATGATGGCTCACAAAAATTGATACATGCCTCAGATGTACAAGGACCAGTCACTAAAGATGCAACAGCATACATCATCAAACAAAACCCTGATGTTCTCATCATGGATGGACCACCAACCCTTTTCTTAGGATGGCGGTTCAGCACCCAAAATCTGAATGATGCAACAGAGAATCTTTTATCAATCATCGAAAAGACAAATTGTAAGGTCATCTTAGATCATCATCTTCTCCGAGATCTTTATTTCAAAAAACGATTTGCAAAACCCTATCAACAACACGGTCAATCCATTAGCACTTTTGCTGAATTTTTAGGAAAGGAAAATTCTACTTTAGAAGCCCATCGAAAAGAACTCTGGGAAAAAGAAAAGAAAACAGAGAATTAATATTTGATATTGAAACCTTGAAATTCTTTATCATCATCCAATGTTTCCACGTTAACTTTAGAGAC
>CAZVKY010000045.1:1658-14496 GCA_964627915.1 uncultured Thermoplasmatales archaeon
CTAATCCACAGATCCAAGCAATTAACCGTTCAACACCCAGACCATATCCTGAATGAGGGACCGATCCGTATTTTCTGAGATCAAAATACCAGGCATAATTTTCAATGTTTTCATCTTGTTCTTCTAATCGTTGTTTCATATACTCAATGTCTGTACTTCGCTGTGATCCACCAATGATTTCTCCATAACCAGCTGGAGCGATCATATCAAAACAAAGCGCGGTGTTTGGTTTCTTTGGATCAGCGGGTTTATAAAACGCCATGATCTCCAAAGGATAATTAGTAACCACCACTGGGGTATCAAAATGATTCATTAGATTGTTTTCCTCAATGGTTCGAAGATCCTTTCCCCATTCCACCTTCATCTCTTCTTTTTCTTTTAAAATATGTATTGCTTCATCATAGGTAATAGAGGGAAACGATTTTTCTGCAATCTTTTTTAACTGTTCCACATCCTGATCAAGAACTTCTAATTCACGACTGTTTTTTTCAACTACCTGCTGTAGAATAAATCGTACTTCATCTTTTGCAATACGAGTAAGTTCATCTAATTCAACCCAAGCAGCTTCCATTTCTGCCATCCAAAATTCAGAAAGATGCCGAGATGTCTTTGATTTCTCAGCTCGAAATGTTGGACCCATATTATACACTTTTTCTAAAGAAAACACCGCTGCTTCAGCATACAACTGCCAGGATTGAGAAAGAAATGTTTTCTTATCGTAATATTTTACTTCAAAAAGCGTCGATCCCCCTTCACATTGATTGGGTTGAAGCACGGGGGCATCAAATTCAACATACCCATTTTTTCTAAAGAATTCATGAATGGCTCCGACCACCGTAGAACGGATTTTAAGCACAGCATTGATTTTTTGTGATCGAATCCAGAGATGACGTTGATCCATGAGAAACTCTTGGCTTTGATCTTCTGTGATCGGATATGGTTCAGCAAACTGAACCACCTGAAATGATTGCACTCGTAGTTCAAAACCATTGGGGGCTCGCTTGTCAGCAACCACTTTGCCCATCACTTTCACTGATGATTCAATTAGTGCTTTCTTAGCATCTTCAAATTCCTCATCTGAAAGATTACCACGTTTCACCGTTGTCTGAATAGTAGCCGTTGCATCACGAAGCACAATAAACGCAATATTTCCACTACTCCGCGTTCGATAAATCCAACCACGAACAGCAACATTTTCATCCGTATGTTTTCCTTGTAATATCTCTTCAATTGCAACCCATGTTTTTTCTGACATTTCTACTAATCACACCTCACAAGTGATTCTCTTGGGCAGATATGAAATAAATCAATACTATAAAAAACACCATCCTCAAAAAAAATCATTTCTTTTTTTACTGAAACAAGAGCTGTTCAGCTTGTTCAGCTACCCTAGATCGATATGGTGCATCGGTTGCAATCATAAGATCCCATTCAGGAACCGAACGCATCCGTATAGCATCCGCCACTGGTGTATACTCATGAAGAAGCTTGGTTTCATCATTATCAATGATTGGAAAATCTGTTTCTAAGATGCGTGGTTCTGCCTGATGAATATCCTGAGAAGGTACATCAATAATAATATGTCCCTCTGGAATATGAAGGTTTTCCTCAAGCATTTTCTCCTGAGTTTGACGAAAAGAAATATTTTCTAATTGTTTAACCTGAGTTTTCTGATCATCAGTAATCATATTTGGTGATAACTTATAGGCTTGTTTAAACAGCTGCCGATATTTTAATCGAGTGACCATTTGATGCTGAAAAGAACCCTGATCTTTCAACCAATTCACCAGTTCTGCATCGGTCATCTTAAAAAAATTAAAGGGATGCAAATGATCCGTTTTCTCTATAGCCTTTGAAAGCATAAGCTCAGCAATCCTTACTGTTTTATGAAAATACACTGATGAATACATTAATGTTCGAGCCATCAAAATATTTTCCACTACACCTACGCCTTTTCGATTCATAGCAAGCGTGTTCCCATTGATAAGTAAGGTTTGCAGGAATCGTTGAAGATCAACCATACCATAGGACACACCAGTGTAATAAGCATCTCTTAATAAATAATCAAGTTGATCAACATCAATCACACTGTTCAGTATTTGACCAAGATAGGGATGATCAGTGACATGTCCTTTTATGATATTTGCAACAAGTTCCGTATCAATTCCGTTTTTTTCTAAAATCGCTGGAACCGTCTTTTCAGGGAAAACAAATGATTCCTCATCCTCATGAAAAATAGTGTATTCACCTTTGATGAGTTGTTCTGTTAAATCAACATGATCAACATTCATTGACTCCCTTAAAATTGATTCCAAGGTATGAGAAAATGGTCCATGACCAATGTCATGAAGTAATGCAGCACATCGAACTACTTTTTGTTCATCCTCATCGAGAGGAAGAAGACCAGCCATTTCAGATGCAATATAAAAGGCACCAAATGAATGCTCTAAACGAGTGTGATGAGCCCCAGGAAAAACCAAATGAGCTAGACCCAGTTGTTTCACATTATATAATCGTTGTAACTCTGAAGCATCTAATAAGGAAAGAAAAATATCATCAAATCTGATGTTTCCATGAATGGAATCTCGAATTATTTTATACTCATTGTTCATATTCAATATAGTACATATCTAGACGGTTAATAATCTTTGATGTAAAAAGAAAAAAAGAATGAATCTTCACGTTCCTTTTATGAAGAATCAGACTTCTTGAAGGAGAAATGCACCAAGGCATTTCAGTTTATCCTTATATGTGTCTGGATACAGGAATCGTTCCGTTGCAGTAATACTACTAAGAATAGAATTCCCATCCTGAGGAGTGAAACAAAAACCGATGATTTCATTGTTATTAATAACATGAACGGAGGGTAACACCGCAACGGTTTGATTGAGGATTCTACCATAATGCCCATGATCTCTACCATAAGAGAATACAAGATTAGAAGCATTCTTCTGAGTAACTGCGACCCGAGGGTTTTTCAAAAATTTATCAATGACCTGATCCTGAGTGATTTTTTTATCAATTTTGATATCATACCAAATGCTATGCATATACTGCGTGTTTAATTTCAATGCACTGGAAAACACGTTTAACTCCATGCCCAGTGTTTTATACAAATGATATACATCTTTTGCATGATGGGTTCCCATCTCAGGATCTTTATGAGTTCCAACTTCAGGAGATGGAATAAAACTTTTCACCTGACTGATATCATTTGCTCGTCTGATACAAAGAAATTTTCCTTCCTTCAGATGATTTTTGTTTTTCACTGTGGCTAAGGTTCGAATCAACACTGCGATGTTATGGGTGTTACAACTGACGATATGGATGAATTTATCATCTTTTTTAATGGCCTCATCGTTGATGCCCACGGCATACATTTTTCCAAAGCCAAATTCTGAACCCTGTGCAAGAAAACCTTTCACCCTGTTTTTGTATTTATTATAATATTTTTCTTTATTGAAAAGACCAGTTCCTTTCGGAGTGCAATCGATAACCACTGAAGCTCGTTTAATTGCTTCCTCAGCTTGATAAGTAGGTTCTGTTCCTAATTCTTGAAACTCTTTTATTTTATCTTCAGCAACAGCAAGATTTGCCCCACGATTAATCAACCCTTTGATCTTTGGTCTATCCACCACTTTTGCCGTATGCTTATAAAAAGTTACTTCATCAATGCCAAGATCATCTTTCGCGTCACATAATAACCCTATCAGAGGTTCTCCAATGGTTCCTGTTCCTACCACATGAACGATTTTTCCATCCGTCATATATCACTCCTCCCCAAATCAGAGCACTTCTGTAATCGACCTCCCCCTTTTAATTGTTATCATTTTTTAACAAATGGTATGAATCCAAATGATGAAAAAATAATGCTAAAAGATGGTTAAAAAAAACAAAATCGGATGTTAAAAAAATAAAAAATATTAAGTGGTGATTTTTAGCAAGAAACTTTTTTCTTTCTTGTTTTGTTTTTATTACTATATCTCCAACCATACCCAGGATATCGCATTTTTTTAAAGCTTTGTAAAAAGTAATCGAATTCACCGGGTTTGGTGAAGCGTATTTTTCTTACTTTTTCACCAGTTTTTTCATCGAATAATTCAACAATTATTCGATTCTTTTTTCTTTTATTAACCATTGTTTCACGTTTCACAATCAATAACAATCACATACTTCTGGTGTTTACCACCCCAGAAAAAGTGATGTAAACTTTTTAATTTTACAAAGAACACACCAAAAGAGATGATTGCCACTATTAACTATGTGAACCTCTCCCTTATAAAACCTTCGGCGAAATGGCATTTTTTTAGGCAAATAATCAATGTTTTTTAGCGATAAATGCATAATTAGGCCATCGCTCTATCTTCTTCCTATGGGGAATGATTTAAAAAGGTTTATTTGTTTCACCATCTCCATGGCATTACCATTAGATGTATTAGAAAAATCAGTCAACCAACAACTTACCTTACTTCTTAAAGACGGGCGTCTGATCGAGGGAAAACTTTCAGGATATGATGAGTATATGAACATGGTTCTTGATGATGTTGAAGAAATAGCAAATGATAACAAACGTCGACTTGGAACCATTATTTTACGAGGAAATAACGTCGTAAGTATTTCTCTTTAAAGTAATCCTATTGTCCTCCACAGCGAAAAGCATAAATATACCATAATAGTATTTGGATGCTGGAAGGAATCGGGCTGGTAGTTTTTTGTTAGAGTGCATCCCATCCCCTCCTAGTGAGGCCAGCCATCCTTCCTTTCTCGTAATAATCATAATTTTTTTTTAAAAAAGGTTTAAGTAAACGGTCTGAATTACCTATCTACGATTTTTATGGGGAGAATTATCAAAGCAACCAGAGGAAACAAATTACGATGTAAAGGATGGAGACAAGAAGCACTGCTAAGAATGCTTGAAAACAATCTAGAAAATGCAGAACTTCCTGAAGAACTCATCATTTATGGTGGCACTGGAAAAGCAGCTCGGAATTGGAAGAGTTATGATGCCATTGTGGAACTTTTAACACAGCTTGAAAATGATGAAACCATGATCATTCAATCAGGGAAACCTGTTGCAGTGTTTAAAACCTGGGAAACCTCACCACGGGTGTTAATGGCTAATTCAAATATTGTTCCCCATTGGAGTCATTGGGAAAAATTCAATGAACTTGATCAACTTGGATTAATCATGTATGGTCAAATGACCGCTGGATCCTGGTGCTACATTGGGACCCAAGGAATCATCCAAGGAACCTATGAAACCTTTGCAGCACTTGCTAAGAAACATTTTAACAGTGATTTAACTGGTAAAATCGTTCTCACTGGCGGAATGGGTGGAATGAGTGGAGCACAACCATTATCAGTAAAAATGGCTGGTGGTGTCTGTGTTGATGTTGAATGCGATGAACAACGAATCGATCGTCGAATAAAAGCAGGTTTTTGTGATGAAAAATTCACGGATCTAGATGAAGCAATTGAACGAGCAGAACAAGCAAAAGCAGATAAAAAAGCACTCTCAATCGGTGTGCTTAACAACTGTGCAGATACCCATCCATATCTTGTGAAACAAGGATTCAAACCAGATGTCGTTACTGATCAGACCTCAGCTCATGATGAACTTAATGGATACGTTCCCGCTGGATTTTTTGGACCAAATTTAACAGAAGCATTTGAACTTCGATCTACTAATCCCAAAAAATACATCACACATGCCATGGAAAGTATGAAATATCATTGTAAAGCAATTCTTGATTTTCAAAAAAATGGAGCTATTGCCTTTGATTATGGAAACAATTTGAGAGGTCAAGCAGAAAACGCAGGTTTAACAAATGCGTTTGATTACCCTGGTTTTGTTCCTGCCTATGTGCGACCCATGCTTGCTGTTGGACGAGGACCATTCCGCTGGCTGGCATTATCTGGAAATCCAGATGATATTTTAACCACTGATCAACTGGTTTTAAAGATGTTTCCAGATGATAAAGTCCTCTGCAATTGGATCAATCTTGCTGAAAAGTTTCTTCCTTGGGAAGGATTACCATCCCGAGTTTGTTGGCTGGGTTATGGGGACCGGAAAAAGTTTGCACTTGCAATCAATAAACTCGTTAGAGATAAAGAAATTGGACCAGTAGCTATTACTCGAGATCATCTTGATAGCGGTAGCGTAGCATCACCCTACAGGGAAACAGAAAGCATGAAAGATGGGAGTGATACCATCGCGGACTGGCCCTTGTTAAATGCCTTATTAAACACTGCAGCTGGGGCTGATAATGTGCAAATTCATAACGGAGGAGGCGTAGGAATAGGATTGTCTACTCATGCAGGCATGGTCGTTGTCTGTGATGGATCTTCACAAAGTGATGAACGAATTAAACGGGTATTCACTACTGATCCCGGTATGGGAGTCATCAGACATGCAGATGCTGGTTACAACGCAGCAATAGATTTAGTAAAACAATCTGATTTACAATCACCTTTAATCAAAAATCAGAAGAAAAAATGAGGGAAAAGAACAACTATGATCACCCTTGATGGAAACCATTTAACCATTGCTGAAGTGGTTGCGGTAGCCCGTGAGTATGAGACCGTGCAACTCTCAGAAAAAGCAATCACAAAAATGCGGCAATCCCAGCAATTAGTCATGGATTTATTACATTCACATAAAACCGTGTATGGAGTAAACACGGGTTTTGGAAGCCTTTCATCAGAAAAGATCAGTGAAACAGATGTGCATGCGTTACAAATCAATCTCTTACGCAGCCATGCCTGTGGCATCGGTGAATCATTACCCACTGATGTGGTAAGATCCATGATGCTTCTTCGGGTTAACTCTCTGTGCAAAGGTCATTCTGGTATTCGTCCACAAACCGTGCAATTACTCATTGAAATGCTCAATAGGCGAATTCATCCGCTGGTTCCAAGGAAGGGATCCATTGGCGCTAGTGGTGATTTAATTCCCCTAGCTCATATTGGTTTATGTTTAATTGGAGAGGGGACAGTTGAATATCAACACAAGCAGATGTCATCAAAGGATGCTTTTTCCTTAGCAAATCTTTCTTGCTTGCAGCTCATGGCAAAAGAGGGACTAGCATTGATAAATGGCACACAGCTTATGAGTGCTCTTGGTTGTCTTTGCTGCTGGGAAGCGGATCAGTTACTAAAACAGGCCCAAATCGCAGGGGCCATGAGCTTAGAAGCATTGAAAGGAACGAATCAAGCATTCAGAAGGGAAATCCATCAACTTCGCCCACATCAAGGACAGCTTCTATGTGCGGAAAATCTCTGGCGATTAACAGAGAATAGTGACATCATTGGATCTCATCGAGAGTGTAAAAAAGTACAGGATGCTTATACTCTTCGTTGTATGCCACAGGTTTTTGGTGCCTCAAAAGATGTTGTTAACACCGTGAAAAAAACATTTGAAACTGAGATTAACTCTGTTACCGATAATCCATTATTTTTTCCAGATCTCTCTGAAAGTCTCTCCGGAGGGAATTTCCATGGACAGCCACTTGCTTTTGCCCTTGATTTCTTAGCTATAGCACTTTCCGAAATCGGTAATTTCAGTGAACGACGTATCGCCCGATTGGTAGATAGCAAACTCTCTGATTTACCAGCATTTCTCACTCAGAAACATGGCCTTCATTCAGGACTTATGCTCTCTCAATATGCAGCAGCAGCATTAGTCAATGAAAATAAAACATTGTGTCATCCTAATAGCACTGATTCAATTTCCTCCTCTGCAAATAAAGAGGATCATGTTAGCATGGGAGCAAATGCTGGGTTAAAACTATTGCAGATTATTGAGAACCTGCGAGCTATCATTGCTATTGAATTACTCGCTGGAGCACAGGGACTGGAATTTTTAAAACCATTGAAACCCTCAATTGCAGTTCAAACGGTCTATGAAATCATTCGAAAACAGGTGCCAAAAATTGAAGCAGATCGATCATTACAGCATGATATCGAAAAAATAATTAATCTTTTGCAAGATCAAAAACTAATTAATGCAGTAGAAGAACAGATAAAACCTTTGCGATAAACAATCGTTCCGAAAGACAGAAATAACCCTATCCTTTTTCATTTTTTTAATGAACTATACGGCCACTATTTCAGAATTGGTAAATGACTATTTGAACAGTCTGGGAATCAATACGTCACCATTTATTGGACAACTCATTGTTTCTCTTCTGATTTTAATACTTTCCATCATCATTGGTATTGTTGTATATCGAATCTTTGAAAAAACACTTTCAACATGGGCAAAAAAAACAAAAACCACTCTTGATGATGAAATCCTAATGAATATCAAATTACCTATTTATTTAGCTATTATTGTTGTGGGTTGCTATTATGCGCTCACTCCCCTTAGCATTCTTCAGCCCTACGATATAGAAATCGCGATTATCTTTTCAATCATTGAGATTTTACTCGTTACCTTTGCCGTCAACCGGGTCATCAATGTGCTAGTTGCTTGGTATGGAGAAAAAAGTAAAAAGCGAAAGAAGGAGATGAGTGCTCATCTTCTTTTTGTGATGAAAAAAATTCTTCATGCCATTGTTTATCTTTTTGCTTTTCTCTTTGTGCTTTATGCCTTCCGAATTGATCTATCTGGTGCTTTAGTTGGCCTTGGTGTAGGTGGTATCGCTATTGCTTTTGCCCTTCAAAACGTGCTCAGTGACATGTTCAGTGCCTTTACGATCTATTTTGACCGACCATTTGAAATCGGTGATTTTGTGATAATAGGTGATGATTTAGGGACCGTGAAAAAAATCGGTATCGTCTCAACCCGTATCCAAACATTACAAGGAGAAGAACTCGTGGTTTCCAACCAGGAATTGATCACCACTCGCATCCGTAATTTCAAACAGATGAGAAAACGAAGAATCAGCTTTAGCTTTGGAGTAATCTATGGTACGCCCTCTTCAAAACTGGAGAAAATACCTGATATGATCAAAAAGATCATCAATGCTTTAGATATTGCTGATGTGGATCGAGTGCATTTCAAAGAATTCGGAAACTTCAGTCTTAATTTTGAGGTGGTCTATTACATTAAATCAAAAGAGTATAATGTCTATATGGATACCCAGCAGGAAATTAATTTAAAAATCAAAAAAGCTTTTGAAAAAGAAGGCATTGAAATGGCGTTTCCAACACAAACCGTGTTTGTTAAAGGAGAAAATAATTAAACTATTTTTTCCTATTCTTCTTTTTTTATGTATTTAGTTTTGGGGAGGTTAAATTAATTAAGAAAGGTTGCAACAGATGTTGAATCACTGCCATGAGAATCATGACTACAATGATGAACAGTACAGATGAAAAGGTCCATTGATTGATAACAAGACCTAATGCGATACCTGCTGCTGGAGCATGCTCAGTGTTTGTTATCGTCATCAAAAAAATCGAAAGACCAACAGCGACTGCAGCAAAAAAGATTGGTGATGAATGATTGGTAAACAAATGAAGAATGGAAAAATCAACAAGAAAATATCCAAGATAATAGCAAATAATACCAATACTTATACCGATACAATATCCTCCAATTAACCGTCGAGGTGAAGAGGCATATGATTTTGGCATCGCAAACACAATAAAAGCAGTTGCACCAAGGGATGCAATAAGAGCAGTTTCCGTCAATGTATCTAAAAAGAAGAGTGCAAAGAGAAGTATCAACATAGCAAGAACACATTGAAACACATAATTGAATACATTTTCTCTTACTTTGTCATCGATAATATTCATAGTCCACCCAAGATAATCTGATAAAAAACAATCAAAAAAATGAGGATAAGAAGCATGATGGTCCAAATCAAAACCGCTCTCTGCACAGAGTGTTTAGCTTTTTGTTTTTCCCACCATTTCTGTGGAGAAATTCCCTGAGCTAAAAAGGTTACCACACTTGATAGATTAATGCATACCACATTAACTGAGAACAACAGAAAAGATCCCAATGCTTGATTCCAGTTCATTGAACCAATCAATAATCCTGTAACGATCAATGGTGGAAGCAATGCAACAGCAACGATTACTCCAACTAATGCTTGGGAAATCCCTTTTGTAAAAGACAAAGATCCCGCAATACCCGAAGCAAATGCAAGAATGATATACATCAAGTTAACATTAGTTCTTGATAATATTTCTGTAGCATTTGGATCAATAGAAAAAAGAAGGCCGAACACAATTCCGATACTAATGGCGATAATATAACCTGAAACACTCGTGATTAATGCTTCTCGAGCAAGTTTTTTATCAGCAAGGGTTGTGGCCAATGACAACGCCATGCTACTTCCAAGGAAGGGAGCGATAACCATGGAACCAATGATCACAGCAACATTGTTGTAAAGCACGCCGATTGCTGCAACAATTGAAGCAAGTATAATCAATGAAAAAAAGGTTTTAGATATAGTGGCTTGCTCGATGATCGTTTGATATAGTTCTTCAACACTTAATCTTTCTTTTGTTTTCTTGTTCTCTTTTTTGATTTCCTCTGTTTTTGGCCGTGGAATTGATGCTTCAACTGGTAAAACAATGATATGAAAATCAGCGTTTTTATCAAATGTTTCTTTGAGAATTTCTAGTATTGATTCAGTTTGATCTGAATCAGTAAGAATCCGCATAATCCGTTCTTTGGTATGTGGATCGTTTTGCCAAATACCATGAATTTTGTTGTTTTTCAGTAGTGATTCAATGTTTTGCTTTGTTTTTAATATCCCGTATATTTCAATCAATCGTAGTGCCATATGCAAACCCAATTTTTATATCATATTTAATATATAATAACATAATTAATTATTTTTTGATATCATTATTGATATAATTTTTATCCATTAGAAAATTATCTATTTTGAAAGAAACGATTAATGATCGGTCCAACTTTTTTTGTAGCGTCATATCCTAAATCGATATTGTTTTTGATTACATCCCAGCCAAAATCAAGCACGTGCTCAGATTCAAAACCAGTCGGCAGATAAAAATCCCCCTGCTTTTCATCAAGTAAATTCACCATATCCTCCCCCTTAGCATCTAGTAATGTTCGATAAAGAGCTCGAGTATACTGCATCTTACGAGTAAAATCATATTGACGTCTTTTGGTTACATCAAACGGTGAAATCGTTAAAATTTTAATCTTTTCTCTCCCACGCTGCAACGCTGCCTTCACGGGGTAACCCTCACAAACTCCACCATCCACAAAACAATGTTTTGATCCATTGTCCATCTTCACCCAAACAGGTTCAAAAATACCTGGAATGGCAATAGATGCAGAAATCGCCGTTGGCAGATCCATTGATAAATCCTGCGGAATATACCGTCGTTTTCCATCATTTAAATCAGTTACCACACACTGAAACTCAGTATCAGCAAAACTATCCCAGGTGATATTATATTCATGGAAAATATCTTCGATAAGCCGGCGGATCTTCTTAATTCGAACTAAACCCCAATAAAAAATAAAATCTGCCACCCACTTTACAGGAGCAACTCTAAAAAACTTCCAAGGTTTATATTTTTGAATAGCCTGCTGCATTTCTTCACTACTTATCCCTGCGGCCATAAAGCAACCAAATAAGGCTCCGCCACTGGTCCCAACAATTACATCAGGTCGAAAATGATGTTCATCAAACACATATTTCCAAAACCCAATGTAAGAAGTGGTATGAGCACCACCACCAGAACAGACTAAGATTTTTTGTCGATCACTCGTTCTCTGATCCATCTTTCTCACCAATTCGTAATATCAACAATGCTTTTTAATGTTTCAAAGAAAATCAATACCGACTATAGCCATTTCTTCCGTTTGAAATAAATAATCAGTATTACCGCCATAGATGCCATAATCAAAAGGGCAAATGGATAACCCCAAAACCAGTTTAGTTCAGGCATATTGAACGGAGAAATAGCGGGATTAAAATTCATCCCATAAATCCCAGCAATAAACGTTAAAGGAATAAAAATAGATGCAAAAATGGTTAACACCTTCATTACCTCATTCATCTTATTACTCACACTTGACATATAAATATCAAGTAAACCTGCAATCATATCTCGATAGGTTTCAACTGCATCCATCACTTGAATAGTGTGATCATAAACATCTCTGAGAAAAACAGTCATTTCATCAGAAACAAAATTTGAATCATCTCGAATAAGACCATTAATCAATTCTCTTAATGGCCATATTGATTTCCGTAGAAAAATAACATCAGCTTTCAATCGATAAATGGATTGCAACGTTTCAGGTCTGGGATATTCAACCACATCATCTTCCATCTCCTCAATGCGCTCACCAATCGATTCCATAATCACAAAATAATGATCCACAATAGCATCAATCAGGCAATAAGTAAGATAGTCAGCCCCCATTTTTCTGATTCGTCCCTTCCCCCATCTAATTCGCTGTCGAACAGGATCAAAAACATCACCAGGTTTCTCTTGAAAAGAGATAACGATGTTCTGGCCAAGAATGATACTTATTTGTTCTGAAGAAAGCTCTTTTGTTTTTTCATCGATAGATAACATCTTCAATACGAGATAAACATATGAATCAAAGGATTCAATTTTTGGACGTTGACCTGAATTCATAATATCTTCAAGAGTCAACGGATGTAAACCACATTGTTTTCCCAAGGATTCAATCAGTTTTATCTCATGAATACCAGTGATATTAATCCAGCCTGTAAAATCAGATTTTATATCTTGGAAACATTCCTCAATTTGCCTACAATTCTTTTCTTCAAACTGATGCTCATTGAAATTAAAAAGAGTGATATCAGTATTATCTGTAACTTTTTTTCCCACATGAACTAAGGAACCTGGCGGAAGACCAATACTTTGATCCCTTTTT
>CAZVKY010000046.1:0-14383 GCA_964627915.1 uncultured Thermoplasmatales archaeon
GTACGAGAGGAACAGGGGTCTGCAGCCACTAGTTTACCAGTTGTCCGACAGGGCAACGCTGGGCAGCCACGCTGTAACGGATAAATGCTGAAAGCATCTAAGCATGAAACCGACCTTAAGACGAGGCATCATAGAACTCGAATAAAAGATTCGTTTGATAGAGTTAGGGTGTACGCATGAAGCTTACGCGACATGTTCAGCCCGTAACTACTAATCGTTCGTTAGCTGACTCAATCGTTAGACAGGTTACGTATACAACCATATTAGTTTTGGTTCATAAGATGGTTTGACGGTCAGAGCGATGGGGAAACACCCGGTCTCATTCCGAACCCGGAAGTTAAGCCCGTCTGCGTAATCCTTGGTACTATGGTGCGAGAGCCCATGGGAAGATTACCCTCCTGAGAGGGCTGGAACGATTGAGCTAGGTGGAGAGTCTTGTTTGAGCTCTTCGGAGCTCTTATGAGGTAAACTTCACTGCTTGAAACTCAATCTGACCTGATACGCTGTCAAACCATCCTTATCTTCACCTCATTTTTTTGTAAAATTTGATATTGGTATTTAATCAGCTTTTTTGGTTTTTATCATGATAAAAAGGAGAAGTAAACTGGGTCCTAGGATCCATGATGCAAAAAGAAAGAATTTGGTGAATCCTAAAAGGCTGATGAGGCTTCCACTGATTAGTTCTCCAATGAGTTCCCCTGAATTCATGAGGCTGATAAGAATAGAAAATTGTAATGCTCCGAGTTTGGCATTGGTTCTGTCCATTGATGTTGCTAAAAGTATGCTGAAAAGCCCGCCGTTAAAAAATCCATTAATGGTATAAAACACAGTTGCACTTATCATTGAATCGGTAAAAATAAGTAATGTTGTTGAAATTATGCTGAGGATAACAATAGTGAAGAGTAGTTTTTCTCGTTTAATATAATCGGATAACCATCCAAGACTTATTGATCCAAGGATTCTACCCACGGTAAACATGGTAGCAATCAGACCAATATGGGTGATAGAAAGCTTTAGTTCAATGTTCATGAACAGTGGAGTGGCTAATGTTATCAAACCGCTGTTTATCGATATTATTGGAAGAAGCAGAGCAATTTTTAATGTGGTTTTTTTCTTAAATTCATTGAAGAACAATGTTTTCAATGGTTTTTTTCTTTTAATGTCCAATGGTTTTTTTGTTATTGCTGGAAGAAGCATAATGAGTAAGATGGTCAATCCAGCGGTGATAAAAGCGATTGAATATCCATTGTTTTCAGCGATAAAAGATAGTATTGTTGCCCCTGCAGCGGCTCCTGTGAAAAAACCAGCCATCATTGATCCATTTACCTTGCCGCGTTCTGTAGCTTTTGTGGTTTCGATTGCCCAGGCGTCAACTGAAACATCTAAGAGACCAATGCCTACTTGAGCGAGAAGTAAAAGAATGATGAACAAAGCAATATTAAAAAATAAAGTGCTAACACCAAGAAGCAATAATCCAACTGCGGAAATGATTCCCCCGTATAAAGCGAAATATTTCCTGTTGATATGGGGAAAAGAATCAACGATCCATCCAAAAAGAAATTTTAATGCCCAAGGAATCATTACTGATCCAGCAATAAGGGTTACTATTGCTGGAGAAAAATTTTTTTCTAATAGATAGATGGGGACAATAACCGTGGTGATAGCTAGTTGGATACCTTCTGAAAAATAGAGTACACTGAATAGAATGTATTTTATTGATTGTTGTTTGTTTGGTTCTAACATATTTTTTCACAAAGGTTTTTTCCAACAAATAATAATATGTTTTAATTTATATAAAAATATGTTTGATTGCTTAGAATTCCAAAAGAAGCAAAAAAGTTCTCTTTTTTACTTAGGTTTTTTTGCCTGGTAAATCACTTTACTTTTAAATTCATCTAATGAAATAATCTTATTCTTATATCCTTTTTTTTGAAAAAAATTACTGACATATTCAAAATCCCAGTTGAAAAATCGTTTTGATTCAAAGAACACAAGTACACCATCTGATTTTAATACACGATTTATCTCAGAAAGAACAAAACTGAGTCTTTCCTGTGGGATACAATATAAACATTGACTAGAAACAATAACATCAAATGAATTATCCTTAAATGGAAAACATTGAGTTAATTCTGCTTCAAGAAACTCGGTTTTATCCTGTTGTTTTTCAATGAGTGCATTGTTTTTTGCATTGGAAATAGTATTTCCAAAAAAATTAATTTTTGCTACATCAAAAAGTTTAGAAAAAATACCATGTGGTTTCAACTCATATTTATCAATTCCATAGACTCTTCCCTGGTCAAGTTTTTTTGCAAAACCAATAGCAATATATCCTGCTCCAGTACCTAGATCTAGAATGATTTCAGAACCCTTAATATCTGTTATCTCTATCATCTTTTGAAGAATTTGAAATCGTTTACTACTGAATGTTTTTTTAAAATGAACCACAAAAAAATAGGCATAAAACATTATAAAAAAAATCAAAAAGAGACTGATGAATCCATAAAGAGCAATACTTAAGATCGTGAAAAGAGATAATGTTATTATCATTGTTCCATGAAAAAGAATAGTGAATAATGGGAAACCATACATTGTTTTAGATTGCATAATCTGTCTCGATTTTTACTTTTTTCATGGCTTGTATAACTCATCAATAGTAAAAAATTGTGATGGAATATTTTTTACCATCCTGTGATCATTGCTCATATCTTGTTTTTCCCTATTATTTTTCTTATGAGTTGTTATAAAAGCAGTGGATATCTTGTTTTTATCAAAAAAAAGAAAAGGATTATTTAAAAAAACACTCATCAATGGCTCTGATTTTTTACGTATCTTAAGCGAAAAAATATCTGATAAAAACGGTGATGTTTTTTGAATACTCATCCTCCACTTTGCTTTATATTTAAATAAACCATCATCAAGAAAGGGATGAGCCGTGCCAAAATCAATAAAGGAACAGTTCATTTTTTTAGCTATTTCAATCAAATGATAATATGACCATGCCATGATGCCATGCTGAAGATGATGAAATTTGCCTTTAGCAATACCTGCATAATGAGTCATGATTTTGTTATTTTCTTTTAAAAAAATACCTCCGAAAACATATTCTTTCTTTTCTTTTATTAACACGATTTTTGCTCCTTGCAACCATAAATGTTTGATTGATGCAAATGTGGCAATTCGTTTCTTGGATCCATGCTTCCATGATGCATAGGGGACATACATTCTTTCATAAAATAAAACAAACTTCTGATATTCATCTGTTACCTCCGCCCTATACTCCTTTTTTTCCGCTTTTTTTAGATCTTCAGCAATACTAGATGAAACCTGTTGCATTATCTTATCAACTGGTTTTGAAACATCAAGTATCATCGAGATATGTTCTGGGAATACAATAAATCCTTTGCGCTGAAAATATTTTCGAAAAAAAGAATCAGATTGATGGAGTTCTAAATCAGGTTCAACCATCAACATCGCTGAATTCATATCCCTTTTTTTTGTTTTGATTTCAATTATCCTTGTTGAATCCTTTTCTATAAAGAGAAAATCTAAAAAAAATTGAATACAATCAATATCTCCTCGAAAAAGAATTGATATTTTTTCATTATTTTTCTTTTCTTTTCCTTGAATCAAAAAAGTACGATAAGAGAACCAGGAAAAAATGTTTAATAATCTTGATATGATTAATCCTGTTTTGTCAATGGTACTGATAAATGGTTTTTGAATAGACTGCGGAAGTCTTTGGCAAATATGTGCAATAAAAAAAAGAATACTTTCTGAACTTTTCTTTCCTTGATGTTCATACCACCATTTCCCTTGAATTATGTTTTTAATATACTTTTTTTGTTTTTGTGTCATTTTTTGAAAGCCTATCATTCTTTTTTTGCAAAGATTGTATTTGATAAAGAGGAAACTGCATAAAATAGTTATCAGCAAAATAAGAGGATAAATCGGATTTTATGAGGATAAAAATAGATTTTTTTTATCCGCCCGGCATATACACCATTTTATGGTAGATTGGATCATGAACAAAACTATAATTTTTAATATCCTCCGGAAATGTTCTGGTTAGATCATCCATAATATTACGGAGGTGATCCAGGTTTTGTAAAAGAAAATCAAGTTCAAGATCATAATATCCAATTGCTTTATCGATCATGATCAGATGTGGATTATAACGAATATGCTTGATGATGTTTCCTCGTCTAGAATAATTGTTAAGGGTGATATTTACTTTAAAAAGATGATAACCAAGTTTTGCATAATCGATGTTTACCCGGTATCCTTGTATTACATCTAATTTTTCAAGTTTTTGAATCCTATTAACCACGGTGTCAACGGTAGTCTTTGTTTTTTCAGCAATAGTAACTGTTGGGATTCTTGCATTTGTTGCAAGAAGTTTTAATATTTTGTAATCAAGAGTATCTGTGTTGACCTTTTTTCCACCTCCGGTTATTTCATGTTTTTCCCGATCTGATTTTTTGAAATGTTCCATTAATAAAAAACTATGGCGGAACAAACGTAATTGACAATATAATGAAAACATCTGCTGTTGAAAATATCGATGATATTTTCTTAGTGTTTTTTCCCAAAAACTATAGAACTCATGCAGCTCTTTTACCCATGCTACTACTGCCAGATCATAATCTCCTTCAAAGGATCCAACCCACCAAGTGAATTTATTTGAAACAAAATATTCAATGATCTCATCTCTAATCTCTGGGGTGATATTTTGAAAGACGATATAAAATCGGAGGCTATTGTATCCAAGTTTGAAGGTGTCAATAACAGTATAAAAATCTGTTATGATGCCATTTTTCATCATTCTTTTAATGCGATAGTTCACCACATTTTTATGTAATCCTACTTTTTTTCCTATTTGTGTGAATGATTGTCGGGAATCATAGTCTAATTCATAGAGAATACGTCTGTCTTTAACATCAACATTTTCCATTATATTGTTCATATGGCTTTTCTAATTAATATATTTTCGTATTTTGCACATTTTTCTCTCAGTACGTTTTATAAATTAAACTCAGAATTATTACTTAGATGAAAAAGACGGGGATATTTATCTAAAAAATGGAGAGCCTCCTTGTTCTTCCCTCCAATGATATCTCCAAAACCAAACATGGAAGGTTCTGATCTTGCCCCCTTTGAGATTAATAATTTGCCTCCTTATTAATACCCCTTTTTTCATTTTAAGGTCAGAACCTATCCCTCCCTCAACTATCTCTGTTTAACGAAAGTGATTTATATTCCCGATGATAAAGATATATATGGGTTAATAGTAGAGGTGATTGAGTGAAAACCAAATGTTTAGTGGTTACCGTAATCATAATATTGATTAGTATGAGTATGAATGGGGCTGTTGCTTCAACATTCTTTTTTTCAGAAGAATCAACACAAGCATTAGAGCAATCTTTATCCGAATCAACATATCAAATTTTGAACACTTCAAAGAAACCAAGCCAGGATGAAATTCAACTTCCCTGGAAAACAGTTTCAACGGATCTTTTGGAATGGTGGATAACCATCACGTATGATGGTAATACATTCGAACAAAAAGTACCAGTGAACATTTCCGATTTTCGCAATCGATTTTTAAAACATCCGGAATATGGAGAACGTTTACGATTTGATGTTGATGATGATCCACAAGATGATATTGAAATAAAAGTAGGCGTTTACTGGGCGGCCATCCTTGATTCCGCAGGCAAGGAGATAAAATCATTAGAACAACGCTGTCGTGTTCGTCTTTTAAACGATGGTGAATATGTGACCGATGAATATGCATCATTTGAAGTTTGGTCAGATCTTCATATAAATTATGGATTGATCAAAAAATCAGTTTCTCCAATAGATTCATTAAACATTCCCATAATTCAAACCATGTATGATACTTTTCAGCATCTTTTTTCATCGTCTCCATTGCTATCGGTTTTTGATTCACTTGTTGAAAAATATTGTTCTACTCCTCAAATGACTCCGGCAGATTCTGATAATTTTCAAATGGGTGTTGGTTTCCGATCACCCAAGGGAGAAAAAATACCATTAGATGTTGACAAACGTTTTGCATTTGCCCGAGATTCCTTGTTTTCTCCAACAATCTTTCAACATATCATGGATCCCTCAGCATCCATAGGAAAATCTTCAATAGAAATGCTTTATGGTCTTCGTTCCTTTAAAGAAGGACAAAACAATCCTAGTTTTGATATTGATTTTTCAATTTCATTTGATCCCGCAGTTTACCTCAAGAGTAAATTTACTCCTCGCCAAGGATTTCTTTATTATTATTTCAATGAAAAAAGTAAACGAACTAATACCACAGATATCTCTTTTATCTCGGAAATTGAAGCAGGATCTGGGGAATCAATTTCTCTTTCTCTTGTGTTTGATGCATTAAAGGATTCACTTGCTCAGGAGGGAAGATGGATGAGTTTTGATATTGATATCTTAGGGGATAATGATTTTCTTGCTGGAAGTTTTCATTATACTGCGAGTCATCCTTTTGATATTGATTTTACCATAGATTCACCTTATTTTGAGGAAAAAATGCAACTTGCTCATATTCCCACCTCTATTGATATTTCTTGGGATTTAGATTTTGTTTTTACTCTTCCTCCAAACCTGTTTGCCTCTGCAAATGGGTTTATTGATATTTCCATGAATGATGATTTAGGATTGTTACGTCTTTTTTATCCAAATAATACTTCTCTTTTTACAGGCAATAATGTTTTTATTGATCTACCAAATGGTCTTCCCCGCTCAAATCGGGTTGAAGCCGCTGCTACCTTGTCATTAGATCTATTAGACATTCAAGATTCTGGTAATTATGTTTCTGGTCGTCTCTCACATGAAAGCAGTGACAACATTGCTGTCATTGATGCGTATCTTCCACAGATGGATCTTGCTGTTGGTCCATTTGATACTCCGATTCTACATGTGACTGAGATCCCATCCTTTGGTGAGGTTAAAGGAAAAATCTTTTGGAATAATCTTCAAGGTTACGCTCAGGTGCTGAGAAACAGTACGGGTCCACCGGATCCTGTTGAGCTTACTCTTTCCTATGGTAATCTTTCATTGTTTAATCATCTAGAAGTGCGAGAAGGTTATATTGACACTCAGTTTAAATTAGCTGAAAATGGTTATTTTCATTTTGATACCTCTGATGATGTCCTCGGAAATCTGCTCACCGTTTCAAATACTGATACTGGAAATTCCATTGGTTTATCAGTAGATGAAATTGCTGCTGATGAATTTCGCGCTGATTGGAATCTAGATACCTCTGGAACACGATTAGGAATACCTGAGATTTCATTTAATGGCATGGTGGATCGATTGAAGAATTTGCAATTAGCCATTGATTACCAAGGAAAACATACTGATCTTGCCTTAGATTGGATATTACGGCAAAATGGAAGTTTTCTCATAACAGTTGATCAGGATACACCTTTAACCTTAGATTTTGATCAATTTGCACCAGATAATGATGTGTTTGCTCTTGGTGGTGAAATAAGCATTTCTCAGAATATTGCTTTTGATATGAATTGGGATCTTCAACAAGGTGAAAGACAAG
The DNA here is from genome assembly GCA_964627915.1 of uncultured Thermoplasmatales archaeon. Taxonomy (GTDB): domain Archaea; phylum Thermoplasmatota; class E2; order DHVEG-1; family DHVEG-1; genus EX4572-165. The sequence goes on from CAZVKY010000046.1 coordinate 7,580, forward strand.
GTGGAAGTATTGATCCCGGTCATTTCACTGTTAATCAGTACAATGATCAAACAAATCTAGAAAATTTTGATTTCTATCTTATTTATCAAGATCAATATGGTGTTAATATTAGTTTAGAGAATGTGAAATTCTATCTTGATTTTGAATGGTGGCGGGGGGATCGATTGTTTCCCTATATCTGGTTAGATTATGAGGTTACTTCAGATGAATTCGATGTTGATTTATTATGGACAAATGGTGAGGGAAACACTCAATGGTATCAGTCAGTAGAGGAATGGTAAGCATGGAAAAAACAAATAACATAGGGAAAAAAAATATTTTCAAAACATCAAAGGCTGTTGTTCTCATAAGTAGTATTGTTTTCCTGCTTCTTATCACCCCTTCGTTTTCTTCCATTTCACAAAAAGATGAAATGATACAATCTATTAGTATGAACACCCCTGTTGTTTTCACATTAGGGCAATCAGATTCTTCTTTTACCTGGGAGGATTCTTTTGAAAATTCACAGTATATCGATGAGAGTCATTCGAATCATTACCTTATAGAAAATGGGACCGTACAAATGATGGGGACTACGTCGTCATGGACTGATGCTTCATGGACCCGAATGAAAAAAATCACGCTTGAATCTGAAGAATCAATTGAAAATGCGATTATTCAACTCAGCATCGAATATGATAGTGATATGCAAACTGATTATCAAGACATCCGTTTTACCTACAACAATGATTCATACTGGCTTCCCTATTGGATTGAGGAAAAAAACAGTGATCCCAATAATCCCACGGCAAAAGTATGGGTGAAACTTTCCTTACTAAAAGCAGGAACCAGCCATATTTTATTGTTTTATGGTAATGAACAAGCATCTGATGAAAGTGATTATTGGGCTGTCTTTGATGAAAACAGCTGGCACAAGGGTTATGTTCATGACGAACAAGTCACGTATCACATGGCAAAAGAAGGAGCATGGGCTCCCTCTGTTTCATTTGGTGAAGATCGCTACCTTGTCAGTTGGGTAGAAGGTGTTCCTCAATATTTGCCTTATGGGATGATATACCGAATGCAGATCAGAGGATGTTTTTATGATGAAAACGGTCAATTAATCCATGGAAGATTTGATATCACTCCTTGGAACTCTGATCCCTTACAATCTTTTCGATGCGAAGATCCGGCTACTGCCTATGGAGAATCAGGTGGAGACACTCATTTTTTTGTTGCCTATGAATATTTCGAAAACCCAACTGATAGATCAACGACTGCAATCCATGGAGCCATCGTTCCAAGATCAACCACACAGGGCAGCGATGTAACCCGGTTTACTATTTGTGATGCCGTTGGCGTTCAAGCAGATCCACGTGTTGCTTTTGATACCCAAAACGATCAGTTCTTCGTGGTCTGGGAGGATGGACGAGAAGGAACGAGCAACTACAATATTTATGGTCAATTATTTGATATCCATGGTAACCCTGTTGGAAATGAAAAGATTATTTCTAATCGACCTCACAGTCAATGTCAACCATGGATCACGTTTGATACCGTCAATAAACATTTCCTCATCGTCTGGGAAGAGGGTATCAATGCAGCCTATGGACCCTTTGAGATATGGGGGCAATTATTCGATGTCAATGGAAATGAGTTAGGATCAGCTCAACGATTATCTGAACCCGGGTCAACAAATACTGATTATAATTATCCCAGTGCTGCTTTTTCTGCTGCCACCAAACGTTTTCTTGTAGTCTGGCAAAAGGATGATATCAGCGCTGGCATCAGTCAAGGCCCCATTTGGGCAACCGTTTTAGATCAGGATGGAATAGTTGTTACTGCGCCTCAAGAAATGGCAGCAGGAACCTTTCAACGACCAAAAGCAATACCCTATCTGTCATCCTCCTTTTTTGTCAGCTATGATGGAAGTGGAGAAATCTGGGGGAAACTGGTATCCTCTACTGGGGAGGTATACTCTGATGAACTTCAGCTATCAGATACGGAATCAAGTGCTGCAGATTGGGTAGCGATTGGATCAAATGGTGACCGCATCTTTGTCAGCTGGGAGGATCTTCGTATAATCTATGCGGAACCCTATGAAAGTATGAATCTTCCGGATATATTTTGCAATATTTGGTCGTTTAATATGCCAACAGGTTCAGCTATCAGTTATACCATTGGTGTTGAGATAAGTATTATTCTTGATGCAACCGTAACCTCTGTGAAAATTGCTCCGGAAAACCTGGAGAACTGGTATCAATTTTCTGCGGTTAAAACAGGTGATATCTCTTTTGATATACTTGATGGAGAAACATTAACAACATTGAAATCAGATGTTTCAGCTGGAGTTTCTTTAGCTGATCTTTCCACTTCATCAATTCGGCTGCAGGCTCATTTTCAACGAGAAAATCCTGCAACAAGTCCTCTTCTTGATTCCTGGAATGTAAGCTACATGGGAATAGATGAAATGCCACCAGAAACAAGTATCCTAGATATCGAAGGAACAAAAGGGTTAAATGAATGGTATACAAGTGAGAGTGTTATTCTTTGGCTTCATGCAGAAGATCTTCCAACGGATACAGGCAGTGGAATAAAAACAATTTATTATACTCTAAATGATGGTACAGTACAGGAATATAATCAACAGACCGGGTTGATTCTATCCACGTCTCAAGCTTCTAACTGGATGGGCATTTGGGATATTGTTTTTTGGGCTGAGGACAATGCTGGAAATCAAGAAAACCGATATGATTCAGAAAACAGTATCACTATTTCAATAGATGCGGATAAACCCTATGTTGAAATCACTTCTCCTGCAGATGAAGAACAAGTAGAAGTACCCTTTTGGGTGAAAGCAAATCCATCAGATAATGTTGGCGTTGACCGAGTGGAGTTTGATATTGAACCATTCGGTGAACGAGAGGGACTTCCCTATGTTGATACGGAGCCACCCTATGAATGGTACTGTGATGTTAAACAGGGTGAACGCATTGGATTACTTAATTCTCCAACTGGGATTCTAGGGACAAATAAAATGGTTCGAGCTCGAGTGTTTGATGAAGCAGGTCAATCATGGACTCATGAGGTATGGGTCTATATCACCAACTGGGATAGCGGAGAAGATTTTCAAAACCATCTCTGTCTTCTCTATGCTACAGGTCAGGGTTCTGTCAATACCGGTGGATTAAACTTTGGTGATATTACCATGGGTCAGGTAAGCTGGGATTTCACTGAGGGGTCAACTGTTTTCTCAGCAGGTCTTAATGGCATACGATTGAAAACTGGTTCACAACATGGATCTGCTATTCTTTTTTTAGGATATACTTCAAATAATATGGTAGCAGGTATAGCTGGTTCAGTTAGTGTAACATGATAACCAAAAAATCCTTTCATTCTGTTTCTTTGACTCTCTTTTATTATCCTTCCAATGCTACAACCTCCTTTTTTTCAAATTAGAAAATTTTAATAATATTATAAAACTATTCTTTCATTATGAAATTAGTTTCAATGAGTAAATGGTTTTTAGCCATCGTTTTTATGATGATTTTAACCTCTTCATCGTTTTTTTCTCCTCTCGTTCAATCCTCTACTGATTATTGTGAAACATACAATACGACGACACATCATTCTTTTTACCAGCGGAATGAGGAATGGAACGATGGTACATTTACTGGTACCTGGAATTCATCAAAAACAAACCAACAAGGAAACCTGCAAGGTTTTCTCAATTTTGGAAGAACAAATCAAAAAGGATCCCTCCATGGTTTTCTTAAAAATGATAACAAAGAGCTCATTGGTGAATTCAACGGATATTTTTCCTGTCATGTTCTCCTTGGTTTTCTTCAGTTACCTATTGAATCCAAAACTAGTTTTTTCATTGGAAACATAACATATAATAATGACTGTTTTTCAGCTCAGATTTTCCTTCCCTTTGCAGAACAGATACAAATCCAAGGAACATTTGATGCGTCCTTTCTTCCTCCGCTAACAGGTTCATTTGATATTGGTGTACAACAATATCATCTTGTTGATACTGATCGAATGGAATATTTTACCGAAAACTTAGAAGATCATCGAGAAATGATGATTCAGCTTTGGTATCCCATTGAAAAAGATGCATCAGGTGAGAACGCTGATTATATGGATCCAACTACTTTTCGTTGGTTAAAAGATCAATCGCCTATTTCTCTTGTATCCATTCCAAATGATGCCTATCAGTTTATTTGTCCACATCTTAAAAATAATACATCCATTGCTCCTTCTTCATCACCTTTTCCAGTTATTATTTTTTCACATGGTTATGATGGTGTGTATCAGATTTATACGAGTTTCATTGAGGATTTAGTCAGCCATGGTTTTGTGGTAGCATCCATTAATCATCCGTATGTAGCAGGGATCACCGTTTTTCCAGATGGACGAACTATTCCTATTGCATCGGTTCCAGATGAAAAGGTAGAAGATTTTTTTTCTATGTCACTGCGCAGCGTTATTGAAGATGCAAAATTTGTTTTGGATTATCTCACCCTGCTCAATAGTAGTGAGAATCAATGGCAGGGAACATTAGATCTTTCAAAGGTAGGAATGTTTGGACATTCTTTTGGAGGAGCAGCAACAGCGGTCTGTTGCATGGAGGATAGTCGGTTCAAGGCAGGATTAATCCTTGACGGCGTTTTTTATCCGGATTTTCTCAATGATGATATTTTTTCTCCAATGCTTTTGATGTTTACCCGATCACGATATCAATCGGATGATGGAGCTGATTTTTTATGGAATCGCTTAACATATGATGCATATAAATTAGGGATAAATGGTTCAGCTCATTACAGTTATACTGATGTTGGATTACTGTTGCAGCATCTTACCCCATTATTGCCACCGGACTTGCTTGGTTTTGGATCTATTTCCCCTAAAAGAATGGTCAATATGAGTAGGCAGATAGAGCTTGCTTTTTTTGATACATATCTGAGGAATGGTGATCAACACAAGTTAACCATGTTATTTGAGTTATATGATGAAGTAATGGTTACCAAAAAATAAGAACAGTTTTCTATTCTTCAATCATGTTTTGATGATATTTTTATCTGATTAAAAATTACCTGTTGAGTGATGATGTAATATCTTTCGGGCTAGCCAAACATCATCAGAAAGACTACTATATACTGTGTTTTTTCTCTGTTTTTTCATGCTATTATTAACAATATTTTTTTTGTTTTTTCTACCGTTACCATGTGCACAACTATAAATTGTTTCCCTCTGCAGAGTCCAATAATGAGTCATCCATTCCCGTCCATCATGTAACCGGGAGCGTTCACGGGCAGTAGTTAAAAATCCTTCGGATTGAAGGATGTAAAACATTTGTCTTTCATCTGGTTTTAGGATGTTATCTATGATTCTTGACTCATAGCCGAATGCATCAAGGATAAAACCAGCGATTTTTTTTGCTTTTTGTTCATCCATCCCAATTTTATTTTCAATAGCCTTTGTCATTTCTTCTAACGTAATGATTTTCATGAAAAAATATTGCCTCCTCGAATAACCCCATTCATTTTTATAACAATCACTATATATATCTCTTTAGTTCATCATATTTAAAACTTTTCTCCCCATCCGTATTATTATTAATTTTTATGAATAATAATGTAAATTCTGGATGAAGAATACTTTCAAAAAATCAAATTATTTTCCTTCAAAGGACGGCTACAATCATTTTTTTCTAGTAAGCCTAGTATAAAACACCATAACCATAACTCCAATTATAAAGAAAACCAATTCAAATGCTGGAACCTCAGGAAAAATATCGTTATCCTTTTCCGAATTAGTATCACTATCATCTGCATCATTATTATCAGAATTTGAAGATTGATTGGTAACCAATGCAAACGATGAAACAGTTGTTTGGCCATCTCCGTTATCCTTAACAGTGAGAGTCACCGTATAATTACCGCTCTGATTATACGAATGAGTAATAATCTCCCCAGACCCAGTTTTTCCATCACCAAAATCCCATTCATATGAACTCAAGGTATCATCGGTATCTGGATCATAACTAGTAGAAGCATCAAAAATAATAGGTGTATTAATTTTCTTCGTATATGGCCCATTGATGATTGCAACCGGGTTTTGATTCATGGATGTATTCTTTTTAATCATTATGGTAGCCGTATCAGCCTGAGACCAATCTCCATCATTATCTTTTACCTTAAAGGAGATACTATGAGTTCCCACAGACAATGAAGAAACAGAAAAAGAAGACTCAGCACTTAACATACCATCCTCATCAGAATGCCAACTATATCCAACGATCATTCCATCAGCATCTGTGCCATATCCATGCATATACACAGATTCACCTTGAACGGTTTCAGATGGAGAAATGGTAACAATTGTAGCAACTGGAACTTGATTGTCACTGGAACTACCTGAATTGATAACTAGATTTTCCGTATCATATTCAGACCATTGTCCATTAAAATCCTTTACCCTAAAGCTAATACTATGGGTTCCAACTGAAAGAGAAAAACTTGAAAAATCCGCTGATTCCTGGTGGAGCAAACCATCTTTATTTGATCTCCATTCCCAATCAACAATATTTTCAGAGGGCGTTCCATGGCCATAAAAATCTATATTTTCTCCATCTATTGCAGGATTTGGAGAAATCGAATCAATATGAGCAACAGGATCAACGGTTAAAAAATCCCCTAAAGGAAATGCATCTACATTGTCTCCATTGGCGATTTCATAGGGGCTATCGCCAATACCATCACTGTTATTATCATAATCGTTGTAATCATCCCAATAATTTCCCTGCCCGTTTTTACTCCA
>CAZVKY010000047.1:0-14203 GCA_964627915.1 uncultured Thermoplasmatales archaeon
TTTTTGATTTTTGAATTGGATTGCTCTCCTGGTCTCATTTGGAAACAGACGGGTGAGATAGTATCAAAAATGGTTGATAGAAAAACCGTTTTTTTTGATTTTTAAGATTATACTGCTAATTTTCGATTCTTTTGGAGAATAAAAGAAATGATTCGATAGACTCCGATTCCAATGATTGCTGCCCATATGGGGTAGACAAAAAAGAGGGCATCATGAAAGACACTGATGATCAGTAGTGAAAGAAGCCCCAGGATTTGTGTTGCTTGTATTCGTTTTACTGATAAACGATGAGGGGAATGATCCCCGGTGCATCTTATTTCATGGGTGGTAGCAGTAACCAGAAATAAAAGAATGCTTGAGATGGAAATGAATACAAGATTGGGAAGTGTTGGTTGAAGTAATGTCCATGCATCTGGAGTAATAAGTAGAATTAAAAGAAAACTAGGAAACAATGGTAGGGAAAGTAAAATATCCGTTGATCGGTTTGTTGATAATAGTGAGCTGAGAATGATTACGATAATTGCAAGGATGATAAGAAGGACTGCTGCCGAAAGAATGACTGCTAGTAAGGTCAAAAAAACAAAGAATAGGATATCTGTGGTGCTTACTTTTTTTCCCGTTGTTTGATTCAGTATTCTTAGAGCAATGAGAAACCAGAATAAGATGAGGATATTTGCCTGTCCAAAAACAAGGGGATGAAATAGAAAAGGGATACCAAAAAAGGCAGCGTAGTCATGATCGGGATCGAGTTCACGGGCAGTTGCCCAGCATAAAAAAACAATCAATATTTGAACGACACCTAAGATCAGGCTCTGAATTATTGCTTCGCCCTGGTAAAGTGACCAACCAACACTAAGAATGAATAGGGCTGCTAATAACAACATAAGGATTTTGTTTGGAAGATATGTTGGATTCAGACCTCTTGCAAGGGTAAAACCTTCCGATGATTCTGCTGCCATCAAAAAATGATATCGATTCCTCATTCATAATACTGTATGTTTCTTGAAAAAACGTCGTTATAAATTACGATTTTTGAAGATAGCTTTTTAGTGTTAGGCTTTACTTTCACTGACCCCTTTTTTTGTTTTATAAACAAAGAGCACTAATACTAAAATTAGAAAGACGATGAATGCGGGGGAACTAGCCAGAAGAGGGTGCATCCCATTCTTCCTCCTCCTGGCTTTTCTGCCATCTTTATTCTATTGCTTTATTTGATTTAAGTTATTGTTTTATGCTATATCTCACGGTCAACAAATATGCCGTGAGTCGTATGGAAACAAAATAAAACAGGCAAAGTTCAATGAGAATGGAAAAAAGATAGAACAACATCTTTGATTCCCCTAAGATTCCAAGGGTGTAGTTCAGAGAAAAAGCAAAACCAAGAATCATGAAAATAAATAATGATATACTGTATAAGAGCAAGATATCTGATTTTCTTCCAGCATATCGAGCTCCTAAAGGAAAACAAATGATGATGCTTGCTAAAAATGAAAAAACAAGAAACCAGAGTAAAAGGAAGATTGATGAAAGGCTGGTAAACGCTGCATAATAGGCGATAAATGGGATGCAGCAGAGAAAAGGAATGAGTAATGCACGAGCTTTTCCTTTAACGATATCCTGCATCTGTACAGGAAGATGTCGAAGTAACCAGAGTGTATCTGCTTCATTGAGAAATAAGCTGAGAGAAACAAAAACAGCACCATGAATGGTAAGTACATAAATGCCAAAAAAGGCATATGCCTCTGGACTAATCATCGCTGCAATCTCTTCCAGTCCTGCTGGGAGAAATTCATCTGCACCAAACCGGGCAAGATAACCACTGAACACGCCGATGAGCACACTAGAAAAAAGAATGCTGAACAGGATTCGTTCCCGCCAGAGCACAATGATTTCTTTATGAAACACGGCTTGTTTAAGATTGGACAACCATACCTGTGCTTTTTCTGGTATGCGTTGTTTCCGACTGATAAATTGATAACTGTCAAGACAGAACTGCAAACTCCAGAGAAGAAAAACAAATGAAAGAAGGATGATAATAAGAAGAGCTATTACATTTGAGAAAACAAATAAAGCATATATCAAAAAACCAAGTGGAATTAATCGGTATTTTTTTGAACTAAAATAATGAAGCACAAGTGTTGATCCAACAATGGTAGCAAGAATGATGCCGCCAGTGAATTTCAAATAGATCAATGGATAGATCAGTGGTACACCCGCGGTTACCAGAGGAATCATGTAAAGTGTGCTAAAAAGAACCCATAACCCGAGTTGAACCCAGAAGACAACAAGAAACAATTCAAAGACGGTTTTCCAATGTGCATTTGGTGTGGAAAACGTATAGGTCACTGATTCAGACTTGGTGAAAGAAAAATAGAAATCATGAGAACTTTTCAACAGAAAAAGAAAAAACACGATAAAGAATACATTGTTGATATCAAGAGAAACATTGGTTCTGAGCAATATTACGGTGAGAAATCCGACAAAAAGACTGGAAAAAAGAATCATCAGGCTGAACAGCACATAAAGAAATGGTGAGATTATTATATTTTTCTTTAAATTTCGAAATGATTGCGTAAGAACGATGATATATGTTTCAAGCATGTGGCTCCCGTGCCTCATTGAAATAGGCATCCTCAATGCTTCCATGTGTTTCAATCACTGAAGAAACAGTCTCCGTCGTTAGAACGATTCCTTTTGAAAGGAAACTGACCACATCAGCGACTTGTTCGACCAGATTTGGAGAATGAGTAGCAATCACTGTTGTTCCTTTTCGATCGCGGATAAATCGTCGTAATGTTCGAGAGGTAAGTGGATCTAAACCCCATACTGGTTCATCAAGCAGTAGATTCCTTGGATTATGCATAATTGCTGAGATCAAGGATATTTTTTGTTTCATACCTTTTGAGTAACTTCCCAGTTCACGGTCAAGGAATGATTGTATTCCAAGAAGTCCCGATAATCGATTGATTTCTGATTCTCCTTGCTGCAACCGTCGAAGTGACGCGATGTATAATAAAAATTCTCGACCTGTGAGCCTATCATACATATAGGGCATTTCAGGAAGATAGCCAAGGTTTTCTCGAACTTGGATTGATTGTTTTGATAGGTTTTTCCCATCGATAATGATAGATCCAGTATCATAAGCCATGATACCAGCACAAATCTTAAGAAGCGTACTTTTTCCTGCTCCATTTTCACCCATGATAGCAGTTACTTTTTTTTCTTTGAATGTAAGGCTGACATCTGATAAAGCCTGGGTTTGACCATATCGTTTTGTTAGATGAGTAATCTGAATCATCTATTATGTTAAAACCACAGGAAGCATAAAAAACAAAGGGGCTCATTTTTTTGTAATACAATTAAATAGCTTTCATTCATGTGTTTCTTTTTGTAATCATATGAGAGAGAAAAAAGTGAATCGGTCACTGATTAAAAGTAAGAAAGGGGATATCACTAATCAATCAACTGATGCGATTGTGAACGCGGCAAATAAACGATTAGCCCCTGGCGGAGGTGTAGCTGGTGCTATTCATCGAGCAGCAGGACCTCAGTTATGGGAGGAATGTAAAACCTTAGGTGGTTGCAATACTGGTGAAGCAAAAATTACTAAGGGATATCATCTGGATGCATCTTTTGTGATTCATACCGTAGGACCAGTTTACACGGGATCAAATAAAGATGCTGAACAATTAGCTGCTTGTTACCGGAATAGTCTGACACTTGCAACAAAGTATAAACTTCAAAGCATTTCTTTTCCAGCTATTAGCACTGGTGCGTTTGGTTATCCCCCAAAAGACGCTGCCCATGTTGCACTTGAAACGGTTTATCGATTTTTGTTCCAAAGAACTGATTCACTCACCGTCCAGTTCATTTTATTCGATGAGCAAAGCTTGCAGGTTTTTGAACAAATATTTGATGAGGTAATGCAATAAGAATTTGAGTGGGGGGATGGGATGCACCCTTTCTCCGTCTGGGAGGAATGTAGTGCGTAAAACTGAATAATTGTATCTCCCCACTCACAAACAGAATTTATCTAATGATATAAAAAGTTTATTAAAGGCCGATTTAGCATTGAATTGTGTTAATAAATTCTAAAAAAACTTCTTTTTTACGGTGACTCTTTTCTTTCTTTGAAACCAGTATATATTGCAGTTGATAGTCTTTAAGCAAACAAGTGATGATCAAATCACATATTTTTTTCCATACACCGGGGGAATAACAATGATATCCTCACTTAATTTGCGAGCAATCTCTTGAAAATACTCTGGATTTTGGGTATGAACCGGAATCAATGTTTGTGGATTGATTTGTTTAATAAGATAAGTAAGTTCCACGCCAGAGGCATGACCGGATGCATGGGCATTATATTCTTTGATATTGAAATGATTAAGCCAATGATGTTTTCGTTCTTCATCAATCTCCATTTCTTCATTGAATGGTTCACAGGTAGATTTAATCCATATTGCTTGTTTTGGCTGAATATCAATAAGCTGTTTGATTTCCCACATGTTCATAGAAACAACATATCCTTCTGGATTTTTTTGAAGGTCTTTGTAGGTGATAGCATTCCGATGATCAATAAACGCTCGTTCCCATTTTGTATAATCTTTTTTCACTTGAGTCATGGAAAAAGCATCATGGGTGATAAGACCCCAGCTTTTCCGAGGAACAAGAATGGCTACATCATCAAGTGTGAACGGTGCATCTAACCCAAAGGCGTTCAGTAAATACGCAAGTTTAAGCGTGACCACAAACGTTCTCTTGTTTTCTTTTGCTGATTTATAAATCGTCAGTGAACGATCCAGATCCCGAATGGGATGTTCTACGAATACGAGGCCGGGGGCCTTTGAAATATAAGTTGAAAGAATCTGTTGCACTCCTTTTTCACTGTCTTTATTTGTTTTTTTAATCCGTGTTCCTTCACATAGCAAACAATCGATTTTCTCACTAGATACTTTTTCCACAAAACGTTTGCTAAGATCCTTATGATAACCATGGAATCGGATATCACCAGTATAAGCGATGGTTTGATTTTTTGTGGACAGAAGAAACCCGCAGGCTCCAGGAAGTGAATGATCAACCGGTATCATCTCAACCTTGAAATCACCAATGGTCACTGGTTGATTTTCATGCATTTCATGAAAAACCCGTTTATTAACATGATCTTTCTGTCTTTTGGTCACTCTGCCAAGGGTCTCATTTTTAGTGGTATAAAATGTAAACGCATCACAGGTGGTCAAAAGTTCCCCGAATTGATTTACTCCTGTTTCCTCAAGCACTTGTAAAATCCGTTTTGAGGCAAGAGTTCCATAGATGGGAATATCCTTTCTCAGAAAATGAATGTATTGTGCATGATCAGCATGTGCATGTGATAAAAAAACCGCATCCACCAATCGTTTCTCTGGTGTTCTCCCCATATGGTTCAGATAATCTAATCGATAGATTCCTTTGAGATCTGGAATGAGATCGAGTTCAAAGAAATCCTCAAGTCCACCACATTTCCGTGGTTGTAAAAACTCTGAATAATAATAACCATTTTTTGTGAAACTCATCCCAAAATCTAGGAATAACCTGGTTTTGTTTTGTTCCACCAGGATTTTGTTTCCCCCAATTTCTCCAACACCGCCATAGCAGGTTATTGATACCATAGTTTTTTTTGTTCTCCCCTTTTTTATTATGAACATGGATGATTATTTTTCCCTCATCAGTATCAATCATAAGATTTTGATATCCTCAGTTCTCGTTGGATCACGCATTGATACATGAAGTAAAACATAGTAAAGGGAAGTAAAATAAAAGAGTTTGTATGATCTTTTTTTCTTGGTTCATGAGCAAAAAAAGGATGGGCAAACTTATAAGTATGAAAGAAATCTTTTCCATCACAATAATTGGATAAGGATGAAAAAAATCATGCCTAAGAAACCGTTTATTCTTCATTTGCTGGTCTTGCTTTGGTTAGTTTTTTCATCAATCTTCATTATTTTTGCATATTATTCATTCGAAATGGTCCTTAATGTCCTTGAATGGTCGGTGACCACTCCCTCGTTTTATGATCCAATGGTGTTTTTCTCTTACCTGATGTTTGCTATATCCATGCTTGTTTTCGGCGTGATTTTCATTATTTTTTCATATGAAACATATAAAGGAAGAAAATGGGTATGGAATGCAGGTATTATTTTTTCCACCATTTTTCTAGTTATCTTTGGTTTTCTCATGGTGTCATTGATGATTACCGCTCTTGTTTTTATGGACACTCGTTTTTCTATTCCGATGTTAATTGCGGTGATGATAGCTTTTTTAACGGATCTCGGAATTATTTTCTTTGTTACCCGACCGCCGGTGAAAGCCTATATGCATTCACCAGAAAACAATGCTCTATCATCATCTCTTCTCTCTCGGATTAACGATCTCTATACTGATGAATATCACAAAGATGATGACTAAAAAAATGGTTCAATTGAATGATGGGCGCTTTTTAAACGGTGATGTTGATTTCACGAAGCATTGCATTGATAATAAATGAGGGTGCCTCTGAGAGTAGATTCTTATAATGGGATTCTGGAATAAGATCTGATGTACTGATCTCCTCAGCCTTCTTCACATGTTTTTTGATTTCATCGATGTAGAATTGTTTGATTTTTTCTTTGTTCTTAGAAAAGAATAGCTTGATTTCCTGTTTTTTCAGCATATTTACTTTTTGTTTCATTCCCAATCGAGTTAACAGTGGGAGAATAACACTTTCTATCATCTCGCCTTGTTCAAGATCAACGAGATCATCAGCGAGTTGGTAGGCAATGCCGATTTCACGGCCAAATGATGAAAACACATTGAGAATGTCGCCAACCATGTCTGCTTCCATTGCTCCAGCACGACAGGATGAAGAAAAAAGAGCAGCGGTTTTCAGATCGATGATTTGATGATATGCTTCAAAGATTTGTGATTTCATTGAGGCATTATTTGATGAACTATCATTGAAATCTACTTCCATGATCTCTCCATTGAGCACTCGATGCCAGGAGTCAACATAGACCTCAGCAATACCTTTCCCATGACTCAATGCAATATTAAATCCTTTTGTTAACATCTTATGCCCAGTGATTAAAGCTCTGCTTATTCCTTCAGAGATATGAAATGCTTTTTTACCTCGACGTATGTCATCTTTATCGATGATATCATCATGGACTAGTGAGGCACTATGGGCTAGTTCGATACAAAGTGATCCTTCAAGACATCGGCGATATTTTTCAGCGGTTTCCATTCCACTAGTACAGGCCTTAAAAGCGAGCTGAGAAAGTAATGGACGCAAACGCTTGCCGCCTTGCAAGATTTCTCTCATTTCTTTTTCAGTGATAATAGTATCCATGACTTTTTCCAGATCCGAGCGGGTCATATTGAAAAAATCATCCAGTGTAGCATGTTCATCAACGCTCAACGTTTAATCCCCTATTCTATTTACAAACATAATATATTATATTTTATAGTTTAATAAAGTTTTTCCAGTTTTACATTCATTATCTCATTTTCATAAATAAATGAAACGATGATATCAATTTCATGATAGCTGAGATTGAATGGTTATTTTCAAGTCACAATTGGTTTTGAATTAACCATTGATTATTATCCCTGTTGCATCTTACCATATCCTCATCAACCATTATTATGAACATGCTGTTAAAAATATTTCGATGAGGGTAAAAATGTATAATTGATGGGTGGGGTCTGTATCAAGGTTATATGGGCTGTTGGATGGTTTTTCCTACGGTTGTTTTGATTTGATCAAAATCAGTGTTATTTGCTTGATATTTAGCAAATTCTACCAGGCTACAGAGATCAAAACAATGTTTGATCTGTTGATATGGATATTGTTTGTTTTTCAAAAATCGGATGACCTCATCATTGGTCACTTCTCTTTTTAAACCGTGTTCATAGCTAAGATACAGTCTTAATGCTTGACCTGCTTTGCCATAGGCATCTTTGTATTTCTTTTCCTTGTATAATTGCTCAGCTGCCAACAGTAACTTTCTTGCTTCTTTTTTATAATCAAATGGTTTTTTCAATGGTTGAGCTGGTGAATTGGAATCCTGATGCTGTTTGATGAAATATCGATAATAGAGAAAAATAATGAGAATAACCAAAAAACCGATAACTGGGATAAGCCAAAACAACATATGTATTGGTTCTTCCTTTGATAATCTTACCTCTTGCAGTTGTTTATCTTCAAATTCTGCAGTAATAGTAGCGGTTTCATTTTTTTGATTTTGATAATCAATTTGCACAGTAGTTTCATTTCCTTGTTGATGAAACGATACCGCGGTTTGATTGAACCCTTCTTGATTGAGTTGGTTTTTGTATTCCTGGAATTGTTGACTCTGATTTAATGTTTCAAGCATTTGTTCCCGATCTTCAGCGGTCTGCTTCTGCACCTCTTGTAAGGTCCCATTTTCCATTCGTCCCTGTAAATTTGCCGTTTCTCCCTGTTTATTTTCATAGGTAAAATTAAAATCACCGGTTTCATTGCTTTCAGCAGCGAGTTGTTTGTCTTTCAGGGAATAGTTTTGATCGAGTAAATCCTGATGATGCTGTTGCAAATCTGAGTTATTCATTAGATTCTGTTCAAATGCATCCTGTTGAGCTTGTTTTTCAGCCAGTTGCTGTTGGATTTGATTCTTAAGGGCCTGGCTATCTTGATTCATCTGATTATTCTGCAGTTTTTGTTGCGGTGTCTGTGGTTGCTGTTGATTGTTTTGATTTGGCTCAGCATTTTTTATTTCCTCTGAAGAACTCTGCTGTGGATTCTTTTCATTGTTCTTCTGTGATTCATTTGAGACAAAATAAATTCGAATATTATCAAGGGAAACAATGTGGTCTTTATTGTTCTGCTGATACGAAAACGTGAGGTCAGCATCAAGTTGTAATGGTTGATCTGATTGTCCAAAATTGAGTTGAATGGTATTGTTTCCTTTTGAAACCGAAAATGATTGTGATTGAGAATTCGTTGAGGAATAACTGCTTCCACCTTGTTGAACCGTTTGTGTGAGTTGATAGCTCATCCTACCTTGAATGTTTTCATCATACGTATTATTCATGGTGAGTGGAATGATTGCTTGTTCACCGGTTAAAAAATAGTATTCTTTCTGTTCAACAGAAAATGTGATTTCCTCAGCACACACTGAGGGAATGCTCATAAGCAAACAAATGAAAAAAATACTCAGTATTTTCCTCATTGAATGATCCTCCCTTTTCCATAGCGATAATAAAACTGAATCAAAATGAGAACGAGTGCGGAAAAGAAGAACCAGTCCTTGATATTTGTTTCCTCTTTTTCCCGTTCAATATTTTCCCCAATGTTTTCATAAATGTTGTCCAGGGTTTGTGTATTAACAGATTTGTAATACTCTCCACCGGTTTCACTAGCAATAGTTTGCAGTGTTGCTTCATCGAGTTCAGCATAAATGGGATTTCCCATCCAATCATGACCAAGCACTACTTTTCCATCAGAGCCCATCCCAATGCTATATACTTGAATATCTTCTAATTGAGCAAATTCAATGGCTTCTGATGGACTGATGACACCTGCATTGTTTACTCCATCACTGAGCAGGATTACTACTTTTTTTTTATTAGGAATTGATGAGGCCATATCAATACCCAATGCCAGACCATCTCCGATGGCGGTTTTTCCTTCTTTGGCATTGATGCTTCGGAGTTTTTCAATGACATCTTCTTTATAGGGGCTTAAATAAGCAGCAGTGGTAGCCCCTGATTCAAAGGTGACGATTCCAACATGGTCCTTGTTTTGTAATGATTCAAGCAGGATTTCTGCTGACTCCTTTGCTGCTTCAATACGGGATGGTTCATAATCAGTTGCTTGCATACTCCCTGAGATATCAATCACTAATACTACATTGACTCCTTCCTTGGTTTGTTCCAAGGGGATATGTGGATTAGCAAACCCGATGATCATAAAAGCAATAGAGAGTAGTGTGAAGGTAAACAAGAGTTCACCTCGTTTTATTTTTTTCTTATCACCCATTGCGGTTTTAATGAATGCGAGATGACTGAATTTCATGGCTGCTTTCTTTCTTTTCGCAGTGATTTTCCTATAAATCACATAAAGAATAGGGATAATGATGAGACCAATGAGAAACAGCGGGTCATCAAAACCTGCCATTAACGCATCACCCGTTGTAATCGATATTTAAAGAATTTTTTCAATGGTACATCAAAGGGCTCATCAGTAAGAATGTTGACCATATCTATTTTGATCTTTCGTAATGAATGAATCAAATGTTGTTCATGATGAGCAATTTGTTCTTTATAGCGTTGCTGAAACGTTTCATCTGAGGTATCCACCAGTATTTGTTCACCGGTTTCTTCATCCTCTAGTTCAATGAGGCCGATATCAGGTATTTCTTGTTCTCTTTTATCTATTACTCTCAATGCAATGACATCATGTTTGTTTTTTAATATTTTCAAGGGATGCTGAAAATCATCATCAAAAAAATCAGAGACCACAAACACAATACTTCGTTTATGGATCACCTTTGAAATATACTCAAGTGATGCAGAAAGATTGGTATTCATTGATTGTGATTTGAATCCGACGATTTTACTAATAGCCTTTAACACATGTTTTCTTCCCTTTCGAGCGGGAATAAAGAGTTCAATACTATCAGTAAACAAGAATACACCTACATTATCATTATTTTTTAATGCGGCAAACATCAGACTTGCCACGATTTCAAGTGCTTTTTTTCGTTTGGAAACATTATTACCAAAGCTACTTGATCCAGAGACATCAAGAGCAAAATAGACATGAAGATCTCTTTCTTCGATAAACTCCTTTATGTATGGATGATTAAACCGGGCAGTGACCTTCCAATCAATGGATCGAATATCATCACCAATGCGGTATTCTCTGCTCTCGGAAAACTCAATGCCTTGCCCTTTGAACACAGAATGATAATTACCAGTGATAAGTCCATCAACTAATTGTTTCGTGGTAATTTCAAGTTTTTTCACGCGTTTGATGATTTCCTTTGTTTGCTCCATGTTTTTTCCCTAAAAAATGGTTTCAATGATAATGCAATGATCTTATGGGACCTTGACCTGGTTAAGGATTTGTTTAATGAGCTGATCACTAGTTATCTCTTCAGCTTCTGCTTCATAGGTTAACAGGATGCGATGTCTTAGTGTTTCATAGGCGATTGCTTGAATATCTTCAGGGGTAACATATCCTCTTCCCTGTATCATCGCATGGGCTTTTCCAGCAAGTATTAACCAAAGTGATGCTCGAGGTGATGCACCATATTCGATATAATCTTGTGCATCAATGTTATAGGTTGATGGATTCCGTGTAGCATCCACAATTTCTGATACATATTCTTTTATTTTTTCATCAGCATAGATCTTTTGATTGAAATCTTGTATATCAAGGACTTGTTTCATACTCATAATCGTTGATGGTTTTGGATTGTTTCCCTCTGTGAATCGATTGATGATTTCAATTTCTTCTTTTTTCGTTGGATGATTGATTAAGAGTTTGAACACAAACCGGTCAACTTCTGCTTCAGGAAGTTTATAGGTTCCCTCTGATTCAATGGGATTCTGGGTTGCCATGACTAAAAAGGGGCGTTCTAACTGAAAAGTTTCACCTTGAATACTGATCTGTTTTTCTTGCATTGCTTCAAGTAATGCAGATTGCACTTTAGGTGGAGCCCTATTTACTTCATCAGCTAACACAAAATTTGCAAAAATCGGTCCCTTCAATGTGGTAAATGACATATCTTTGTGATTATAAATCTTTGTTCCAGTGATATCTGCTGGGAGAAGATCTGGAGTAAATTGCATGCGTACAAAACTACAATCAATACATTCTGATAAGGTATGAATCATCAGGGTTTTTGCTAGACCTGGAACTCCTTCAAGCAGAACATGACCTTGAACAATCAATGAGAGAATCATCTTTTCGATGATATCATCTTGTCCCACAATGATTTTTTCTATTTCGTTTCTTAGTTTCTCTAGTTGTGTTGCATATTCCGCTGCCTGCTTGTTTAAGTGCTGTATTTCCTCGTTCATTGCTCTTTTACTCCGCGAATAGTTGATCATCTGGATTGAAAAACTGATGGGTAAAAACAGTATATAAATTTTTTCTTTCAACAGAGGAAAATAAGAGAAAAAATATCCTCTCATTTTTTTTAATAATTAGATTTGGGTTGTAACTTTTCTTTTTAGCATATCAATGAGCGTTGGGTCCATATAGTGATATCGATCTGGTATGTCAAGAACAATAATTTGTTTATCTTGGATGATGGAGGAATCAAATCTTTTTAAAATTGATTGTTTATGGTGGGGTTCCATGACAAAAACGGTATCTGCCCATGTAAGAAGCTGATTTGAGAGGGGTGTTTCTGCATAGGTATTTGTTCCTGCTGATTTAACATTAAGGCTCTGATTGTTTGAAAAAATGGTTTCTGCGGTTTTACTTCGATGCCAATTTTGTGAGCAAATGAATAATACGTTTTTCTTATTTTCAGACATACAATTGATTCTATACGGCTGTTTTATTATTTTAATCCGTCGTTGGATGACCATGAGTAATAAAATATATTATGGGATTAATCCCTATGATAATGATATCAATTGTGATACAAAAAAGGGTGAGAATATTTTTTTATGTTATTCAAAATCCGATCCAAGATCATATCCACAGTATGAACATTCACTTCCCTGCATTGGTTGATTGCAATTTGGACAGAGATCAGCAGAGTCAAAATTTTGTTCTTCTTCCGCTTCTATGGTGCAGCCACAGTCACTGCAGACGTAGATAGGAACGGCAGCATCAGTAGATAAATGCATTTCTGCTCCACAATTGGGGCAAACAAACTTCTTATCAAGTTCCATTTCAACACTCATAATTCGTTCACCATTTCTTTTTTATTATTTCTTTGATAGGTGGTTTGTGAAATTATGGTATTTAAATGATGTCTGTCATTCTGTCATCATGAATAATTAAAAAAAATCATTCGCCAATATTTTTTGTTGTCAGACAAATGATATCTTTTTTTATCAGAACATTTATGATTCAATGATGAAATATCCTTTTATTGTAGTCAATATGGTTATGGCTAGGATGATGATGAGTAGTTATGATATCAAAATGGTTCACATCAAGCATTCGAAAAAAATTAGTCGGCAATGATCAAAAATTCACTTTCCAAAAACATCATAGCTTGTCAAAACCAGATCTTCAATCAATTCCACTGTATGTTCATATTCCTTTTTGCAAGAATATGTGTCCTTATTGTCCATATAACAAAATCAGATATAATAAGAAAGATGTGAAACCATTTCTAAAAGCAATAAAAAATGAAATAGCTCAGTATCAAGAGATTCTTGGCCCTATCAAGGTTCCCTCGCTCTATATTGGTGGTGGAACTCCTACCACTATTATTGATGACTTAGGATCTATCATTGATACCATTAAAGATTCATTTCAAATCACTGGAAATATTGCTGTTGAAACAAACCCTTCGGATATCAATGATGAAGTAGTCCAAAAACTCAAAGATAGCAAGGTAAATATGATAAGCCTAGGTATTCAAAGTTTTCAAAAGAAATCCCTTGATTTTATTGGAAGAAATTATGATCCAAAAACAGCAGAAGAAGCACTGAACTTGGTTGTTGACAGTACGTTTGATAATGTAAACGTTGATTTGATGTTTGCACTGCCGGGTCAACAGCTGAAAGATGTCTTGGCTGATTTACGAAAAGCAATGTCATTTCATGCTGATCAACTCACCTTTTATCCATTGTTTACCTTCCCATACAGTAAAGCTGGCAGATATTTGAAACTCAAACAGGTGCGGATGCCTCATATTTTGACTAGGAGAATCATGTACAAAACCATTCATGATTACTGTATTGATCATGGATATGATCGGGTCTCGGTCTGGGGATTTAAAAAGGGAAGTGTTCCACGATATTCTTCAGTGACAAGAGATGAATATATTGGTTTTGGTCCCGGAGCAGGTAGTTATCTACCTGGTGGATTTTATTTCAACACGTTTTCGGTCCCAGAGTATATTAAAACCTGTTTAAAACCAAATCTTCCCTTAGCGTTAAAGTTAGATGTTCAAAGGGATTTAGCGAAATATTATTGGTTGTATTGGCGATTGTATGATACCTTCATTCCAAAAGA